>MFMW01000034.1:11158-13711 GCA_001783595.1 Candidatus Kuenenbacteria bacterium RIFCSPHIGHO2_02_FULL_39_13 | reverse complement strand
GATAAACGCAAAATAGAAAATTCTGTGCCTTTGATGGCCAAAATCCACCCGCAATTCCCTAATTTTACCTTTAATATGTTTAGTGTAGGGCTCATCTAAATAACCTTGATGCTGGCGTAAAAACTCAATGTATTTCAAAATTTTGGCTTTTGATTTTATGTCTAAATTCTCCACGTAATCCAACACCGTCGATTTACCACTTTGGCTGTTTTGGTAAAATTTAACCCGATATTCTTGATTATTTCCATTATATATCATATAGGATATAGTGTCAAATTATTTTTTATCTCAATTTCCTTACCCTCCTTACCATTTTTCTCCCCTCGGCCACAACTTTTCTTTTCACTTATTTTATTAATTTGACATTGTGGATAACTTTTGCTATACTTAAATCACTAAACGTGGAGCGGATATTTCGTATGTCCGCTCTATTTATTTTCCTCAAATTTAATAATACTTTCTAGACGAGTAAAATCCCTGAATTTGCTGCCGGCAAACTGGCGAATTTCACGCGCCGCGCGCGGACCGCGAGCCAAAATTATCACTTCTCTGCCATTATTTCTCAAATATTTCAAGACCGGTAAAAAATCGCCATCGCCTGACAAAACAATTACTTGTTCAAAGTTATTTTCTTCTTTCATCAAGTAAAAACACATCTCTACATCACAATTAGCTTTGCGTCTGGTTGTGCCATCTTCTTGCTCGTACATTTTCACCGGCTTCAAATGCATCTCATAACCAAAACTTTGCAATTTCAGATAAAACTTTACTCGTTGAAGATGACGGCTGATTAAAAGTAATCTAGCATCATCCAACCTTTTACCTTGTTCTTTAATCTTTTCAACTAAATATTTTTCCAACTCCCCAATCGGCACGGTTTCGTTTTTAAGATAATCAAACTTGAAATCATAAATTTCCACGCCGCCAAAATACAAGGCCTTTTCTACGCCGTATTTTTCTTTAAGATAGCCAAGTAATTTTTGATAATCAATTTTCCAACCCAAACTTTTCTCTCCGCCGTAAAAAAGATTTGATGCGTCTACAAAAGCAATAGTTTTCATGATTTTATTTATTTCAATTTCTTTACGCTCTTCAATATTTTTCTCCCCTCTACCACCACTTTTCTTTTCACTGATTATTGTTTAATCCCGTCCATAATATATCTTTTTAAAAGCGACTGATATGGCACATTTATTTCGTTTGCCTGTTCTTTAGCGCGATTAATCACAAATTCAGGCAGACGGAGAGAAATGGCGCGGCTGGTTGGTTTTAAGTTTGGCAAAGACGCCGCTTCAAAATCAGCCGGCGCAAAATGTTGGGCTAAATCAATTTTAGACCAAAACTTTCTTTCTTGATCTTCGGACTTGAATTTTTTTAACTTAAGTTCTTTTTTCATATAATTGCCTTTCTTTTTTATTAATATCTCTCAAAGTCAATATATTAATCAGAAACCGCATTTTTTACTATTATTTACTTTCCGCAGCCTTTTATACCTTCATCCTACCACAAATCACCATAAAAAATCAACCAAAAAAGGTTCTGCCACTCAAAACCCCGCTTCATCGGCGGGGTTTAAATTGTTATGTTTTTTTAGTTTCTTCAGGGTTAGGATTAGGCTTGACTTCTTCCTTAGGACTTATCGCTTCTTTCTTCTTTTCTTCGCCCTTTTTTCCTCGCCATTTTTCTTTTTATTGAGTTTGGCCGCCTTCATTTTCTCGCCCTTGATAATCTTATTTTTAATTAAAAGATTATTTACCGTAGCCGACATTTTAGCCCCGACTGACAGCCAATATTCAATTCTATCTTTTTTTACCTTTAATTCTTTGGTATGGGGATTATAAGTACCCAAATACTCCAAAGCATTGCCCCAAGGATCTTTGGATTTTTCCTGAATGACTATTTTATAGGTGGCATATTTCTTTTTGCCAACCCTTGATAATCTGATCATCAACATAAAATAAAAAAAGTGATTAACCTACTAGTGGATAGCAATTAGGAAAATTAATTATATAAAATACCTAATCACTAATTACTAATTTACTAATTACTAAAGTTTTAACATCTTAATAGTTATAACGTCTATACCCCGACGTAAAGTCAGGGATTTGTATTCTCGCTCCCCCCGATGTAAAATCGGGGAGTTCGACATTCTCCGATTTAATTTTGATCTGCTGGTAGCAGATTAAAACGGAGTTTGAGAATTTCCGCCTCATCGGCGGATACTCTCCTTAGAAAGGAGGTGATCCATCCACAGCTTCCGCTACGGATGCCTTGTTCATGTTTATCCCTATATCGCTATAAGGCATGGACTATATCTTCATCCTTTTTCTTAAAATATTAGTTTTTCTTGGATGCCAAGAACTAATTACTTGAATAAATCTTTGATGTGATTTACTTAAGACATACATTCTCCAATAATTTGGGTCTACTTTCTTGCTTGGATTATGAATCTTGCCAGTTTCAATGCCTAAGTCATTCAAAATTTTCTTTAACTTAATTAGTTTACTCTTATCACTTTGGACTAATTGAATATAAAATCTATCTTCTATATTT
>MFMW01000034.1:4231-11152 GCA_001783595.1 Candidatus Kuenenbacteria bacterium RIFCSPHIGHO2_02_FULL_39_13 | reverse complement strand
ATTCCACCTTCCGCATCAAAAAATCCTCTAAGATAATAAATTTTCTCTCTTTTTGTTTTTAACTCAAGAGGATCAAATTTAAAATCCAGAAAATTCGCCAATGTTTCAATAACATATACATTTCTGTCTTTACCTTCTTTATATATCCAAGAATTATAGTTCAATTTTTTAAGTAATTTTTGTAGTATAATTAACCAACTTTTACCTTTTTGTGATATTCTAAATCTTTTATTACTACTAAAAGTACCATCATGCAAAGCACCTAAAAAATAAGCTTCTATTTCTTTTTTAGAAAAAGGAGTCTGGCGTGTAGTCTCTGAGGGGTCCCGCATTTTTGTGGGACTTCCCTGCTGATTGTCTGCACTTGTAGCTTTGTCACTCATAATATTAATTATATCAATGAGTAGTTCAAGATACACAGATATTCCAGCAAATAGCCAGATTTTACATAGCTGTTACCAGCTAAGGTCGCAACATTCAGTATGAATCAACGACTTCATTCTTGTTACCAACCTTACCTTTTGCCCCTGAACAGGGGCATTCGGGTACTGCCGGCTCCCTTAATGTGACGGGCGGTGAGTACAAGAGCTGAGAACGTATTCACCGCGGCGAGGCTGATCCGCGGTTACTAGCGATTCCAACTTCATGAGGGCGAGTTGCAGCCCTCAATCCGAACTGGGACCACCTTTGATGGGATTAGCTCCGTCTTACGACTTGGCAAACCCATTGTAGTGGCCATTGTAGCACGTGTGTAGCCTAGGGCGTAAGGACCATGCTGATTTGACGTCATCCCCACCTTCCTCTTTGTTATCCAAAGCAGTTTCTTGAGAAAAATTAACTCAAGATGAGGGTTGCGCATGTTACCAGAATTAACTGTGCACCTCACGGCACATGCTGACGACAACCATGCAGCACCTGTCACTGCCACTAAGTTTGTCCGATTAAGGTCAAACATAGGCAGGATGTCAAGCCCTAGTAAGGTTCCCCGCTTATCATCGAATTAAACCACATGCTCCACCGCTTGTGCAGCTCCCCGTCTATTCCTTTGAGTTTTAAGCTTGCGCTCGTACTCCCCAGGCGGGATACTTAAGGCGTTAGCTTGCTTAGAGCGACACTGATAGGGTCGAGACTACCAATGTCAAGTATCCATCGTTTACGGCTAGGAATACAGGGGTATCTAATCCCTTTCTCTCCCCTAGCTTTCGTCCTTGAGCGTCAGGAGTGTTCCAGCGAGCTGCTTTCGCCTTCGGTGTTCCAGCTGATATTAACGGATTTGACTCCTACACCAGCCATTCCACTCGCCTTTCCCACCCTCTATCATGATAGTTTTTTTTGCTGAACCAGCGTTGGGCGCTGGTATTTAACAAAAAACTTATCAAGACGCCTACGGACGCTTTACGCCCAATAAAACCGGATAACGCTTGGACCTTTCGTATTACCGCTCCTGCTGGCACGAAATTAGGAGGTCCTTATTCGTAAGGTACCGTCATCCCTCACCTTTTAGCTTTCATTTATTGATTTTTTGATTCTATTTTTTAACTGTCCCCATGCTTTCGCATGTCGTTTTAGTTGTTTTTCTCTTAATACCGCATCATTTTTAGAAAAATATGCCTCATAATATACCAATACCCATGGCATAAATTTTCTAGTATATGTTGATTGCCCACTATTGTGTTTTACAAATCTTTCTTTTAAATTATTTGTAAAACCAATATAGAATCTAAAATCTTTTTTGCTTTTTAATATATAAACATAATACATATATTTATTATACAACAAAAGCTAAAAGGTGAGGGATTCTTCCCTTATAAAAGCAGTTTACACCCCGAGGGGCGTCTTCCTGCACGCGGCGTCGCTCCTTCACCCTTGCGGGCATTGAGGAATATTCTCGACTGCAGCCTCCCGTAGGAGTCTGGGCAGTGTCTCAGTCCCAGTGAGGCGGGTCAGACTTCCATCCCCGCTACTGATCATCGCCTTGGTGGGCCATTACCTCACCAACAAGCTAATCAGACATAGGCCCCTCTCTGTCTGCCGGAACTTTATTCCGATGCTCTTGTGAGATCGGAAACTATCGGGTATTAGCTCCGCTTTCGCGGAATTATGCCCGTGACAGAGGTAGGTTACCAATGTGTTACTCACCCGTTCGCCATGCATCCTAAAATAAATTAGAACACATTCGACTTGCATGCCTCAAACACGCCGCCAGCGTTCATCCTGAGCCAGGATCAAACTCTTAGTAAAATCTAAGAAAATTCAGCTTCCTTCAACATAATAGAAATTGATGTCGGAGGCAGGATCTCACCCAGAGGGTGATCAGCCTTTGGCTGAAAACTCTTAGTAAAAAATTTGATGAATTTTATTTGCCTCATCTTGCGATGGGCTGCTAAAATTCGCTCTATTAAAAATAGAAAAATAGACGTTATAACTATTAAAATGCTAAATATTCTCCCTCACCTTTTAGCCGACATCCCTCACCTTTTTTAAATAAAAAGGTGAGGGATAAATATAAGTGCAAATTATAACACTAACACTGATTGATAATTTAATTTACAAACAATAAATTATCAAAATCAATCGGCTAAAAGGTGAGGGATTTGTGGTTCCCTCGCTAAATATTTATGTTGTTAAAGAAAAACAGTAATATTTTTATAGTAAAATATCACTGTTTTTCTCACAAATTGGCGAAAAGTACAAGTTGTAGATTATTGTTACATAATTTACCGTTTAAGCGGTTTCTTGGCATTTGTCCACACCAAGACCTGCTTAATTAATTGTATTTATATTTTATATTCTATTTTTAACATTGTCAAGGAAAATTAGTTGTTAATAATTTTTATACCATTATTATCACCAACAAATACAATGTCTCCCAGCTCGTCCGTTCTGAATATTTTAGCCCCAATTCTTTCCAATCTCCTAATAATGCGCAGGGACGGATGGCCATAAGGATTATCCTTGCCCACGGAAATTATGCCATACTCTGGCTGTATTGCCTCTAGAAATTTTTCGCTTGATCCGTCAGCTGATCCGTGGTGGCCGAGTTTTAAAACATCTGATTTTAACTCGCTTGCCTCAAAAATTCCCAACATTTTTTCCTCATCTGTCATTTCAGCATCGCCAACCAGCATCAGTGAATCTGTTTTATAATTAAGTTTCATGACAAGAGACGAATTATTCGCATCATCAAGCCTTTTCTGGGATAAATTTTCCAATGGATATAAAATTTTAAATTGTACCTCTGTCCCGAGTGCCATTATATCATTGCAGCCTTTAATATTTTTTTTACCGCAAGCAAAAATTATTTTAGTTGGAATTTGTTTTTCTTTAATGAGATTTAAAAATTCAAGGTAGATGCTTGAGGTATGAATCACGCCCGTCAACCAAACTTCACCAACTTGATATCTTTTTAAAACTTCTATCAGTCCGGTCACATGATCAGCATGCGGATGAGTGAGCACAATCACATCAATCAAGCGGTCATCAAACTTCATTTGCTTGGTCAATTTATCAAGTATTAAACTATTGTCACCGCCATCAATTAAAATTTGTTTTTCCTCCGACGTTTCAATAAATATTGCATCCCCTTGGCCAACGTCAAAAAATATTATTTTTAAATTATTTTTTTCCCGGCTAATGCCTTTAATTTGCCCGTCAGCCAATTTATTTTTGGTCAGTAAATCAAAATCAAACTCTTGCATTAAAACGAGAGCCGCTGCGATTAATAAAATTATGAAAACTTTTTTGTTTTTAATAGCCGTATACTCCAACCAATTAAAATATATATTAGCGCTATCCAGACAAAATCAATTTTTTCCAGATTAAAGCTGCCGTATGGTAACCGAGCGCCCAGACTGGTTACCATCATTATCCAGCCAATCAATATTGCTATTATATAACCAATAAAATGCGCCAACGGTAAAATAATAAAGCCAACAATTCCTAATCCAAAGCCGCTGATCGTTATTAATGGCAGTAAAGGCAGGATCAACGCATTCGCCACAGGTGCGATGACTGATAAATTTCCAAAGTAATAAACTATTAAAGGCAGTACCATTGCTTGAGCCGATAGAGTCATCATTAAAGATGACCTTATTTCAAAAAATTTTGGGACTCTGATTCTCTCCAAAAATTTTTCAATTGGCTGCCCCAAATACATTATACCAAGCATTGCTAAAAAGGATAGCTGAAATCCAACATCGCCTAAAAGTAATTTCGGATTAATTAAAAGTAAAATAAAAGCTGCCAATAGTAAAAGATTAATCCCATTCTTTAATCTGCCAACCTGCATAGCTAACAGCGCGGCAAACCCCATTATCCCTGCCCGAATACTTGAAGCTTGAAAACCTATCATAATGAGAAAAATTATTAAACTGATGGTCGCCGCCGCAAACGCGTATCTCCGTCTAAAGCCAATGGCTATAAAACCATTCATTAAAAGCAATGTTATAATTGAAACATTCAAGCCTGAAACGGCAATAATATGAGACAGTCCTGTTTGCCTAAAATTATTTAAAATATTTTCAGGAATGCCGCGCCTCAATCCTAAAACCAAGCTGGCTAGAATTTCTGATTGAGGATATGGCACAGCATGGTCAACGATCTGCTTATATTTGTATTTAACCGCTAAAATTCTCTGTCTAATTTCTTGGCTTATTGTTAAGTTATTGTTTATTAATAAAATATTTTCCGGCTGATGACAAACAGCGTAAATATTTTTAGCGTTTAAAAATTTACCGTAATCAAAATCTTCAATAATTCCGCCTGCCGTCAACTCGCACTTGACTTGCAACAGGTCGCCGTAATTATATTCAGGATAATTTGGCGCGTTAACTAAAATTCTACCTTTTAAAAAGCCAATGCCTTCTGCTTTTATTCTGCCTATTGTCAGCTTTCTGCGGGTTAAGCGGATATCCGGCTCATCAACCACGCGGCCCGTTAATTTTATTGTTTGATTATGATAATTGGCAATATGATTTTTATCAATGATTGGCTGGCTCAAGCCAAACCGCCATATTCCAAGCAATAAAAAAACTGTCCCAAACAAAATCGGGACAGTTAGTCCAAAATTTTTCTTAATCCAAAGGGTGACTATTAAAATTAGCAAACTTATTGCCGCGACAAAATTATAAAAATTATCCCAAGGCAGTTGAATTAACTGACTCAAAATTATTCCACCGATAAAAGCCAAACAGCTAAGAGCGAATAGTTGGGATTTTTTCATAGATTTTTTTAACTAGCTTTTATCTTATTTTTCAAATAACTTTCAATTAGCTCATCTAATTTTCCATTCAATATTTGTTCTACCTCTGACGTTTCATAATTTGTTCGATGGTCTTTGACCAGTTTATATGGATGCAGCACATAGGAGCGTATTTGGTTGCCCCAAGCAGCTTCGGAAAATTCTCCGCGCAATTTTTTCTTTTCTTCTTCTAATTCCGCTTGATTGTATTGCTTTATTTTTGATTTCAGAATTTTTAAAGCCGTATTTTTATTTTGCAGCTGCGATCTTTCATTTTGGCAAGTGACAGTAATACCAGTGAGCAGATGCCTGATTCTAACAGCCGAATCGGTTGTATTGACGCTTTGCCCGCCGTGGCCAGATGATTTATAAGTATTAATTTGCAGATCCTCATCTTTAAGCTTAATTTCTTCCAGTTCCTCAAGTTCTGGCAGAATTTCAACCAGAGCAAAACTAGTGTGCCGCATTTTTTCCGCGTCAAATGGGCTGATTCTAACCAGTCGGTGCACGCCAGCCTCGCTTTTCAAATAGCCATAAGCGAGTTTTCCAGTCACTTCCACAACCACGGATTTTATGCCAGCTTCCCCTCCTGCTTGCCTGTCTAAAATATTGACTTTAAAATTTTTACTCTCAAAATACCTCAAATACATGCGCTCAAGCATTTGGGCCCAGTCTTGGGCGTCCGTGCCGCCGGCGCCGGCGTGAATTGCCAGCAGCGCGTTATTTTTATCATACTCACCGCCAAGCATCAGATTAAACTCTAATTCTGAAAATTTTTTTTGTAATTCATCCAGTTTTTTTTGCAGATCTTCTTTAATTGAATTATCGCCTTCTTTGTCGCTTGCTCTTGCCAGAGTTAATATTTCCGCGCTTTCTTTTTCCATCATTTGCCATTCATTAACCTCATTTTGCAGGTCGGCCGCTTCTTTTGATATCTTGATTGCCTGTTTATTATCCAACCAAAAATCAGACCCATTCATTTCAATGTTTAGAGCCTTTATTTTTGTTTTTTTAGTTGCGATATCAAGCCACTGGAAAGTTTGATTTATTTTCTGTACCAGGCTCCTGGCTTGTTGAATTAGTTCTTTCATGCGCTCAAAAAGCATCAAATTATTTTTTTAACTGGTTTAATAGGTCATTTATTAACTGGCTGTTATTGCTTGTTGGTAAGCCATTATCCTGGCCAAGGAGTTCCTTGTAAGGTTCAACAACTTGTTTGAATAAGGGCGGCAGATAAAAAATAGCGAAGATTACAGGCGCGATTACCAAGATAAGATAAACCAAGCTCAAAATTCTGCCAAATAAGATATAACGTTTGGTTTTTTGGGTTTGTTCATAAATTTTGAGCAGAATTTCCTTTTGTTCCCCAAGTTCTTTTTGAAAATTATTTGATTCCCCTGGCATATTTTTATTTATTTTAATTAATAACTATATTTTCAGTATATAATAAAAAGCTAGTATTGAACAGTAAATTTTGATTTTTTGCTAAAACAGTGGATAACCTCCTCTTTGCTAGAGCCATAAAAAAGTTTATAATAAAAATTACAAAATAGTTCTTAATAAACTGTGTTAATAAAAAAAAGACCAGGCTATGGATAAAGGTCTTTTTGTTTTATTTTTATGTCCAAAGAGGTTACTCAAATCAAAAAACGCGATGGCCGGGTAATGGCTTTTGACGCGGG
>MFMW01000034.1:0-4187 GCA_001783595.1 Candidatus Kuenenbacteria bacterium RIFCSPHIGHO2_02_FULL_39_13 | reverse complement strand
GCGAAGATGAGCGCCTGGCCGAGAAATTGAGCGAGCAGGTTGTCAAAAACTTAAACAAAAAATTTGATGGGCAAACTATCCCCGACGTTGAGCAGATTCAGGATATAATTGAAGAAATATTGATTAAAGAGGATCTAATTGAAACAGCCAAAAGATACATTCTTTATCGCGAGCAGCATGCCAAGATTAGAGATTTGAATAAGTTTATTAATTCTGATGATCTAATTGATCAATATTTGAATAAGCTGGATTGGCGCGTCAAGGAAAACTCAAATATGGCTTATTCGCTCCAAGGTTTGAATAATCATGTCGCTTCAACCATTTCTGCCCATTACTGGCTCAATTCAATTTATCCGCCAGAAGTCAGGCAAGCCCATATTGATGCTGACCTGCATTTGCACGACCTGCAACTTTTGGCCGCCTATTGCTGCGGTTGGGATATTAAAGATTTGTTGGTTTATGGTTTTACCGGCGTTGAGGGAAAAATTCAAAGCAAAGCACCTAAGCACTTTAGAAGCGCTCTTGGTATGGTTGTTAATTTTCTCTACACCCTGCAGGGCGAAGCCAACGGCGCCCAAGCCTTTTCCAATTTTGATACCTATTTGGCCCCGTTTATCCGCTATGACCAGCTTGGCTATGAACAAGTCAAGCAAGCTTTGCAAGAATTCATGTTTAATATGAACATTCCCACCCGAGTAGGGTTTCAATGTATGTCTGAAGATACTGAAATTCTAACTAATGATGGCTGGAAAAAATACAACCAAGTCAAAAAAGGAGATGTGATAGCTGCTTTTAATGTTGAAAAAGAATATATTGAATATTTGCCGGTCAAAAAAGTCTTTGCCAAAAAATATAAAGGTAAAATGTTCAACCTTAAAAATAAACTCACAGATCAGCTCATTTCTCCCAAGCATAGGATTGTAAGAAAAGAAGATAACAAATATTTACTTGAAGAAATTGAAAAAGTCATAGATTCAAATTCACTAATAAAGATTCCGATTATTCAAAATGCAGATAATATTGAGGATATTAGAGATACTTATATTAATAAAATTGAAGCGGTAGGTTATCAAGGAATTATTTGGTGTCCCAATACAGATAATGAAACAGTAATAGCCCGAAGAAACGGCAAGGTATTCGTTACCGGCAATACCCCTTTTACCAACATCACTCTTGATATAAAGCCATCAGGCGCGCTAGCCGAAGATTATGTTATTATTGGCGGTGGAGTCACTCAAGATAAATATAAAGATTTTCAAGAAGAAATGGATATGTTTAATCGGGCTTTGGCTGAAGTTTATTTAGCCGGCGATGCCAAAGGCCGCGTTTTTACTTTTCCCATTCCCACCTATAACATTACCAAAGATATGGACTGGGCAAACCCGGTGCTTGAGCCAATTTGGGAAATGACAGCTAAGTTTGGCGTACCTTATTTTTCAAATTTCATTAATTCAGACATGAGTCCGGACGACGCCAGAAGCATGTGCTGCCGTTTGCGCTTAAATACCAGGGAGCTTAAAAAACGAGGCGGCGGCCTCTTTGGCGCCAATCCCCTGACGGGCAGCATCGGCGTAGTAACTATTAATCTACCCAGGCTAGGTTATCTGGCTGAAGATAAAGTTGATTATTTTAAACGGCTTGATCACTTAATGACGATTGCCCGCGAATCACTGGAAACCAAAAGAGAAGTCATTGAAAAATTTACCGAAATGGGTCTTTACCCTTATTCCAAATTCTATTTAGGTAAAATTAAAGACCAGTTTGGCGAATATTGGAGAAATCATTTCAATACCATTGGCATTCTCGGCATGAATGAATCACTCCTTAATTTTATTGGTAAAAATATTATTACTCAAGAAGGCCAGGCTCTAGCTAAAGAAATTCTTGAATATATGCGCGACAAGCTAATGACTTATCAAAACGAAACAAACCATCTTTATAATTTAGAAGCCACGCCTGGCGAAGGCACTACCTACCGTTTTGCCAAGGCTGATAAAAAGAAATATGCTGATATTATTGTAGCCAACGAACGCGCTTATCAAGAAAAAAATGCCGCGCCGTATTATACCAACTCATCCCAGCTGCCAGTGGATTTTACTGACGATATATTTGAAGCTCTTGATTTGCAAGATGAGCTGCAAACCAAATACACTGGCGGCACTGTTTTACACGGCTTTATTGGCGAAAGGATGCCATCTATTGATGCCACTAAAAATTTAGTTAGAAAAATAGCTGAAAATTATCATTTGCCATATTATACCATTTGTCCCACATTTTCAGTTTGTCCAATCCACGGCTATTTATCAGGCGAACATGAATATTGCCCCAAATGTGATGAAGAAATCGGCTATACTGAAACAGTTGAGAGATTAGAAGTTGATAAAGCAGAACAAGCTGAATTGTTCAGCATTTAACTCTTGAAAAATTAAAAAATTCATGCTATAATGATTATAGAGTAATGAAAAAAGATTTTTATGCCACCAGCAAAAACAAAAAGAACAAAATGCGAAATTTATAGTCGAGTTGTCGGCTATCTCCGCCCTATCAACCAGTGGAATGATGGCAAACGGGCGGAATTTGATGATCGCCAGACTTTTGACAAGCAGATTTCTGATGCTGGCATTAATTAATCTCATGTTTAACCATTTAAAAATTCTTCTCTGACAGCGCTTGCGCCCAGGGAAGATTTTTTGTTTGTTTTTTATGATCATCGGCGGTCTGCAAAAAACATCCCTGCTTGATTATCCTAAAAAAGTATCAGCCATAATATTTACGATGGGCTGTAATTTTCGCTGTCCCTTCTGCTACAATCCAAATCTTGTCAGCCGACTCAATAAAAGGGATATTATCCCGCCAGCTGACATATTTGAATTTTTAAAACGTCGGAAAAATGTGCTTGATGCCGTGGTTATTACCGGTGGTGAGCCAAGCCGTCATGCAGACCTGCCAGAGTTTATCAAAAAAATAAAAGATTTGGGTTTTTTAGTTAAACTTGACACCAATGGTACAAATCCGCTGATGCTCAAAAAATTAATCCAAGATAAATTAATTGACTATCTTGCCATGGATATTAAGGGTCCTTTGCCAAAATATTCAAAAATTGTTAATGTTACAGTAAGCACAAAAAAAATAAGAGAAAGCATAAAGATAATCATGAATTCAAATCTACCTTATGAATTTCGTTCAACCATTCTGTCAGCGCTTCATTCCGGAGAAGATGTTGAAAAAATGGCAAAACTCATCAAGGGCGCTAAAAAATATTATTTGCAAAAATTTCAAGCCACTGGCGATTTAAACAATCAGGAATTTAATAATTATAAAAGTTATACTGACAAGGAAATGAAGAAGTTATGTAAAATTGCAGGAAAATATGTTGAAAAATGTTTTATGAGATAATTTAAAACTTTTGTCTATGTTATCAATAAACTACACTTATAAAAACATATCCGAGCGAGACAAAAAATTTTTGCAAGACTATTGTCTAAAAAAACTTGACCGTTTTAAAGTTCTTATGAAGCGCTTCCGCGAGGAAGAATGCCGCCTAGAAGTAAAAGCCGAAGCTTTTGCCACCAAGGCCGCTTACAAAGTAGAGCTGATTATCCATTTGCCTGGCAATATCCTGATGGCCAAAGAAGACGACCATACTATTATAGAAGCTACTGATTTAGCCGTGGACAAATTAATAATTCAATTAAGGAAACTAATTAGTAAAAATCAATAATATGCCTAAAATCACCGTGAATAAATCCAAATGCATTGCCTGCGGCAGCTGCTATTCAATGTATCCCGAATGTTTTATTAATGGCCCTGAAGGTAAAAGCCAAGTCAAAGACCATGATTATAAAAAACACGGTTATAGTAAAGAAGATATTATTGGCATTTGCCCGGCAGGAGCCATTACGATAGAAGATTAAATTTAAACCCTCTCCCCTAGGCCCTCCCCCGCTTGTGCGGGGGAGGGATTGGGAGAGGGTAAAATTTTATGATTTATTTAGACCACGCCTCAACCACGCCCATGGACGAAGAAGTTGTCAAAGCAATGGCGCCTTTTTATAATAAAAAATTCGCTAATCCTTCAGCGCTTTATAAAATCGGCCGTGAAGCAGCGCGCGCTATCGCAGACTCCAGAGAATCCGTGGCTAAAATTTTAAACTGCCAAGCAGAAGAAATCATTTTTATTGCCGGCG
>MFMW01000033.1 GCA_001783595.1 Candidatus Kuenenbacteria bacterium RIFCSPHIGHO2_02_FULL_39_13 | reverse complement strand
GAACAGGAATTGTTTTATAAAACTGGATATGGTAAAGAGGTATTAAAGAAAAAACTTCATAAGACATTGGAAAGCATAAAGAGAAAATAATCATTCGGGGATCGTCTAATGGTAGGACGCTTGGTTCTGGTCCAAGTAATCGGGGTTCGAATCCCTGTCCCCGAGAAAAAGTCCAGTCCCGCGGTTGTGCGGACTGGTTTTGCATACACCAAAATTAGCTGGATTTGAAATAATTTCAGAGTTTGAGTTGTATTAAATGTTTGAGTTGTATTAAATTTTAGGGTATGATGAAAGTATATGTTAAACACTTCAAAAAGAGTCAATAAATTAATCGCTTCTCCTATCAGGAAATTTTTGCCAATGGTCAGAGCGGCGGAAAAGAAAGGGGTGAAGTTTTTTAAATTAAATGTCGGTGACCCTGATATTTTTGCGCCCAAGGAAATTTTGCAAGGAATAAAAAAGTATGGGAATAAAAATATTCCTTATGCGCCGTCGCCGGGGATTAGCAAACATGTGCAGGCATGGCTTAAATATTATGCTCTCTTTGGGATAAAATTAAAAGAAGAAAATATTGTGCCGACAATTGGCGGCGCGGAAGGCATTTTGCTGGCGATGATGGCCGTAGCTGATGTTGGCGAAGAGATAATTGTTTTTGAGCCGTTGTATACGAGTTATAAAGGGTTTGCGGCAGTTTGCAATGTGAAATTAGCGCCGATAACTTTAAGAGTTGAAAATAATTTTAAACTGCCGGCCATACAAGAAATTGCCAAAAAGATTAATAAAAAAACAAGAGCGCTGGTTGTTATCAGCCCTGATAATCCAACAGGCAAGGTCTGGAGCAATCAGGAATTAAAAAATATTATTAAACTTGCCAGAAAAAATAATTTGTTCATTATTGCCGATGAAACTTATCGGGAAATTGTTTTTGAAGGCAAGCCAAAAAGCATTTTAATTTTTCCAGCTGTGCGTAATAATGCGCTCGTGATTGACAGTTTGTCAAAGAGATTTTCAGCGCCGGGGATTCGTCTTGGCGCGCTGGTCAGTTATAATCAGAAAGTCATGCGGGCGATTTTAAAAATAGCCATGATCAGATTGTCCGCGCCAACGATAGAGCAACTGGCAACAGTGGCTATCCTTAAAAATTCAAAAAAATATACAAGCAAAATTGCCAATGAATATAAGCAGAGAAGAGACATAGTGAATGATGCTTTAAAAAAGATGCCGGGCGTGTTGGTTAGCCAACCAGTCGGGGCTTTTTATCAGGTGGCCAAATTGCCAGTCAAAAACGCGGAAGATTTTATCAAATTTTTAATTACTGAATTTAGGCATAAAAATAAATCAGTTTTGGTAGCGCCGCTGGAAGATTTTTATGTGACCCGAGGATTGGGCAGGAATGAGATTAGAGTGGCTTATGTATTAAATATTAAAGAACTGAAAGAGGCGATGGAGATATTTAAAAAAGGGCTTGAGCGATATTTAAAAAAATAAAAAAGATGAATAATTTCCAAGACGACATATTTAATTATTGCCAGAAGAATATTAATCAGCTGGCGGCTGATTTTGAGGTGCAGATAAATAAAGGCTTGAGCCAGGCAGAGGCAGAAAAAAGAATGGATAATTATGGGCCAAATGAAGTGGCGGCCAAGGAAATATTGTGGTGGCATATTTTATTTAATCAGTTCAAATCATCTTTTATCTATTTGCTTTTGGGCGCCGCATTTTTGGCTTTTATTTTGGGCGAGTTTTTGAACGGCGCAACCATAGTTTTATTTTTAATTATTAACACAGCGCTTGGTTTTTATCAGGAATTTCGTTCAGAGCAAACTTTGAAATTAATTAAGCAATATGCGCCGCATTTTGCCAAAGTCATGCGCCAAGGCAAAGAAGTGAACGCGGCGGTTAAAGATTTGGTGCCGGGCGATGTGGTGATTTTAGAAACAGGAGATATTGTGCCGGCTGATGTCAGATTTACAGCCGCTCATGATTTGGCCGTGGATGAATCAATTTTAACTGGCGAGTCAGTTGCTGTTAAAAAAACGGATGAAAGACTGACAAAAAAACCAAGTGAATATTATCAGGCAACAAATTTAGGTTTGGCTGGCACAACCGTGGTCAATGGCAAAACAACGGGCTTGGTAGTAAAAACCGGCAGAGAGTCAGCCTTGGGCAGTATTGCCAAGCTGACAATGGAAACGGTTCATGTCAGTAGTTTTGTCAAAGGAATTAATCGCTTCAGCAAATTTATTATTTATTTAGTGGCGCTTACTTTAGTTTTTATTATTTTAATGAATTTTTTGATTAAAGACGGACAGGTTGATGCGCTTGGACTTTTAATTTTTGCCATTGCTTTGGCAGTATCCGTCATACCCGAAGCCTTGCCGGCAGTGACAACTTTTTCTCTGGCGCGCGGGGCGTTGAGGATGGCTAAAAAGAAAGTGGTCGTCAAAAGATTGTCAGCCATTGAAGATTTAGGAGGAATTTCAATTCTCTGCACAGACAAGACTGGAACCTTGACTGAAAATAAGTTGGAAGTAAGCGAGCTATTCGGCGAAAACAAAAATGAGGTTTTAATTTATGCCAATTTGGGCAATTCTTCCGGACAGGCTAAAAAACTTGAGCCATTTGACATAGCGCTCATGAAAAAACTGAATCAGGCGGACAAGAATGAGATAAAAAAATATGAGCGGCTGGATGAATTGCCTTTTGACCCGGCAAGGCGGAGGAATAGTGTGCTCGTCAGGCAGGACGAAAATTATGAATTTATTGTGCGCGGAGCGCCGGAAGTGATATTAAATATTTGCCATAATTTACCGTCAACCAAAAAGGACGAGATTAGCCAGTGGGTAGGGCAGCACGGCAGATTGGGTATGAGAACTTTAGCAGTGGCTAAAAAGAAAACTAGCGGCCATTTACCGCTGGAACACGATGGGGTTTTGGAACAACTGGAAAAAGAGCTTGAATTTTTGGGCGTGATTGCTTTTATTGACCCGATTAAGGAAACGACAAGCGAGGCGATTGAGCAAGCGGAAAAATTAGGAGTGCAAATAAAAATTTTAACGGGCGATAGCCCAGAAGTGGCTGGCGCCGTGGCTTTTAAATTAGGCTTAATTAAACAGCAGGGACAAGTTGTCAGCGGTGAGAAATTTGAACGTTTAAATGCCAAAAAACAGCGCGAGCTGGTTAATAAGACAACGGTTTTTGCCAGAGTTTCGCCGGAACAGAAATTTAAAATCATTGAACTGCTGGAAGAGCAAAATGAAGTTGGTTTTTTAGGTGAGGGGATTAACGACGCGCCGGCCTTAAAAATTTCCAGCGTGTCATTAGTGGTGCAGGGTGCGGCTGATATTGCCAGGGACGCTGCTGACATAGTGCTTTTGCAAAAAAGCTTGAAAGTGATTGTGGATGGGATTAAAGAAGGGCGGAGCGTCTTTGCCAATACAATTAAATATATTAAAGCGACCATGGCTTCTAATTTCGGCAATTTTTACGCCGTGGCAGTGGCTTCGCTGTTTATTAATTATTTGCCCATGCTGCCTTTGCAGATATTGCTTTTGAATTTACTGTCAGATTTTCCAATGATTAGCATTGCCACTGACAGCGTGGATGATTTTGAAATTGCCGCGCCGCGCCGCTATGATATCCGCGATATTGTGATTATCGCTACCTTTTTGGGCATTGTCAGCACATTTTTTGATTTTCTCTTTTTCGGGCTGTTTTACAGGATATCGCCGGGAGTATTGCAAACCAATTGGTTTCTCGGCAGCGTTTTGACAGAGCTTGTGTTTTTGTTTTCAATTAGAAGCAGGAAATTTTTTCTAAAAAGCAAAAGGCCGTCCTGGCCGGTTTTAGGCTTAACAGGCATTGGATTCATCACCGCAATAATTTTACCGTATACAATTTTGGGCAGGCGCGTGTTTGATTTTGTGCCGCCAATTAGCAGCCATTTAACCATAATTTTATTAGTAGTGGCTATGTATTTTATAGTAACTGAAACCGTTAAGCTGCTGTATTATAAATATTTTAGCAATATACAATTGTTGACAAAAAGCGATAAATATAGTAATGTTTAATTGACCCAAGTAAGCCTGATAATTACTGCGTCAATTAAGACGTTGAAGGAAAGTCCGGACACCGCCGTTCATTTTTTGAATGGAAAGCGGCAGTCGTGAAAGCGACCGGGCATAAGCAGTAGGGTAAAAAACTTACGATCGTACTTTTTTACTCGCCAACTGTAAAACCCAGGGAAAGTGCAACAGAAAGTAGACAGCCTAAGCCCGCGAAAGCGGGACGGCAATGGTGAAAATGTGAGGTAAGAGCTCACACTAATCCCGAGTGATCGGGATTTTGCGGCAAACCCTGCCTGGTGCAAGAGCAAAATGGTTGCTTGCTTAGATAAATGATTATCGCCCCCGATGTTAAATCGCGGGGTACAGAATCCGGCTTATGGCTTGCTTGGGTCATAATCAATAAACCAAAATGAAGAAGGCTGAAATAATTTTTTCCACAATACTTGTTCCCCTTGATTATATTTTACTTATTTTGGCTGGCTTGTCTGCTTACTGTTTAAGGTATTCTAATCTTTATACCACCAATATTCGCGAGGTGGTTTTTAATTTGTCTTGGGGTGAGTATTTTAAAGTGCTGGCAGTCGCGGCTTTTGTCTGGCTGGTCATCTTTGCTTTGGCCGGGCTTTATTCAATGCGGCCGGATAGAAAAATGTTTGATGTCTTTAGCCAAATATTTTTGGCCTGTTCAACCGGGACATTGATTGTGATTGTAACTTTCTTTTTTTCCAGAGAATTATTTTCCTCAAGATTTATAATTTTAGCCGCTTGGGGTTTAGCCATAGTTTACGTGAATTTGGCGCATCTGACCGTGCGCTTAATACAAAGATGGTTATATAAAAAAAATATTGGCGTACACAAAATTATTTTAGTCGGCCAAGACCAAACCAGCCATGCTTTGGCTCAAGAATTTAAGCGCAATGTAAAACTGGGCTGCCGGATAGTTTATTGGACGGAAGATTTTAACCAGGCATTGATTAATAAAACTAGAGAATTAGCCAAGGAGGATAAAGTTGATGAAATTGTGCAGACCGACCCGAATTTTAGCCGCGAAGCAACTTTGAATTTGATTGATTTAGCCAATGAATATCATTTGGATTTCAAATATGCGGCGGATTTGCTGGGAGCAAGGCGGACGAATTTTGAGATTAAAACTGTTAACGGCATTCCGCTGGTAGAAATTAAAAAAACCCCGCTTGACGGCTGGGGTAAAGTGGCCAAAAGACTGTTTGATATAGCTGGCGCTCTTTGCGCCTTGCTTATTTTTTCCCCTGTTTTTTTGATTCTGCCGCTGATCATTAAGCTTGATTCCAAAGGGGCGGTGATTTACAAAACGGAAAGAGTCGGCGCAAAAGAAAAAAAATTTAATTTGTATAAATTTCGTTCAATGATTCAAGGAGCGGATAAGCTCAAAGAAGAATTGATGGAGAATAATGAACGGCTTGATGGGCCGCTCTTTAAAATGAAAAAAGACCCGCGGATTACCAGAGCTGGGAAATTTATCAGGCAAACAAGTTTTGATGAATTACCGAACTTTTGGAATGTCTTGATAGGCAATATGAGTTTAGTTGGCCCAAGGCCGCATGAGCCGAATGAGGTGGCTAAATACAAGAAGCATCATAAGAAACTTTTGAATATAAAACCAGGCATTACCGGTATGGCGCAAGTGTCCGGCAGGTCAATGCTTGATTTTGAGACAGAAGTGAAATTAGATACATTGTATATTGAGACTTGGAGCTTGCGCCTGGATTTGATAATCTTATTTAAGACGCCGTTGATTATTTTTAAATTGATTGATTAGATAAAAAGCCAAGGGCTAAATTCTCTCTCGGGTTCTTCGCGGGCAACGTGGTTTTGTTCTTCCATTACCTTTGCCTTAGCTTTTTTTCTTAGACTTGTCAGTGGCTTTCTTTTGCTGGACATAGTTAACTATCTTGTCAATGCCGCTAACGACAATGCCGATATAATTGGCGGCGTTAGCCACATTAGCTTTGATGCTGGTGAGGATATCTTCAACTAAATCCATTTTTTTCTTGAGCGATCGGCTCAAACCATAGACATTGCGGATAATGGCGATAAAATAATACAACAGCCAGCAGGTAAAGGCCGTTAAGGCAACGACCGCAATGGCAATGATATAAAAAAGCACATCTTTTGATGAATCAAACATAAGTGATAAATATTAGTTATTAAGCCTAATATTATTATACACTATTTTACTGTAAATTAAAAATGTGCTAGTATTAAACTAATAAATTTAAAATTTTCAAGTTTAAATGCCAGATCAAATCCCGGCCCGCCTTGCTTCGCAACGCGAAGCGGGCAGGCAAAATACAAATGACAAAATACCAAGTCCACTTTCTTTTTTTAAAAAGAGTTTTTTGGGGTATATTTTGATTGTCATGGTTATTGTCAGTTTTGGCTTAGGGGTTTTGGTGGGTAAAAAGAAAGCTGAAGTCAAGATTGTAGCAACCGGAGCAACTACCGGCTATGGGCAACTCCAGGGCAAAACGGACGCCCTGCCTGATTTTTTGACTAAGGATGTTAATTTTAAATTATTTTGGGATGCGTGGAATATTGTTCAGAGCCAATATATTGACAGGCCAATTGGCGAGACCCAGCTTTTTTACGGGGCGCTTAATGGCCTAGTATCAAGTTTAAACGATCCTTTTTCCTATTTTATGGAGCCGCAAAAAGCCAATGATTTTACAGAAGAGCTTTCAGGCAAATTTGAGGGTGTGGGTATGGAAATTGCCGTTAGAAATGATGTTTTAACCGTGGTGTCGCCGTTGGCAGAGTCACCAGCAGAGCAAGCAGGCATTATGGCTCAAGACGTGATTTTAGAAATTGACGGGTATAATACAAAAAATATTGACATTACCGATGCTGTCACCAGAATACGGGGCGAAAAAGGAACAACCGTTAACTTAAAGATTTACCGACCAAAAAATGGCGAGATTTTAGAGCTTAAGGTAGGGAGAGATGTGATTAAAATTGTGAGTGTTGAGCTAAAAAATTATACTAGCAAAGATTATGAGAGTTTGGGGGATAAAAAAATATCATTAATCAAAGCGTCTCATTTTAACGCTGACACAACGGATCGTTTTGCCAAGGCAGTCCAAGACATACTGCTTGAAAATCCTGACGGGCTGATTTTGGATTTGCGCGGCAATCCCGGCGGCTTTCTGGAAACAGCTGTTGAGATGGCTGATTATTGGATAAAATCGGGCGATGTGGTGGTAACGGAACAATATACTGGCGATGAGAAAAAAATACATTTAGCTGCGCGCGAACCAGTATTGGATAAATTTAAAACGGTTGTTTTGATTAATGGCGGCTCGGCCTCTGGCTCGGAAATAGTGGCTGGCGCGTTGCAAGACTATGGACTGGCAAAACTGATTGGTGAAACTACGTTTGGCAAGGGTTCGGTGCAGCAAATGGTGGATTTGGATGACGGCTCGGCAGTCAAGCTTACCATCGCGCGCTGGCTAACGCCCAAGGCAAGGACGATTGACAAAGAGGGGATAAAGCCTGATATTGAGATCGAAAGAACCGTGGAGGATTATAATAATGATTTGGATCCGCAGTTAGACAGAGCGCTAAGCTATTTTGTTGAGGGAAAATAGTTAAAAAAATTATGCAAATTATATTATTAAAAGATATTGCCAAACTTGGGAAGAAAGGCGAGATAAAAAATGTGGCTGACGGCTATGGCTTGAATTTTTTGATACCCCAAAAATTAGCCACGCTAGCGACTGCCAGCCGCTTAAAACAAGCAACGGAAGAAAAAGCAAGAGAGCAGGAAAAAACTAAAAAAGATGAGGCAAGATATGAAAATTTGGTTAAAAAATTTGAGGGCGTGACTTTAAAATTAAAGGCAAAAGTTTCTAATGGCGGCAAACTATTTGCTGGTTTGGGCGCCGCTGACATTGCCCAGGCTTTAAGCCAGCAGAAAAAAATTGAAATTGATAAAAAATTTATAAAATTGCCAAAGAAAATCAAAAATATTGGGGAATATAAAGTTGACGTAGAATTTGGCAACAATTTAAAGTCTAATATTAAATTAGAAATAAAAGCTGAATAAGTACTATGACTAGCAAATATATTTTTATTGTCGGCGGGGTGATGAGCTCTGTGGGCAAAGGCGTGGCGGCAGCGGCGATTGGCAAGATTTTGCAATCCAAAGGCTACAAAGTGGCCAATATTAAGGCGGATATGTATGTCAATATTGACGCTGGCACCATTCGACCGGCAGAGCATGGCGAGGTTTTTGTGGGTGAAGACGGCATTGAAGCTGACCAGGATTTAGGCAATTATGAACGTTTTACTGACCAAATATGCACCGCTGATAATTACATTACCACTGGCCAGGTTTATCAAGAAATAATCCGCCGGGAAAGGAATTTAGAATTTGGCGGGGAAGATGTGGAAGTAGTGCCTGATATCCCAGATGAGATTATCAGGAGAATTAAACAATGCCAGAAGAAAAACAAGGCGGAGATTGTCATTATTGAAATAGGCGGCACAGTCGGCGAATATCAAGTACTTTTATTTTTAGAGGCAGCCAGAATGATGAAAGCCCGTGACGCGAAAAACGTTTTTACGATTATGGTCAGTTATTTGCCGACCCCGATTTTATTGGGTGAGCAAAAATCAAAACCTACTCAATATGCCATTAGAACTTTGAATTCAGCGGGCATCCAGCCGGATTTTATTTTGTGCCGGGCGGATAAACCAGTCACTGCTGATATTAAGAGAACAATTAGTACTGTCTGCAGTTTGCCTAAAGAGAGGATTATCTCTGCGCCCGATGTTTATTCCATTTATGATATTCCTGTTAATTTTGAAAAAGAAAATTTTGGAGAAGTAGTTTTAAAGGCGCTGGGCTTAAAGTCAAGAAAAAAAGATATGCGGGATTGGAAAAAATTGGCTGGTAAAATCAAAAAGATTAAAAGGGAAGTGACCATTGGCATTGTGGGCAAGTATTTTAATTTTAAATCCTGCAAGGATACCTACATCTCTGTCATTGAATCAATTAATCATGCCAGCTGGCATTTTAACTTTAAACCAAAAGTTTTATGGCTGGAGGCAGAAAAGTATGAACAGGATAAAAAAAATTTAAAAGAATTAGACAGGGTGGCTGGCATTATTGTCCCAGGCGGTTTTGGCAATAGAGGCTCGGAAGGCATGATTTTAGCAGCGGAATATGCCAGGAAAAATAAAATACCTTATTTCGGGCTGTGTTTAGGCATGCAGATCTTAACGATTTCGTTTGCCCGCAATGTCCTGGGATTGAAAGAAGCTGATTCCACTGAATTCAATCCAAAAACTAAACACCCAGTGATTAGCACTATGGAAGAGCAGAAAAATAATATCCAAGAAAAAAATTACGGCGCCACGATGAGACTAGGAGCGTATGAAGCGCGACTGGCCAAAGATTCCTTAACCTTTAAGGCGTATAAACAGCAAAAAATTTCAGAAAGGCACAGGCACAGATATGAATTTAATAATGATTATCGTAAGCTGCTGGCTGGAGCTGGCATGCGGATTGCCGGCATTAATCCGCAAAGCAATTTAGTGGAAATTGTGGAAATAATTGACCATCCTTGGATGGTGGGCGTGCAGTTCCATCCGGAGTTCACTTCCAGGCCGCTGCGGCCAAATCCGCTTTTTAGGGATTTTGTAAAAGCAGCAATAAAAAAGCAGACTAACAAGAAGTAAATAATATTCATATTAATCAGCAAGCGCCTTAAGCGGCGCTTTTTGTTGATTTTAATTAATTATAGTGCTATATTATTAACAATGGAATTATTGAAATTTATATTAAAAAAATTAAATAATTCAATCACTGGCGGCGCTATTATCATAGCGGTTTTTTCTATTTTAGCCAAATTGTTCGGACTTTTAAGAGACAGATTGCTGGCCAGCGGATTTGGAGCAGGGGATATTTTGGACGGCTATTACGCGGCATTCAAACTGCCGGATTTGATTTTCAACACCTTGATCCTCGGCGCATTGTCAGTGGCATTCATCCCGGTCTTTATTGAACTTAAAAATGGCAAGGATCAATTTAATCATTGGCAATTGTCAGCGGCAATAATGAATATTATTTTTGTGGTTTTATTTATTTTTGCAACAGTTGTTTTTGTCTGCGCTGATAATATTATGCCTTTGATTGCGCCTGGATTTGAAGGTGAAAAATTAGCTTTGACGATTAAACTGACGCGGATAATGCTGATAAGCATTTTATTTTTCGGCATCAGCAACGTTTTTTCTGGCATGCTGCAATCAATGAAAAAATTTGCCATGTTTGCCTTGGCGCCAGTGATGTATAATATCGGTATAATTATCGGGATCATATTTTTTGTAAAAAAATTTGGACCGTTAGGGCTTGCTTGGGGGGTGGTGCTGGGAGCATTTTTACATCTGCTGATACAGCTGCCTAGCGTGATCAAACTTGGTTTTAAGTGGCAGCCAATAATGGCTTGGAAAAATAAAGCAGTCAGGCAGATTGGGAAACTAATACTGCCGAGAACAATAGGACTGGCGGCCAATCAGATAAATCAACTGGTGATTACGGCCATTGCCTCTACTTTAATGGCCGGATCAGTCGCCATATTTAATTTAGCTTTTAATTTGCAGAGCGTGCCCATTGGCATTTTTGCCGTGTCATTGGCCATTGCCAGCTTTCCCTCCCTGTCGGAAAGTTTTAGCGCGGGCAATCAAGAAAAATTCTTGCAAAGATTTTCCCTGACCATGAGGAGAATACTCTATCTGGTGATTCCCGTTTCAATTTTTATGATAGCTCTGCGGGCGCAAATCGTTAGATTGGTGCTGGGAGCCGGGGAGTTTGATTGGGCTGACACAGTGATGACTGCCCAAACCATGGGTTTTTTTAGCCTTTCGCTTTTTGCCCAGGGTTTAATACCGATTTTAGCCAGAGCATTTTACGCTTTTCAAAATACTCGCATACCGGTTATGATTAGTTTAGCGGCTGTGGCGATAAATATAGGCGGTTCAATAATTTTAGCCCCCGGCATGGGCGTGGCAGGATTAGCTTTGGCTTTTTCAGCGGCCAGCGCCATACAGGTGATACTTTTGTTTGTCATATTGCATCATAAAATCGGGAATCTGGATGAAAAAAAAATATTGTTTTCTTTGGTCAGAATAGTCACGGCGACAATTGGGGCAACAATATTTATTCAGATTGTCAAATATGTGGTAGGTAATATGGTGGATATGCACACGTATGTTGGCGTATTTATCCAGTTCACCTCGGCTGGAGTCGTTGGAATAATAATGTATTTATTGTTTACCTGGGCGCTGGGGAGCGAGGAAATAAAAGAAATTAAAAAACAGATAGACTATGAATAATATTAGAAATTTTTGTATCATCGCGCATATTGATCACCCCAGCACCAAAACCCAAAAATGAGATTTCATATAAAGTGTAAATTGCGCGGGAGCGCCTGCGGCTTCCTGTGTGCGCAATTCGCGTAATCTCAAAGGTTTGGTGCGGGGCGAGATTTGGATTATTAATGTTTTATTATTTTATGCACAACATTCGTAATTTTTGTATCATCGCGCATATTGATCATGGCAAGTCCACTTTGGCGGACAGGTTTTTGGAATTAACGCATACGGTGGAGCAGAGAAAAATGAGAGCGCAATATTTGGACCAGATGGATTTAGAGAGAGAAAAAGGAATTACCATCAAGCTGCAGCCGGTGAAAATGCGTTATAAAGATTATGAGCTGAATTTGATTGACACGCCTGGACACGTTGATTTTACTTATGAAGTCTCCAGGTCTTTGGCAGCGGTTGAAGGCGCGCTGTTAATCATTGACGCGACTCAAGGCGTGCAGGCGCAAACTATTGCTAACTTGTATTTAGCGCTGGAACAGGGCTTGGAGATTATCCCAGTGTTAAATAAAATAGATTTGCCAGCGGCAGATATAGAAAAAACCAGCCAGCAGGCGATTGAATTGCTGGGATGCAAAAAAGATGAGATCTTATTAGTTTCGGCCAAAACTGGCAAGGGAGTTCAGGCATTACTTGATAAAATCGTGGAAAAAATTCCTGCACCGCTGGCTAATCAAAAAAACGAGCTGCAGGCAATGATATTTGATTCGGTTTTTGATGAATATAAAGGGGTGGTAGCCTACATCAGAGTGTTTGCCGGCGAAATTAAAGCGGCTGATCAACTATATTTGATTGGAGCTGATAAGCCAACGGAAGCGACCGAGGTAGGAAATTTTTTGCCAGTGATGAGCAAGGTTGATAAGCTATCTCTAGGCCAGATTGGCTATGTCGCCACCAGTTTAAAAAATTTAGAGGATTGCAAGGTTGGCGATACGATCACCATTAAAAAACAGGAGGGGATTAACTCAAAACAAGCATATAAAGAATTGGCTTTGCCTGGATTTAAAGCAGTTAAGTCAATGGTCTTTGCCGGCATATTTTGCCAAGAAGGGAGTGACTTCGCGCATTTAAGGGAATCTTTGGAGAAATTAAAATTAACTGACGCGGCTTTAGTTTATGAGCCTGAATCAAGCTCGGCGCTTGGTTTTGGTTTTCGCTGCGGTTTTTTAGGGCTTTTGCACCTAGAGATCATAACGGAACGTTTGAAAAGGGAATATGGCTTGGATCTGATTGTTACTGTACCGTCGGTCGCATATAAAATCAAAAATAAGCAGGCAGAATTTATCATAATCCATTCGCCGCAGGAATTGCCCAATGCTGCTGGAGTCACAGCAATTGAGGAGCCATGGGTCAGGATGGATATTGTAGCACCCAAGGAATATCTGGGTAAAATTATGGAATTGGCAAGCAACAAAAGAGGGCTGCATAAAAATACGGAATTTCTTAGCGAAGAAACCGTAATTTTACATTTTGAACTGCCTCTCTGCTCAATCTTGGTTGATTTTTATGATAAACTAAAGAGTGTCAGCAAGGGCTATGCCACTTTAAATTATGAAATGCTTGGTTATCGGCCGGCAGATGTGGAAAGGCTTGATATATTAGTGGCCGAAGAGCCGGTGGAAGCTTTGTCCACAATTGTCTATCGGAATGAGTCGTATCGGGCAGGCAAAAGAATTGTTGAGAGTCTAAAAGATATTTTGCCCAGACAGATGTTTGAGGTAAAGATTCAGGCCGTCCTGGGCTATCAGGCAAGCGGCAAGAATAAAGGCGGAAAAATTATAGCCTCGGCCAGGATTCCGGCTATGAGAAAAGATGTTACGGCCAAGCTTTATGGCGGAGATGTAACGCGTAAGAGAAAGTTGTTGGAAAAGCAGAAAAAGGGCAAGAAAAAAATGAAAGCTATGGGCAAGATGGATATTCCCCAAGAAGCTTATCTAGCGGTACTTAAAAGATAATCTTAGATCCATGCTTTTAAACAGAAAAAAAGTAAAATTATTTTGGAAAATATTTGCCGTTTTTATGATACTGTCAATGCTAATATTCAGTTTTGCTTTTGCGTTTTAACCTATGAAGTATGAACATTATTCATTTTGGCATAATTTGCTGGCATCACGAATTTCGTTGTTGGTGTTGGTTTTGTTAATTGTTTTTATTGGCATTGCTGTAGTTAAGGAAAGAAAGAGCCAAAAGATAGTTAAAGAAGATATTAATTCCCTGGAAAATGAGATAGCGGAGTTAGACAGCAGAAGCTTTGAATTAACCCAGATGATTAAATATCTGCGGAGCGATGAATATGTAGAGCGTGAGGCAAGGGAAAAATTAGGTATGCAAAAACAAGGTGAGCAACTTATAATTGTAGCGGAGAATGTTAATAGTCTGCCAGTGGCTGGAGATCATGATCTGAACAATAAAAAGAATTGGCAGCTGTGGCTGGAATATTTTTTCGGGCAAAAATAGTTCAAGCGAGTGTAGTATAATGGTAGTACATAACCTTCCCAAGGTTGGAGCGTGGGTCCGATTCCCATCACTCGCTCCACAGTGTGGAAAAGCAGTCGCCAAACGGCTGTTTTTGCGTTGGGTTTGCATAAAAAAATTTGACAGATCTTATATATGTGTTATAGTGAAAACACTATGAAAAATAGGCGAAAGAACAAGCTAAATATTTGGTGGTGGAAAATTGACGACTATACAAGCCGGCAGTTTTTTGCTATGAAATTTTGAATTAAAATTTTTAAATAAAAATAAATTGTAGCCGGCTAAAAGCCGGTTTTATTATTAAAACAAAAAATATAAAACAAAATATAATTTAAATAAAATAGGAGAAATTAAATTGGAAAAAATATTAGACAAGCCAAATAAGGCGCACATTTGCCCAGTACATAATGTGGAGAT
>MFMW01000032.1:28696-29231 GCA_001783595.1 Candidatus Kuenenbacteria bacterium RIFCSPHIGHO2_02_FULL_39_13 | reverse complement strand
AACTTTATTGTCGCTGCTCCCGATGCTGCACGCCCAAAAAGTACTGGCCGGGTTGCGCTGATAACAATACTCGCGGCAACCAGCATTATCCGGGCCGCACACCCCGTCCCCGCGATGAGCCAAAGTATTGGCCAAATAACTGACTTGCAATCCTTGCGCATCAGTATAAGTCTGGCAGGAATTATAAACAGGCTCGCAAGCATCGCCCTGAATGCGCCAGATTGGTTTTTCTTTAGTGCAATAACCATAATAAAGGCAATTACCCTTGGCGTCTTCGCTAATGCAGCTCCGCTCGTCAGCGCAATAATCTTTCCTGACCACGAAATCCTCCCTTTCATCCTCATCAATCACATTGTCCTGATTACGGTCAAAGCTAATTGAATAAGTTTCACCTTCGGCCAGTTCGCCCGGACCTTCTTTGCTGCAAATGCTTTTTGGCGCTTTTAACACCCAGCCAGGATCAATCAAACGATAATAAGGCGAATCCACATTGCCAAAATCAAGGTTGGCTAAGCGACCCAAGGTCAGCGCCTCT
>MFMW01000032.1:28357-28653 GCA_001783595.1 Candidatus Kuenenbacteria bacterium RIFCSPHIGHO2_02_FULL_39_13 | reverse complement strand
AGCCAACTGGAATAATTCTGTATTTGCGCAAAATCACCAAAGTGCGGTAAGAATAAATCTGTTGGTTAATGTCATCCGTTCCCCCGGTTTTATTAGCCCGATAACCAAACGGCCAGTCGCTATGCAACAGCCCCTGGTCCAAAGCCGCTGTAACTGTCAGCCCCTGTTCAATCGCTGTTCTAAAAGCTGTGTCAACTGTACAGCTAAACTGATTTTCCGTGTGGCAACTCAAATTATCAAGCACCTTAATGTCGCCGCCGTAATTGTAATTGGGCTGGCCCAAGGCGGCGAATCTC
>MFMW01000032.1:25533-28350 GCA_001783595.1 Candidatus Kuenenbacteria bacterium RIFCSPHIGHO2_02_FULL_39_13 | reverse complement strand
CTGCCTGCACTGGCGTGCGCGTGCCAAAATTCGGGCCATAAGCTCCGCCAGCGCCGGCCCGGCCGCTGCCGCTGTCGCCGACCAAACCTTCTTTATACTGCTTCATCAGTTTGCTCACCAAAGTATTGGCAAAAGGCCCAATAAAATCAGCTGCCAAAGTGCCGGTATATTTTCCCTCTATGTCAAAGGCTCCCGAAAGCGGCAATTCGGCCATAAATTTTGTTATGCCAGCCGGAGTTAAAATTTTGTCAGTGATTTTGCTTCTGACTGACTTAAAGCCCTGTTCAATTTGAGCCACCAAAGCGGCGTCATCCATTGCCTTTTTCCGGCCCTGGTCAACTTGAGTGGTAATCTGCAACAAGCCGCCCAGTTCATTACTGCTTGGATTAAACATATCCGCCAACTCGGGCAAATCAATTAATTTGGCGTCTTTTAAACTGACAATGTTTTTTCTCATTTTGGTAAAAGTGCACTGTGGCCGCGGCTCTCTAAAATATTCCCTGGCCATAATCTCAATATTTACCTTGGCCAAAGGGCTTAAAGGCTCGCACAAATTCACGCCCCACATTTCTTTAACCTGATTATTAAGAGCATCGCCTAAAAACGCATCTCCCTCGTCGCGAATGTAATCCACAAAACTGGTCTGAAACATCGGCGCCTGGCCTTTGTCCCCAGTGGCTAAAAAAGTGGCGGTGTCAATCGCAATATTGCCCACCATTTTTTTCAAAGCGTTTTTAAATCCCAAAGCGCCCAAATCCTGATAAATTTTATTTACCACCTCATAAGCCTTTTTAAGGGCCTCTCTTATAATTGTCATCGGGGAATCGGAAACCGGTATCGTAAATTGCGGTACTATACCTGGTCCAAAAAATGCTCCTGCTTTGCTAAAAATAGCCAACCCGGCACCCACGCTCACAAAAACCACCGCGGCGATCAGCCAGCCGGCAAAAATCTTGGCGCCTAATCTCATTCTACGCTTGGGTTTGACTAAATTTTGTTTGTTGTCTTCTTTAGGCATCTTTTTGATTTATGATTTATTTTATTTTATTAAAATTCAATCTACTCTCCCTCGCTCTGCTCCACTGCTTGATTCCAAATTTCAATCAAAGTTTCATCGTCTATCTGTTTGAGCTGCTCTGCTGTCATCTGCCCGCTCCCTAGAATAAACTCTCTGATTTGTTGCGGGGTAATCTGTTCTGTCACTGTCTGACTGCTAGTAGCGCTGTTATCAGCCGGCTCTGTTCCGGCCGTGCCTTTATCCTCCGTAGTTCCTTCAGGAGCGGAGGAGGAGCGGCAATCCTGGCCCTTGGGGCAATTCGGATCAAACCCGCCGTCTATTTCTGTTTTGTCGTCATAGCCGTCTGAATCGCTGTCAGTTAGATATGGCGAGGTGCTATAAATATAAAGCTCATCAAAATCAGATAAACCATCATTGTCCGTATCACTTGACTGCAATTCAGCTATGCTCGGCTCCAGGTTGTCAGAATTGCTTAATAAATCTTGACCACTGCTAATAGCGCCCGGCCCGCCAATATTTATTGTTTTGGTTATCTGTAAAACCCCTAAAATCAAAGTTGAGATGCCAAAAAATACCAAAACCCCAAACATCAGCTTGGTTCCAGTGTTTTTTTTATTATTATTTAAGTTATTTAACATTTATCCTGTATTCATTATACAATACTTTTCATTATTTACCTAGTTGTGCATAAAAATTAATCCACTGCTGAACTGACAATTCCTGCGCTCTTACTTTTTCACCCAAACCAATTTCTCTTAACGCCTGTTTTACCTTTTCCATCCCATAAATACCCCCCAAATTATTCTTCAACATTTTTCTTTTAGCTGAAAACCCGGCCCTCACCAGCTTAAAAAAAATTTCATTATTGACTTTTAACTTTTCAGCCTTAGGCTGATCCGCCTTCAGCGATCGCGAACTTTTCACACTGGAAATTGGCGGAGAACTTTTAACTTTTAACTTTACTACTACACTATCCACTTTGGGTACGGGCCAAAAATTTCCCCCAGCTACATTAAATAAAATCTGCGGCTCGCTGTAATATTGCGCCATCACTGATAAGACAGACATCTTGCCCTGCTTGGCCGCTATTCTTTCCCCCACTTCCTTCTGCACCATCACAATTAATTCACCGGCTACATTTTTTTCTAACATCATTCTTAAAACATGCGAGGTAATCTGATATGGCAAATTAGCCACTACTTTATCATATCTCCTCCCCTTAGTAAGGGGAGGTGTCCACTCACCTTTTGGAAAAAGGTGAGGGACAGAGGGGTATAACAAATGCAAGACATCCCCTTGCACTAATTCTAAATTTTCTAACTTTTTAGCTTTTAAATAGCCATACAATTTTTTATCCAGCTCAACCGCCACAACTCTTTTCGCCCGTTTCACCAGTTCCTCTGTCAGCGCGCCCAAGCCCGGCCCAATCTCCAAAACCAGATCATCCTTATCCAGCTCCGCTGCTTGAATAATTTCATCTCTGACGCTCTCACTGACCAAAAAATTCTGGCCTTTGCTTTTAGTCAGCCTGATATCTAGCTCTTTACAAATACTCTTCACTTCAAATTCATTCATAATATTTACATTTTATTAATTGAATTGCTATACTCAAATTATAACCTATTAACTAACAACTAACAACAAACGACAAACAACTATTATAAGTCGTAAGTCGTAAGTCGTATGTTTTTACTAATCAACAAACCCCCGAACATCACTTCTCATGATGTCATTGATAGATTGCGCCAAATAACCAGCATCCAAAAAATCGGCCACGCCGGCACCCTTGACCCATTTGC
>MFMW01000032.1:22187-25450 GCA_001783595.1 Candidatus Kuenenbacteria bacterium RIFCSPHIGHO2_02_FULL_39_13 | reverse complement strand
AAAAAATACAAGAGACTCTAAAAAATTTTATCGGCCCACAGCTCCAAACCCCGCCGCCATTTTCTGCTAAAAAAATCAATGGCCAAAAAGCATATAATCTAGCCAGAAAAGGCCTCGTCCCAAAATTAAAACCGCAAAAAATAAATATATATAATATAAAATTAAATAAATCCCTAATTACTAATTACTATTTACTAATTACTGTCCATTGTTCTTCAGGAACTTACATCAGGAGACTAGCTCATGACATTGGCAAAAAGCTTGGCAGTGGCGCTTATTTAGAAAAACTTAGGCGCACGCAAATAGGAACTTTTAAACTAAAAGACGCCATCTCTCTAAATAAATTAACTAAAAATAACTGGCAAAAATTTACTCTGGCCAATCTTTCTCTGCCTCACAAAACCAGCGCTCTTATTTTTGGCACTTTTGACAAATTGCACCCCGGCCACAAAAATTTTTTTACTCAAGCCAAAAAACTGGCTGACGAACTGTATATCGTTATCGCTAGGGATAATAATGTTAAGCAAGTAAAAAACAAACTGCCTCAAGACAATGAACTCGCGCGGCTTAAAAATATCAAAAATCTTAATCTGGCCGCTCAAGTAATTCTAGGCAGCCAAAATTGGCAGCACAGATACAGAATCATCAATAAAATAAAACCAGACATCATTGCCCTTGGCTATGACCAAAAAATAAACATGGCTGAACTCAAAGCTAAGCTTAAAAAATACGGGCTGAAATCTAAAATAATCCGCCTCAAACCATACTGTCCGGGAAAATATAAAAGTTCAAAGATTAACTAACGACTAACAACTAACGACTAACAACTAACGACTAACAACTCACGACTAACAACTCACGACTAACAACTCACGACTAACAACTCACGACTAACAACTCACGACTAACAACTCTATGTCATTTCGTTTTCAAAATTTTCCAGTTTATTCAGACATAAGACTATTTATTAAAGGTATTTTTATTATTACCAATAAATTACCTAACCAATATCAATATGATCTTGGTTCTCAAATAAAACGAGCCGCTATCTCTATTCTATTAAATTTAGCCGAGGGATGCGGAAAAAATTCAGATAAAGATTTTAATCGATTTATAATGATTTCTATTGGCTCAATTTACGAAACTATTGCCTGTCTTGATATTGCCTTAGATAATAATCTTATATCCAAAGAAGTTTATCAGAAATTTTATGATAAAGCCGAAAGTATTAAAAAACAGCTCGGAGGCTTGAGTAAAAAGTTAAAGTCGTAAGTCGTCAGTCGTCAGTCGTCAGTCGTCAGCCAAATATTGACATTCGCAACTGCTTTTGTTAAACTACATAATAATCTAGAAGCTAACAAACTAAAACAATATATTTTTATGCCACAATTAAAACAATCTGCCAAACGTTTGCGCCAATCAAAAAAACTCGCCATAGCCAATAAGCGGGTCAAGGACAATATTGACTATCTTGCGCGCAACTTTAAAAAAGCAGTCACTGCTAAAGACAAAAGCCAAGCCCAAGATTTTGCCAAAAAATTAATTAAATTAATAGACAAAGCAGCCAAGCGCAACATCTATCATCTTAATAAAGCCGCCCGCAAAAAATCCAGAATGATGAAAACATTGAACTCAAATTTCAAGGATAAATAATTCCAAGAGAGTTTTGCCGCTCTGCCCTAATTTCAAACTAACGTCTATTTCCAGCAATTTATTATATATTTTTTTTAAATCCTCCAGCGCGTATTTACTCGCCTGGGGGATTGCTTTTTGCGCCGCAAACGGATGCAAACCCAGCTTGGAAGCCATGGATCTGCTGTTACCCTCGCCCTGATCCAGCCAAGCCCTGACCTGAATTAAAATCCTGAACTGCCTGACAATCATAGTTAATAAATAAATTTCATTTATCCCCGCTGCCAGCTGATCATTAATTAACTTTAGCGCCCTTGTCTTATTCTTCAAAGCAATCGCATCGCACAGATTAAAAATATTATCATCAATTTTAAACAAGACCGATTCTTCAATATCTTCTTTGGTCATCTCGCCTTGGCCGGTCATGGCAATCAACTTGTCAATCTCATTAGCCAAAGCCCACAAATTGCCGTCAGATTTGCTGGCTAATAAACTAGCATTTTGTAAATTTATCCTGCCGCCTTTTTGTTTGACTCTTGCTTCTGTCCACTTTACCAAATCATTGTTCAAAAGCAGTTCAAACTCTTGTTTGAATTTACTGCCAGCCAGATATTTGAACAAGGCCGACCGCTTGTCCGGTTTTTCATCCCAAAAAATTATCACATTGCCATCTTGCCCGTTTCTATACTTTCCCTTTTTCAAAATCTCCAAAACCTCTGTTTGAAAATTCCTCTGCCTTTTAAAAACATCGCGCGCGACAATCATTCTTTTTTTAGCTAAAAATGACTGGGTGGCAACAGCTTTATTAAACTCATCAATGCTGATTTTTTCTCCGTCAAGCGCTGCCAAGTTAAAACCAGACTTATCAACTTCCCTGATAAATTTCTCTTTCAAACTATTCAGTTTTTCCCGCGCCCGAAAAGTATCCGGGCCGTAAAGAAATATAATCACATCTAAAATAATTAATAAAAATCTTGCCATAAAAGCAAGATTCTAAAATCAAACAACCAACATACTTATCTTAATCGCAGGTTTAACTTCCTATAAAAATTCTCCCTGCTGCCTATCATAATCACCAAAATTACTAATTCTTGCTCATAGATATCATAAATAATTCTATATTCTACGCCATTAAAAGAAAAACCAAATTTCCATAAACTTATCTTTTTAGTTCTAAATTTTTCTCCCTGTCTTGGATTTAAGCTTAGGGCAGGCAAAATTTCACCAACTATCATTTCTCTTGCTCCGCTATCCAACCTTTTAAAATCTTTCTTAACACTTTTTCTAAACTTTATCTCGTACATAAGTTAAACTATACTTTCTAACTCGGCTAAACTAATCACCGCGCCTCTTTCATATTCTCCTCTTCCTTTCCTTGCTTCTTTTTCTATTAAATCAAGGATTTCTGGCTCTTCTATCCAATCTTTATTTTTTAATAAACCAATCTTCTTTACTCGTAAAAGTTGTTTATAAATTTGACCGACTTGATCAGGAGTAAGCTGAATAGCTATCTCAAAAGGATTATCTTTAATTTTAGCTTGCTTTAAATTTGTACGAATTTTGACACTCATATAATTAATTTTATTTTATCTATTTATATTATAACTTGCTGTGTTTTAGCTGTCAAATTT
>MFMW01000032.1:10921-22181 GCA_001783595.1 Candidatus Kuenenbacteria bacterium RIFCSPHIGHO2_02_FULL_39_13 | reverse complement strand
TTTCTAGTTTTATGCTAATATAATTTAACCTCAAAATAGCCAGATCCCGCCCTTTTTATCCTTATACAGCCGGACAAATCTGCTCTTGCCTTGCTTTATAAAGATAAAAAGAAAAAATTGACAACTTAATAATGAGAGGAGAAAAATCTTGAGAAAAGAAATTATTTTCTTGTGTGGGGTGGTGTTGCTGGGATTTTTTTCTCAAGACGTCACTCCGCAAACCGTTTCCGCGCCCGATACTCTGGACGAGGAGACAAAAAGGGTTTTTGAGTTGCTGGGACTCAGAATCCTGAAGGTTGAGTCGGTGGAAATCGACGCGGACTCTGCGGTGAAGCATCTAGATGAGCTTCATCAAGCAGTCCATGACTTGGCCAAATTTGCTGGCCAGCCAACGCAAGCCGACTCAACTCCCCACCCCCCAACCCAGTCCGCCGAACCACCAACCCAACCCGCCGACACGACTGACAAGGTCGCCGTTGAGCCAGCCAAAACTTATTATTCCCGAGTCATAACAACCCAGGTAATAAGTTCAGGCCAGCAATACGTATCAGCGTATTCGGCCTACTCGGGCTATGGTGCATATTCTGATTATATTTCTTATGAGGACCAAGCCAGGATAGCACAAGAGCAGGCAAAAAACATTGCCGAGCAACTCGCGCGAGAAACCGCGCAAGAGATTGCGAGACAGGACAGCTTGCGTCTTGCTAATGCGGCAAAACAATGGGAAGAACAATGGGAAGAAATTGGCATGCGCCGCCCGCACTATCAACCCTTCCCGGTTGATGGCTCCGAGCTTGACCGTTTTCTCTGGTCGCTCGGAAAAGTAGAATCGGGACACCGGTATTATATCCGTAATCCCTACTCTGGCGCTTACGGCAAATACCAATTTATCCCGTCAACTTGGCGACTCTGGGCAAACCGTTATGCCCAAGCAAATGGCAGAAATGCCGTTGAACAAACGCCGGAAAACCAAGAAGCAGTCGCGCGCTTCAAAGCTCAAACCTTGTTTGGCCAGTATGGTAGCTGGCGTGATGTTGCCAGTATATGGTTCTCCGGACGGCCATACTATTCATTCCGACGACCGTGGCAGATTAGCGATGGCTACATATCGCTACCCGGCTATACAGGAGACGTGGTCAGAGGAATGAATCAAAAACAAAAAAAATAAAAAATATAAAAGTCCTGCTCCCGGGACGTAAAGAAATGGGAGAGGGAAAAAATGAAAACAAAAACATTCTTCATCTGGGCAATCATTTTTTTTAATTTTTCATTTGCTCCCGCCCAGGAGCAAAAAAAAGAAAAATTAAACGGCAAGGTATCCTCCCTCGTGATTTCACGGGAGGTGCACTATGCCGAGACCGCCGAAACCGTGGAACAGATCAATGATACCACGGTGAAAAAAACCACCGTGACCACCTATAAAAAAATGCCATTGGTCACTAGAGTCGACGCATCTCGGCAGTCGTTTCTCGGCTTTGGCAGTTCCCCCCAAATCCCCGAGCTGACAGCGGGTTTAATCGCCCAAGGAAACTCCGCGGTTCCCAACGCGGTCGCCGGAGCGATCGAAAAAAATCCGGCTAATATCCAACTCCTTGAAAAAGCTCCTTGGCCAGGTCAGCAAAACGATCAGCGCCGCATCTTAAATTACCAAGGTGTCCCGTATTACTACAGCGGTACGGGTAGCAGCGTCTGGTACGGCGACGACATGAACGGCCGATGGCTCCCGGCCGCCACCTTTGAAGCATACCAAAGAGCAGGTAAAAAACCGCCGCTCTTTTAGTTAAACCGCGAAATCAAAGCGCGATTGTAGAAATACAATCGCGCATTTTTATTTTTATCTATTTTAAATTTAAAAGGAATTCTATGTTTTTTTTAGTAGAATATCAAATATAAACGCAGTAATTGCGTATGACATAATAACTATTACTACTCCAATAATGGCATTTGCAATATGTTTTTTGGCTTTAGCCACAGTTTCCTCGTTACCGCCAGCTGTCATCCACCTAAATCCAGCAATAATTATAATTATCAAAAATATTAATACTAAAAGTTGCAGTGCTCCTTTAATCAACAAAACTATAATCTTCGTTATATCCATTCCCTGTAAACCGCCGCTGGCGCTATCTAAATTTAGTAAAATCGCATCACCAAGTTTTCCTGCCTCGGCCTGATATCCTAAAAACCCGCTAATTAAAAAAACTACTAAAATTACTAATAAAATTTTCAAATATTTTTTCATATTTTTAAATCTACAAGGCTAATTCCGGAAACGGCGGCATTGAAAAAATTCTTTTCACCTCGCTTTTGTTCAACACTTTCTTGCTCTGTAAAATTTTTACCAATTCCTTTACCTTGCCATCTTCTTTTCTCGTCAGCACCACTAAATCGCCGCGCAAATCAGCCAGCTTGTCATCCAGATAATCTTTGGTTACCATTTCGGCCTTAATCACCATAATATCTGATTCTACTTTGCCCAACCTACCAGTCAATCCGCCAACTTCTCCGGCTAATCCGCTGACTTCTCCGACTAATCCGTTAAATTCTTCATGCGTCACGGCGTTATCTTTAATAAAACTAACAATTTCCAAAATTTCCTCTGTTTTATCTTGTTTTTTAGCTTTAATTTTCTTCATATAATTTGATTTTACCTTATAATCTCGTTTATGTAAATATACATATGCCCAGTACTTTCATGGCGCAAGACTAAAATCTCCTGCCGCCTGATAAAACCACATTAAACACAAAAGCCGTAATGGCATAAGACAAAAATATTATGACCAAACCTATCAGCGCCGCCGCGATTGTCTTTTTGGCTTTTTCTATTGTCTCGCTGTTGCCGCCGGAAAGCATCCAGCGAAAACCGGCGTAAATTATAAAAATCAAAAATATTATTGCCAAAAAACTGAAGCTCATCTTAATTAAATTGACTATTGGGTCAACAGGATTATCTGGTTCTGCCGGCAAACCAATCAGTTCTAAATCCTGAAGCTGTTTGTTGATAATTCCTTCTGCCGTGTCTGCGCTGGGATTAGACTGCTGCGCTGGCATTTGCCCTAAAACAGGCAAAACAAAACTCATACCTAAAATAAATATAACAGATATTAATAATATTTTTTTCATAAGCATATCTAAATTATCTTTTTTAATTGCTCTTTTAACTTTAGGACTTTCGCGTTTAACACTCAATACCCCTCTTTTCTGTCATTGCCCGACTTGATCGGGCAATCCAGACAAAAAACAAACAAAAAAGAATTTATGACAGAACATAGCTATAGAGTGGTGTTTAAAGACTGGATCCTCGGATCAAGTCCTAGGATGACAGAAGAGAGAGTCCGAGACTGACAGTTGGGCCAATTTTTAATGACAAACGCGGAAGTCCTAAATTTATATGTTCTAAGTATACTTTATCATCTTTCCTCATATTTTTCATATATTTTTTCGGCTTGACGAAGAACATTGGCTCTAAAGTATTTACTTAACGCATTAGGTGTAACTAAATCAATTTTTTTGCCAATATCTTCTTCAATTGCCCGTTCAATATCAAATAAATCAAAATAACTAACACTGCCAGAAAATTCAACCAGCAAATCCACATCACTTTCATTGCCCTCGTCCCCATGCAAATAAGAGCCGAAAAGCGACACCTTTTTTATTTTATCCAAATAAGGATTTTTCTCAAGCGACGCGCGAATATTTTCTTTTATATCCTGTTTGGTCATAAAAATTTTTAATCACAGGGTCCTGGGAACCAGATTCTATCTCCCGTAGCATCGTCAGCATTCATACAATCGTCATCGGTCGTTATAAATTCGACAAGAATTCCAGCCTCATTATAATCAGAACAGCATCCCATCAATCCTATAATTGCTGGCACGCATTTCCTATTAATACATTCAAAATCCTTTAGACAATCCGCATTCGTTTCGCAAGTCACTCCCCCTCTTTGCCCGCCAGTAACATCCTGTGTCATTGTTGGTTCGGTAACGACCAATACCTGATTTAAAATATAAATGCTCAAAGCATAAGCGCCCAAGATCACGATCACTCCAATTATAGCGTATTTAATGGTTTGTCTGGCGCTGGTTACTATTTCCTCATTGCCTCCAGCCATTGTCCATTTTATGCCAGAGTAAATTATCAGCAATAAACAGGCCACTCCTAAAAATCCCAGCACTCCATATAATATCCCGCCAACTATAGTGGGTAGTTCGGCTTTTTTAAATGGACTTAGTCTTCCTTGAATATCCTTTGTCTGGCCGGCTACCTTATCTAAATATTTATACAACTTAAACTCGCCAAAAGGCTGGGCTTGCACTGAATCAACAGCCAACGCACAACTAACAACTATCAACACACAACAAACAACAGGCAAAATAACTAATTTTTTATATCTCATATTAATACCAACTCATAACTAACAACTAACAACTCACAACTTACAACCATTAATTGTTGTGAGTCGTAAGTCGTCAGTCGTCAGTCATTCTATATTAATTTTGAAATTACAAAATAAGTAATGGCATAAGCTCCCAAGGCGATAATCACACCGATAACCGCATTTTTTATCATTGCCCTGGCATTGCTAACCGTCTCTTCGTTGCCGCCAGCCATCATCCATTTGTAGCCGGCAATAATAATTATTAAGAGCGAAACTACTCCCAAGAGCCCTAGCGCTCCGTAGATTATGTTGCCAATAACTGAAGTAAGCTCTGGCTCTGGCCCGCTGTTTAAACCGACTTTGCCAGCTAAATTATCAAGTGAAATTCTAAAATTGTAAGCCTTCGCTTCCCTAACCAACACAAAAGGAGAAGCAGCAGCAAAACAAATCATCGCAGATAATACAAAATCACCTACGGTAGCACTTGTGGTGCTGGGTCTGCCTCTCCTTTGTGCGCTTTGTAATTTCATATTTTAACCAGCTGATTTCTTGCCTATTCTGTCAGTGAGCTGCCAACAACATTAAAGACAAAAGCGACGATGGCGTAAGCAAAGAAAATAATAATCAAACCAATAATGCCAGCGGCGATTGTTTTTTTGGCCGAGGCCACATTTTCCTCATTGCCGCCAGCAGTCATCCATTTGAAACCGCCAATCAAAACGATAATTAAAGCTAAAATGCCTAAAATGCCCAGCAGAGTCTGAATCACGCTCACTGCTACGTCTCTGACTTCTCTGGTACCCAAGCCAACATTGCCAGCATAGCCAATCCCCCAGTCAACTGCCGCGGCCGCATGACCTAAAGTTAAAGCAGCTGCCGCAGATAAAACATAACCAATTTTCTTCATAAATTTCTAGATTATTTTTATATTATCTTAATATTTCGACCTTTTTTGTAGCTTTTATGCTAATATGTTTTAATTATAGCTTAAAATTATTTATTATCCAAAAAAATTATCCCCAGCTTAGTTTGTAGTTTGTAGTTTGTAGTGAGTAGGTTGTAGGTTAATTCAAATTATGTGTCATTTTATTTAATATTTTCATTACTTCACATAATAAATTATCAACCGCTGTAAATTCAGACATCCGAGTAAATGCTAATTTTTTAGCAATCTCAATTTGCGTTTCCAATTCAGCACCTGAGCCATACGCAATCATTAAGAAATTTCTAAAATCTTTTCTACTAACTCTCCTGCTACCTTCTGCGATATTAGAAGGTATTGATATAACAGATCTCCTTATCTGTGATGTCAGCCCATACAATTCTTCTTTTGGAAAACTCTCTGTTAGTTTGTATATTTCAACAACGAGCTCCATAGCTTTCTGCCAAACTATTAAATCTTTATATGAATTTATCATAAAAATACTACCAACTACCAACTAATTACTACCAACTACCAACTACCAACTACCAACTAATTACTGGCAAGTCGGCCCTTGCCACCAAGCTTTGCCGCTTAATTGCGTTTGACCAGTCAAAAGTTGCAACAGCATATTTACGATTGTATAAGCAGCCAATATTATGACTATTGCCAAAAGAGTATGGAAAATCAACTTTTTATTAGCCGCGATCCTTTCCGCGCTGCCCCAGTTAAAAATCAAGCCTATGCCAGCCCGCATAAAAAGGATAAAAGCAATGCCGGCCATTGACACAAAAATAAATCTGCCGACATTGTGTATCACCCTTAAAATGTCGCAAAAGGTGCAATCGCCGCTGCCGCTGCAACCAGGACTGATATTTTCAAGTAAATAAATCGCCTGCGCATCAGTCACTGGCAGCAAAAAACCAGCTAGTAAAAATAATAATATAAAAAATAAAAATAATTTCTTCATAATAAATCACTATAAACTACAAACTACCAACTACCAACTACAAACTACAAACTACAAACTACCAACTAATCAAAATGTTTGATTGATTTTCTGCGCTGCGAAATTTATCGCCTCTTCAGCCGTATTTGAACCAGCTACGACTGCTTTTATCATTTGTCTAAAAACTTCTTCGGCAGCCAAGGGATTTCTGCCCCGATACCAGCTCCTGGCAGTCAGGACTTGGTTGGCAAAGGGCTTAATGTCTGGTTGGCTTAATTGGGCGCTGACTAAATCTCTTAAAGCTGTCGGTTTTTTAGCCGCTGTCAGATATTTTATCACCTGCTCCTTACTGCTGGCAAACTGCAAAAAATCCCAGGCATAATTTTCATATTTAGTCTTGGCTGAAACTGTTTCCACCCAATAACTGGCCATATTTAATTTACTGCCCAGGGCATCGCTGCCATCGCTGTTAATATGCGGCGCTTCAGCTACGCCAATATTTAGTTTTGCCCCTTGGCTCCGTATTAAAGGCAGTTGATAAGCATAGCCCAGCATCATCCCTAGCTTGCCGCGCACAAATGAGTCCGTGGCTTGCGGCAGATCTTCATTCCAATTATAAACCTCTTTGGAAGGCAGAGCAAAATCAGTATAAAAACGGAGCGCCTCCATACCGGGCTTAAAATTTTTATCAGAAGAATAAGGGCTGGGCTGATTAAAAGTCGCTTTGCTGCCGCTGTCATCCGTCATCTGCGCCCCATTTTGCATCATTAATAAAGAAACTACATCAAAAGCGCGGTTAATATTATCAACCGTGCCAAGCGCGATAGCAGACTGCGCAATACTACCCGCCTCATCCTGTAAAGTCAATTTTTTGACTGCTTCTTTAACTTCCACCCAGGTACTTGGCACTTTGGTAATCAGAGCATTGTCTAAAAGAGTTCTGTTATAAAATAAAGCCAAGCTGTCAACTGACAATGGCAAGCCCAATACTTTATTTTTTCTAACTACATCCTGATAAACCGCTTCCGCAAAATTATTGCGAATGTCAATGGCCGTCCAGAGATTCACTTGCTGGTAAAGAGCTTTTTCAACACTGCCTGTCCTTTTGTTTCTCTGTGCTACATAGGGCAATTTAACGGTTTCCGGCATGGCTAAAATTTTGCTTTCATACTTGGCCAGCCAGCTATTGTGAACACTGAAAATATCAGGCCCCCGATCCTCTGCCCAAGCTTCCAAAAGCGCCTGTTCATACTCGTCATAGCGTAATTTTCTATATTCAATATTGACATTCGGATGCTCTCGTTTATAAGCATTAATAATTTCCTGAAAAGCATCGGGGCCGTCAAAAACCCGCCAATATTTAATCGTTATCGGCGTTTTTAATTCATTCATTGCTTGGGTATCGCCCTGTTTTAAACCGCAACCAGTGGCTAAAAGCGCCAATACTAGCGAAATAACTACTAATTTGAATTTGACCAATCTTAGCTGCATAAAAATCATTAAAATTTCATTTCTATTTATATTATACTATTTTTTTAACTTCTCCGCAATATATTTTTTCAATTCGTCCTTTAAATCAGCGCGTTCCAAAGCAAAGTCAAGCGTGGTTTTAAGATAATTCAACGGGTCGCCGGTGTCGCAAAATTTTCCCTCGCATGCCTGCACAAGCACTTTCTCGCCTTGATCAACCAAAATTTGAATGGCATCCACCAGCCACAATTCATTGTCTTTGCCGATTTTCATCTTTCTGATAATCGGCAAAATTTTAGCCGTAAAAAGAAAACGACCGGCATTCATCAAATTTGACGGCGCCTCGGCCGGCCCCGGCTTTTCCACCACGCGCTCCAGCTCATTTTTCGTGCCCGGCTTTATTTTGAAAATTCCATAATGGCTGACCAATTTACGCGCCACCGGATAAGCGGCCACCACTGCCGCGGCTTCAGGATTCTTTTGATAAATTTTAAGCAGCTGCTGTGCCATTGGCGTTTTTGATTGAGCCAGCATATCGCCAAAAGCGTAAAAAAACGGGCCGTCAGAAACAAGATCAGCCGCCACGCGCAAGGGCGTGCCATTGCCGTAAGGCATATATGATTTCTGGCGCAAATAAATAAAATTGGCAATTTTTGAAATGCCAACCACCGCTTTCAGCTTGTCCCGCTTGCCTGTCCTCTTCAATTGCTCTTCCAGTTCAAAATTGGAATCAAAATGGTCCTCAATAGTATGCCCGCCTTTTTTGGTCACCATAATAATGTCGCGCGCGCCTGCTGCTACCATTTCCTCAACCACGTATTGCGCAATCGGCTTATCTATTAAAGGCAGCATTTCTTTGGGCTGGGCTTTGGTTGCCGGCAAAAATCTAGTGCCCATCCCGGCCAAGGTGATAATTGCTTTTTTGGGTAGTTGCATAAATTCTTTATTAATTTTAGGACTTTCCCGTTTGATTGTCATTCCGAGCTTGCGAGGAATCTCCCGCGTATGCGGGATAAAATAACCCTGATAATTTTCTCGCATGCGCGAGAGATCCTTCGTCGCTCCGATGTAACATCGGGGCTCCTCAGGATGACAGGGCAATGGTCAAACGGGAAAGTCCTAAAATTATTGATTATCTCGGAAAATATCATCTAACAGGTGATACAATAATTTGATTCGTTTCTCTTTCTCAATTCTTGGCCGTTCACCGGCGCAGATATCTGCTAAAATTGAGCCGATAACTCTTTCAATTATACTGGCAATTATTAAATTATCAAAATTTTTAATCTTCAATTTTTCAGCTACGGGTCTCAATTGTTTTAGCCATTCGTCAACGCCCGTTTTCCATTTTTTATAAGATAAATTCCAATCGGCGGACATTAACCAATCAGCCCAAATAATAAAACCAAATTCATATCCCTCGGGATACATTTTACTATGGGCAAAATCAGTCAGGTAACATAAATTCTCATTAGGCATTTTAAACAGTTCATGCGGTTTGAAATGGCCGTGGCACCAAATCATTTGCCTTTGGCTAAACTCCTTGTGAATTATATTTAATCCCTTTTCAAATTTCGGAATAAATTCCTTCGGATTTAACAGAACTTTTTCGCCGGCTAATGCTTTTTCCGCCTCTTGGACGGTTGCCAATTCAAGCCAGCGGCTGATTCTAAAAATATGGAATTCGTCAGCCCTTAAATTTTCAGCTAAAGTCAAATTGCGAGTCGGCTGTTGAGGAAAATTAAGTCTGTATTCCAAGTATAAATCAGCAAATTCTTGCTTGTTTTTAATCGGTTGGGTGAAAAAGGCGCCTTCTTTTGGAAGTTTTTCCATTATCAACCATCCTTGTCGCGCTGATTCTATTTTGTATTTATAAACTTCAGGGGCAATTAACAATTTACTGGTGTTTACTTGATTGAAAGTTATCTGGCTAATTGGCTCATCGCTCAACCACGCATCATTGTAGATTTTTAAAATTGCCGCTTTGTTTTTATACCTGCCATCAAACATAATATTACGAATTCTGTTGGGCGAATAATAATTTCCCCGATAAATTTCTTTGCCCAAATCAAAGCCGCTGCTTTTGGCTATCTTAACGGCTTGTTGCTGCAGGTGTGTTTTTGTCATATTCATTAATTTCCCCAGCGGACTTTGTCCGCCTTAGCTCGCTGCGGCGAGCGCTGGCGGAGACGGAGGGATTTCCAGCCAGAGGCTGGTCGGCCTTTGGCCGAGAACCAATTAATCGGAGAGGCAGGGATTTGAACCCTGGGTACCCATAAAGGTACACCGCATTTCGAATGCGGCCCATTCGACCACTCTGGCACCTCTCCATTATTATATCATTATCCTACCATTCCCCCCGCTAAAAATCAATAAAAACTCCGATTTAATCGGAGTTTAAAATTACATAAATCTCTAATTAGTCTTAAACTATTTCTTCTCTTTCTCACCAGATAGAGATCCCTGCCAGCCTGCCTGCTTCGCCGAATCAAGGCGGGCTGGCGCAGCGCCTTGAGCTGATTTGCCGCCTGTTAAACCCACTGCCCAGCGCAAAACCTTACTATAAACCACTCCCCTGTTAATCCTTTCAAAAAGCTGTATCCAAACTGATATCTGAAACACATTCCATGCCGCGCCGTATAAAAACAAAAGCGCGATAAAAGTTAGTATGCCAAGTATTATGACAAACCACAAAAATCCGCTGCTTGCCAGGGCACTCGCCAGCAAGCCGAGTATGATAAACAACAAAGCTAAAACTATCACTGCCGCCACTAACAATATGCTGGTAATAATATTTATGAGCAAAAGCAAAAAACCAGTTTCTAGTGAGACAATCCAATTTTTGAAAAAGAGCAGCCAAGCGTCTTTAAGCGCCTGTGCTATGTGCTGATCATAGTTAACAATGTAAATCACCGCGTATTGGGCAATTAGATAGAAAATAATAGTTACTGGCACCCAAACAATAAATGACAAAATCACAATCATCGTCTGCCACAGAACACTGCCGCCGGTGCTTAAATATAAAATTACAAAAGGCAAATTTAAAATAGCCATGAGCACAAAAATTGACACTGCCAGCACAATATTTACCAGCAACAGCGGCCAAAACTTCTTTGAACCTTGGCGCAAAGCTTCATTAAAGAGCTGGGTTTTGGCAGCCTTAATGCCATAAACCAACGCGCCCTGTGAAGCCACTGACAGCCACAGTAAAAACAATCCCATGACTATGACTAATAAAAGCAAAACCGCGCCCCACAGGTCAAAATTAATAAATACTGCCTGCCAATCAATCTTGCCCAATCCAAATTTCCAACTTTTTAAAGACTCTTGCAAATTAGTCAGCCAGACGGCTTGCGATTCAACTTTGGAAAAATTTTTAATGCCGTAATTAAAAGCCCCGCCATTACCAAGCAGCGCCGCGAAAAGCCCAAAAAACCACAGATATTTATAGCGCCAGGTAATTGACAGAGCGCTTTTGAGCATGGGTCTGTATAACTGCATATATTTAACTTTAATTTATCTATGATAATTATACCATAGA
>MFMW01000032.1:9371-10854 GCA_001783595.1 Candidatus Kuenenbacteria bacterium RIFCSPHIGHO2_02_FULL_39_13 | reverse complement strand
ATCTAATTTATCCAAGGTTGTTTGGCTATTTTTTATTGCCTGATCAGAGCGCCTAAGCGCTGCTTGTGTTTGGCTTAATAATAGTTGTGCTTTTTGATCTTGATCCATAAAATTTTATTATTTATGCAACTTGTTTATTGAAAAAATCTATAACCTTACTGGTAATAGGACTCTTTAACTTATCTGTACTTACCTTGGCTTTTTTGGCAATAAGCTTTAGAAGAAATTCTTTCGCCAAAGTTTTATCCCCAAACTCTTGCCATGGATCACTATTCTTATCAAGTGATACCTGCAGTTCTGACAGCTTAAGCATTTTTACATATTTATTCCACTCCACCACGAGGTTACCAGCAATAAATTCTTTTTTCTCACCTGCCTCTGGTTTAATCTTTTGCATACGTTCAATAATTGCTAGTGGTATTCCCGCGCTTTCTAATTCTTCTGACGAGACCGCCGTAAATTTAGCCAACGTTTCATCAGGAATTTCATCTAAAGCCAATGTTGACCGTGCGCCATCGGGCCCTATTGTGGTTATATTGCCCCCACTGTCCAGAAACATTTCTTTGCCACCCCCAAAATTAAGAGTAATTTTATCCTTGCCAATTTTATAACTCTCTGGCTTTTCACCAGCCTGTTTTTGAATCGTTTTTTCTTTGGCTGGATATATTTTATCACGTTGTTCTTGCAGTTTATTATTCTTTCCTTTTAAATCATCAATTTTTTTATCAATTTTATTTTGATTTGATTCTAAGTTTTTCACCTCTTTTATAAGTTCTGCCTTTTTTGCTTTTATTTCTGCCAGATTTTTCTGGGCTATTTCTGCCGCCGCCCCACCCTTACTTAAAAGACCTTTAAATCCCGCCTCATACTTATCAAGTTCTTTAATTTGTGCCTGATTATCGCCAATATTTTTGCTGACTTCATTACGTCGTCCATTAAATCCTTGAAGAGCCTTATTATTGGTTTCCATTTTCGCTTCTAGTCGCCCATCAAGACGACCGCGGGCTGTTTCGGCTTTATTTTTATAATCTTCTAATTTTTCTGTAACATCTGTGATTTTACATTCAATCCTTTGCGCCCCACCTTCTCGCTCATCTATAAGTTTTTGGTGTATTTTAATTTCATTTTTAAACTTATCTTTTTCTGCTTGATCCATTTCTTTGCCCATAGATTTATAAATCTCTTCAATCTTTTTTGAACTTCCTTGCGATTCCTTTTGGGCATTTTTTATATCTTCAGCTCCTTTCGTTTCTTTTTCTTTTTCTCTTGTTAGTTTGTCAATCTTACCGTCTGCCCTATGCTTTAGCTTTTCATTTTTATGCACCTCGTGCCTATCAACAATATTTTTAATAATATCTGGTGATTTAATTTTTTCATAAAGGCTGCCAAGAAACCTACGGCTTTCTGGAGTAATTGTCGCAGCAGTTTCTTTGGTTTTATCAGTCATTGTTTCTGCAACTGCTGGATTGATTTCAGGACTGGT
>MFMW01000032.1:0-9362 GCA_001783595.1 Candidatus Kuenenbacteria bacterium RIFCSPHIGHO2_02_FULL_39_13 | reverse complement strand
AGACTTAATTTTCTCCCTAGAAGTTGGTTCGACATTATTAGAAGTTTCTTTTCCTGGCATATATTTAACTTTAATTTATCTATGATAATTATACCATAGATATAGAAATAACAAAACAAAATATTAAATTTTAAAGTCCGGGTGTCAGCTGTTTTTTACTTGGGGTTTTTGCCCGACTATCTTTTCAAAATCTTCCCTTTCTAAAACTTCTTTTTCTAACAATGCCTTGGTTATCTGATCAAGCTTTTCCTTGTTCTTTTCTAAAATAGCCAGGCTGGTCTTATAGGCCTCTTGAATATAATCGCCCACTTCTTTATCAATCTTCTCCTGCGTTTTTTCAGAATAATCTTTTTGCTCGCTAATTTCGCGTCCTAAAAATATCAGCTCTTCCCGCTCGCCAAAAGTTCTCGGTCCTAAAAATTTGCTCATGCCATATTGCGTTACTAATTGCTTGGCTATTTCAGTGGCTTGGCGCAAATCTGATGTCGCCCCTGTTGTCAGCTCGCCAAAAATTAATTTTTCGGCAGCATAACCTCCCAAAAGCACTGCCATATTATCCAGAAACTCCGAGTAACTATACATATGTTTGTCTTCAGTGGGCAATTTAATGGTATAGCCTCCTGCTTGGCCGCGTGAAATTATGGAAACTTTATGAACCGGGTCAGCCTTGGGCAAAATATGCGCCGTGAGCGCGTGACCAGCCTCATGGTAAGCCGTAATTTTCTTTTCCTTTTCCGAGAGCATTCTTGATTTTCTGGCTGGCCCAATCATCACTTTATCAATACTTTCCAGCACATCCTCCATTTCTATTTGCTGCTTGTTATGCTTGGCTGCCAAGATCGCCGCTTCATTCAGCAGATTAGCCAAATCCGCCCCGGAAAAGCCAGGGGTTCTGGCTGCTAAAGTATGCAGATCAATTTTACCATCCAATATCTTGCCTTGGGTATGGATTTTTAAAATCTCTTCCCTGTCTTTCAAGTCAGGCAAATCAACCACTACTCGACGGTCAAACCTGCCCGGTCGCAGTAACGCTGGATCCAACACATCAGGCCTGTTAGTAGCCGCCAGAGTAATAATTCCCTCATTCGGCTCAAAGCCATCCATCTCTACTAAAATTTGGTTCAGGGTTTGCTCTCGTTCATCATGGCTGCCGCCGATTCCCGCCCCCCGTCTTCTGCCAACTGCGTCCAGCTCATCCAAAAAAACAATGCAGGGAGCGTTTTTTTTCGCTTTTTGAAACAGACTGCGCACCCTGCTGGCTCCCACGCCGACAAACATCTCTACAAATTCAGAGCCGGACACGTAAAAAAACGGCACTCCTGCTTCGCCGGCAACTGCTCTGGCTAATAATGTTTTACCGCAACCAGGCGGGCCGATTAAGAGCACGCCCTTGGGAATTTTAGCCCCCAGATTAATAAACTTTTTGGGATGTTTTAAAAATTGAACAATTTCTTCCAGCTCGTCTTTAGCTTCTTTGGCTCCAGCCACATCAATAAATTTTACCTTATGCTTTTTCTTATCCTCCGGCTTTTCATCCTTGGCGCTGCTCTGCCCAAACGACATTGCCCGCTTATTCACCCCCTGCACCGAACGCGATAAAAACCAGACAAAAGCCACGATCAAAAGCAGGGGCAAAGCAAAAGGCAAAATCACTCCCAGCCAATAGCTTAAACCTGTTTCGGTTTTAATCACTATATTGGCCAGCCTTAACTCTTCCGCGCTCAAGCCATAATTAGCCAAAACTTCATTGACTGACTCAATCGCCTCTTTGTAGCTTTGCAGCTCCTGGCCGTCTTTAGTTATTATTTTTAGATTATTACCCCTAATCTCAATTCTCTCCACCTGTCCGGCTTTCATCTTTTCTGCCACTGTTCCTAAACTCACTTCTTTAATCTGTTTCTGGCCATTTTCAAACAACGACAAAAATCCTGCCATAATCAGCATAATAATGAAAAAAAATAAAAAAGTTTTAGAGATATTCTTCATCCTGTTATTATACCAATAAAACTAATAATCAACCAACTAAATCCAGTCCAAGTTTGTGGCCAATCGGCTCAAAATTAGTAATTAAAAAATCATACTCTTGGCCAACATCTAAAGTCTTATTGCTTTCCGCCCCGTCATTTTTAAGCAGTCTGACCAGACCTTGAATATCCTGCTCAATCTCCACAAAAGCCCCTAATTTATGAGATTTGATCACTCTGCCTTTTACTTTATCACCGACTTTATATTTATCTTTAATCGCTTCCCAAGGATCCTTGGCTAATCTCTTGAGTGACAAAGAAACCTTGTTGGCGCTAATATCAATAATCTGCGCTTTAATTCTTTGGCCTTCTTTAACCACATCTCTTGGGTCGTCAATCCTTTGCCAGCCAAGTTCAGAGATATGAATCAGCCCTTCCAACCCTTGGCCGAATTCCATAAACGCTCCAAAATCAACCACCCCGGTTACTAGGCCTGTTACCACGTCTCCTTTTTTATATTGCTCTAATATTTTTTTTCTTTCCTCGCAGGCAGTGGCTTTTTCTGAAACAATCAAAACCCCTTGCTCGTCATTAACATCAATCACTTGGACTTTGAGTTTACTGCCTACCAAAGATTTCAACTTTTCTAAAATCCTTGTCTTATTGCCGCCAATTACCCTTGGGTAATTTTCAGGCGACAACTGCGAAACAGGCAAAAACCCAAGCACCTGGTCAAGTTTTACCATTAAACCTCCCTTGTTGGCATCAAACACATTGGCTTCAACAATCTCGCCGCTAGCTTTCATTTGACGTAATTTGTCCCAGGCTTTCTTATGCCCTGCCTGGCGAATAGAAAGCTCAACCAATCCTTTTTCATTTTCAGTGTCCACCACTGTGGTGCAAATTGTATCTCCTATTTTCAAAGCAGTGTATTCCCCTGATTCATCATAAGACTCATGGCCGCGTATCAGCCCGGTAGCCAAACCGCCGAGATCAAGTAAAATCTCATTGCGCCCCACATAAATCACCACTCCTTCAACCAGATCGCCAGCCTTAATTAAACTGGGGCTGTCAGCGGAATTGAGTATTTTTTCCATTTCATTTGTTTTGGCTTTATCAGCTGTTTTATTTGTTATTTTGCTCATATTATAAATAATAATCCCGATAAAATCGGGACAAAAATACTTAAAAAGGTATTTTTGCCTTGAATTAATTAATAATTTTTAACCGCGCATTTAAGGCATATTATGCATGGATTAAATTTGATTAAATCCATTATAGCGCACTTTCTGCTATTTGACAACCCCTGTTTAAATTGGTAATGTTCAACTATAATTGGGGTAAAAATAAGCCCAAATTTATTATAAAACATTACTAGTTTACTAATTATTTTTATGACTATCCAATGGTTTGGACAAGCATGCTTCAAAATCACCAGCAAATCAATTAATGGCGATGTTGTTCTTATTACTGACCCCTATAGCAACAAATACGGCCTAAAAAAACCAAAACTTTTAGCTGACATCATTACCATTAGCCATGACCACGAAGACCATAATGACTACCAAGCAATCAAGACTAGTGCCAATGTTGTTAATCCTTTCATTGTCAAAGGCCCTGGCGAATATGAATTTATGGGCATTTTTATTTATGGCATTCCTTCTTATCATGACAACGAACGCGGCGCTCAACGCGGCCAAAACACAATTTATGTGATTTCTGCTGAAGGCATCACCATCACTCATCTGGGCGATATTGGCGAACGCGAACTGACTGCCGCACAGCTTGAATATGTTGAAGACTCTGACATTCTTTTAATTCCCGTGGGCGGCAAATACACCGTTGACGGTAAAGAAGCTGCTAAACTTGTTTCTCAAATTGAACCGCGCATAGTCATCCCGATGCACTACAAAATTCCCGGCCTTAATCTTGACCTTGACACTGCTGATAAATTCATCAAAGAAATCGGCAATAAAAAGGAAGAACTGGATAAATTAAAAATTTCCAAAAAAGATTTGCCGCAGGAAGAAACAAAGTTAATCATCTTAAAACCATAGCCAAGGTGCGAAAACCATTATGAAAAGCGCCAATAAAAATAAAACCAAAATGTATCTTGCCATTGGTCTTATTATGCTCATCTTGATTTCCGCTTGGATTTTAAACCTCAAAAATACTTTTAACAAATCAAGCGGGGCAAAAAGCGATTTTGATCAGCCTGCCCTTGATGAAAAATGGAATAAAATGACCAATGAACTCTCTAAAATCATGGGCAATATCAAAAAACTCCAAGAAAATTTTGGTCAAGCAGCTACTTCCAGCGCAGCTCGACTGCAAGGCGCGGCAGAAATCAATCCGGAACAATTGAATAAACTGCTTGAAAAACTGAAAATTGAAATATCAACCACCACCAGTTTAACTGATTTACAACTTTTAAATAATACGACAACTGATGAAAAATAAATTAACTCCCAAAAAAATTGAACGTGAACAGCCGGCCGCTGCCCAGGCGCTGGCTAAAATAACTCCGCGCGAAATTACCAGTGAAATGAAGGAATCCTACCTGGATTATGCCATGTCTGTTATTGTTTCCCGCGCTTTGCCTGATGTGCGCGACGGCTTAAAACCAGTCCACCGCAGAATCCTCTACGCCATGTGGGATATTGGCTTAAAGTCTAACGCCAAATTTAGAAAATCAGCCACGGTCGTGGGTGAAGTCCTTGGCAAATATCATCCTCACGGCGATACTGCCGTCTATGATTCCATGGTCAGATTAGCTCAAGACTTTTCTATGAGATACCCGCTGATTCACGGCCAAGGCAATTTTGGCTCTGTGGATGGTGACGGCGCTGCCGCCATGAGATACACTGAAGCTAAGCTTGAATCAATTACGGAACAAATGTTGATAGATATTGAAAAAGATACGGTCAACTTTGTTCCTAACTACGACGGCTCACACAAAGAGCCGCGAGTTCTGCCAGCCAGACTGCCCAACCTGCTTTTAAATGGCACCCTGGGCATTGCCGTGGGCATGGCCACTAGTATTCCGCCGCATAATCTGGGCGAATTAGTTGCTGGCATCTGCCATCTAATTGATAACCCCAATGCCGATGTTGACGACTTAATGCAATATATCAAAGGCCCGGACTTCCCGACCGGCGCCCAGATCTTCAATCAGGCTGACATTAAACAAGCCTACGCCACTGGCAAAGGCGGCATCGTTATCCGCGCTGAAAATGAAATCATTGAAGATAAAGGAGGAACCTTTAAAATTATTATCTCCTCTGTTCCCTATCAGGTTAATAAAGCCGCTCTGATTGAAAAAATCGCCGAGCTGGTTAAAGATAAAAAAATTGAGGGCATCAGAGATCTGCGCGATGAATCATCAAAAGGCGATGTTAGAATCGTTATTTATCTGAAAAAAGACGGTTACCCTAAAAAAATATTAAACCAACTTTACAAGCATACGGCGCTCCAAAGTTCATTCCACGTCAATATGCTAGCTTTGGTAGGCGGTCTGCAACCAAGAGTGCTAACTCTTAAAATGATTCTGGAAGAATATATCAAACACCAGCAAGAAGTTATTTTGCGAAGAACTAAATATGACCTTGAACGGGCCAAAGACAGAGCGCATATTTTAGAAGGTTTAATGCTCGCCTTAAATAAAATTGACGCGGTAATCAAAACCATCAAGTCTTCCAAAGATCGCGAACAGGCTAAAATCAACTTAATTAAAAAATTCCGTCTGACCGAACTTCAAGCCGTGGCTATTTTGGAAATGAAGCTCCAGCAGCTAGCCAACCTGGAACAGCAAAAAATAGCTGACGAGCTCAAAGAAAAGAAAAAATTAATCGCTGAATTAACTGACTTGTCCAAAAGTCCCAAAAAAATTCTAGTGGTGATTAAAAAAGAATTGCTCGCCATCAAAGAAAAATATGCTGATGAACGGCGCACTAAAATTTTCCGTAATGCCGTCGATAAATTCTCCCAAGAAGATTTAATCCCTGATGAAAGCACTATTGTCGTTATAACCAAAGACGGCTATATCAAACGGCTGCCGCCTGAAACATTCAAAACCCAATCCCGCGGCGGCAAGGGTGTTATCGGCCTGACCACTAAAGAAGAGGATTCGGTTGAAGAACTATTCATAACCTCAACTCATAAAGACGTATTTTTCTTTACCACGCGCGGCCGGGTGTTTCAACTCAAGACTTATGAATTTCCAGTTGCTTCCCGCATTGCCAAAGGCCAGTCTATTATCAACTTCCTGCAGCTTGCCCCTAATGAAAAAGTTTCTTCGGTTTTTCCAGCCACCCATCTGGATAAATACAAATACCTAGTTATGGTCACTCGCAGCGGTACTGCCAAAAAAGTGGCGCTGGAACAATTCAGTAATGTCCGCCGATCCGGCCTGATTGCCATTAAACTCAAAGGCGATGACATTCTTGAATGGGTTAGGCCAAGCACTGGCCGAGATGAAGTTATACTGGCGACTGCTAGCGGCCAATCAATCAGGTTTAAAGAAACAGATCTTCGGCCCATGGGCCGAGCCACAGCCGGCGTGCGCGGTATTCGTCTAAAAAAAGATAATCGAGTAATTGGCATGGATATTGTTAATGACTCCAATAAAAAAGGTTCCGTTTTCTGCCTTGCCCAAAATGGCACCGGCAAATTAACCGACCTTAGAAACTACAAAACTCAAGGCCGCGGCGGTTCAGGCATTAAAACCATAAAAATTACAAAAAAGACAGGCTTGCTTGCCGCCTCATTCGTTATTGACCCAAATAATCTGCCTGAAGAAGTAAAAGGCGACCTGATTATCATCTCCAGCCAAGGCCATGTTATCCGCCTGCCTTTGAAATCCGTGCCCACTCTTGGCCGCAACACTCAAGGCGTCCGCCTGATGCGTTTAAGAGATGCTAATGATGAAGTGGTTAATGTAACCTTGGTATAAAAAGCTTACTTTATTTTCACTGCCTACAAATATTTCTCAATCTCCCAGGCAGTCACTTGCTGTAAAAACTCCCGCCATTCTTTCTTTTTGGCCGCTATAAAAACAGAACTGACTTTTTCCCCTATGGCATCTAAAATCACCTTATCACTTTCTAAATAATCAACTGCTTTAATTAATGTGTCAGGCAAAGTACTGACCTGGTACTTTTTTAATTCCAATTCATCCCAATCATAAACATCTTCTTCAACTGGATTGGCCGGCTCTTCTCTTTTATTCCAGCCATCAAGCCCGGCGGCAAGCATTACTGTAAATGCCAAATAAGGATTAGCCGAAGAATCAGGCGAACGATATTCAAGTCTGGTAGCTACTGGCTCTTTGCCTTGGCTGCCTCTAGGAATACGGATCAAAGCTGAACGATTGGTCTGCCCCCAGCAAATATAAACCGGCGCCTCATAACCATGCACCAGCCGCTTATACGAATTAACAGTCGGATTAGTCAGCGCTGTTATGGCTTTAGCATGTTCCAGCTGCCCAGCGATAAAATACTTAGCTGCTCTAGATAAATTGTATTGACCTCCATCCTGATAAAATAAATTCCTATCTCCTCTGAAAATACTTTGATGAACATGCATGCCATTGCCAGCCATGCCGCACTTATACTTTGGCATCCATGTTACTTTTAAACCACTCTGATTGCCAGTCAAAGCCTTTAGGGCGGTTTTAATAGTAATAATATTGTCAGCAGTTTTTAAAGCATTATCATAAGCCACGTCTATTTCATGCTGTCCCTGTCCTACTTCATGATGATGCATCTCACCTTTAATGCCAAAGTTGCGCAGCGCTTCCATTGTCTTTTCGCACACTTCAGTGGCTCGGCTTAATGGCGTATAGTCAAAATATGATTTACGATCATGCGGGATAAGCACTGGCATTTTATCCCGCTCAAATAAATAAAATTCCAACTCTGCTCCAGTATAATATAGCAGATCTTTCTCTTTAATTTTTTTAAGAAACATCTTTAATCTTCCTCTTGGATCCCCTGAAAACGGCTCCCCAGAAGGAGTAAAAATATCGCATATTACCCGTCCTGCCCTTCTTTCTGTGGGCGACCAAGGTAAAACCGCAAAAGTAGCCCAATCAGGCCTTAAAAGCATGTCAGATTCATAAATCCTGGCAAAACCTTCAATTGATGAGCCATCAAACCACAAACCATACTTGGCCACATCATCAAATTTATCCAAACTAATAATCACATTCTTTAAAGTTCCAAAAATGTCAGTAAACTGCAAGTTTAAAAACTTAATCCGCTCTTTTTTAATAATTTGTTTAATTTCTTCAATCATTAAATGACATTTTTAATTTTCTACTCAAATCCTCTAAATAATAATATGACGCTGATTTTAATTCAATTGCTCTATTCACTTCCTCAAAAACTAGCTTTTTATTTTCCTTCGCAACTTTTAACAAGAGGGCAAAAAAAGTACAATATTCATGCTTCCCAGTTTCTTGGGCATTCAACATCTGAATTAGCAGTGGGACTAAAATTTTTGAAGGAAATTTTAAAAGTTCTGCGACAAAAGTTTTATTATCAAAAATTTTATCCCCAACCTGTTCAATTTTTAGTAAAGCTATCCGTAGTTTCTCTCCCTGCGGTTCGGGTAATTTTTCGAGATAAAATTTTATATTTATCGCTTTCTGGTCGATCAATTCCTTTTCCAAAAGTGCTATTGCCCACTCATTAGAAAAATTTATCAAACTATAAAAATTACCCCAACCATTTTCCCTAACGACATAGAACCAGTTTTTCCAGGATTTAAGCTGGCTCTTGCAGTATTTTTCAGAAAACCTCGCGTAAGCGGACATCTCTTCTGTAGGAATATTTCTAGTAAGAGAAAAATCAAACTTCACTTCTCTTATGAGCGGCTTAAACCCTTTCTTTGTTGGATTGATTTTTCCGAGAATTTTTACTCTCGCCTTTCTAGCTTCGGGGTGAGGGTTCAACAAATTAATCTCACCACCAGTAAAGCCATGCGGAGGAAATACAATAATCCTTTTTATAAACTTTGCATCCTCGCTTTTCAGACGTACAAAAAAACAAGCTGGTCTTACAACAACTTCAAAATTTCCTCCTCCAAGAAATTTTTTGAGAGTTTTTTGGAAAAGCGAGGATTTATAGATTTCATGAAAATTGAATTGCATAACATGATTAAAAAATTTTCTTTTCCCAAAATGCGAAACTGCCAACTCGTTTTTACCCCAAAAATTGAATACCAATTAGCCGCCAAGTCCGCCGAAAGGACGGATAAACTCCGCGAGGCGAACCAAAACTCTTTGACTTTTCCTTACTGGTGTCTCTATTGTACCAAGTTAGAACCTATTTCCAAAACAAAGTGAGGTAATGAATTCCGTCACGGCACATCGTCCGCTACGAGACACTGCGGAAGCAG
>MFMW01000031.1:1632-14836 GCA_001783595.1 Candidatus Kuenenbacteria bacterium RIFCSPHIGHO2_02_FULL_39_13 | reverse complement strand
GCCAAAAAAGTCCTTGACCTTGCCGAGCGGATTGAAGGCTGCGTGCGCCATATTTCAGTTCACGCCGCCGGCGTGGTCATTGCTCCTAAAAAACTGACTGAATACCTGCCCCTGCAACGGGAACCCAAAGGCGAACAAATTATCACCCAATATGACATGCGCTCCATTGACCATAATGTGGAACACCAAACCGTGGGTCTTTTAAAAGCAGATTTCTTGGGCATCCGCAACCTGTCAATCCTGGGGCTGGCAGTCAAGATTGTTGAGCGCACAAAAAATAAAACCATTAATCTGGATAAACTTCCTTGGGACGATAAAAAAACCTTTAAACTCCTGTCTGACGGCAAAACTATGGGAGTTTTTCAGCTGTCATCGTCAGGCATGACCAAGAACCTCAAAGACCTGCGGCCAGACAACATCTATGACATTATGGCCATGGTCGCCCTTTACCGGCCAGGCCCGATGGAGATTATTCCGGAATACATTAAAAGAAAGCATGACCCCAGTTCAGTCACCTATCCCCATCCCTTGCTCAAAAATATTCTTGAGCGCACCTTCGGCCTTTTAATCTATCAGGACGATGTCATGATCACTGCCATGGAACTTGCCGGCTACGACGCCGAGGAAGCAGACCAATTTAGAAAAGCCATGGGCAAAAAAATTAAAGAACTCATGGTCAAGCAAAAAGATAAATTTATCAAAGGCTGCGTTAATAACGGCATTAATGAAATTAAAGCGCGCGAAATTTGGGGCTATATTGAACCCTTTGCCGGCTACGGTTTTAATGCCGCGCATTCGGCTTCGTACGCTGTGGTGGCATATCAAACAGCTTACATGAAAGCGAATTTCCCTGCGGAATTTATGGCGGCGCTCATGACTTGCGAAGCTGGCAATACTGATAAAATCGCTCAAGCAGTGGCAGAATGCGAAAAAATGGGGATCAAAGTCCTAGCGCCTGACATTAACCAGTCTCTGTCTGACTTTACTTATATTTCTGACCAACAAATCCGCTTTGGCCTGTCTGCCATTAAAAACTTAGGCCATGATATTGTGGCAACCATAGTTGAAGAGCGCAAAAAAAATGGCCCCTATCATTCTCTTGAAGATTTTCTAACGCGAGTTATTTCAAAAAATTTAAACAAAAAGTCGCTTGAGGCGCTGATTAAAGCAGGCGCGCTGGACGGGTTGGCCGAACGGAATCAAATGCTTTTAAATATGAATAAACTGCTGGCATTTATAAAATCCCATGAACACCAAAGAAATACCGGACAATTTTCACTTTTTGGCAAAGCATCAGCAACCAACAACGGCAATCTGGCTCTTGAGCCGGCCGAGCCGGCTGAAGAAAAATTCAAGCTCCTGTGGGAAAAAGAACTGTTGGGCCTTTACGTTTCATCTCATCCTTTTAAGTCCATAGCCGCGCACTTTGACGACTATACGGCCAAAATCCGCGACATCTTAAACAACCAATTTTTAGCAGGCAGTCTGGTGAGTGTCGCCGGCATTATCTCAAAAATTCATAAGATATTTACCAAAAAAAATGAACTGATGATGTTTGTCACTTTGGAAGATATGACCGGCTCGCTGGAAGTTATTGTTTTTCCTAAACTCCTGCGAAAAGATTCCAGCCCCTGGCAGGAAGATAAATTTATTTTTGTCAGCGGCCGTTTGTCAGACAAAGACGACCTGCCCAAAATCTTGACGGAAACCGTAATTGAAATTGACCAGAATAATCCAGCCGCCATCATTAAAGATATTAACCTCAACCAGACCAACCAGCGCCAAGCGCTGAATATTATTGTCCTGATTAATCATAAAAATTTTAACGGTTCTTTGCACACAAAACTTAAAGAGCTTTTTAACGGCCAGCAGGGCAAGAATCGCGTCTATCTCAAAGTCAGTCAAAATGGCGTTGAACGGACAATTGCCACCAATTATTATATAGCTTGGAATGACTCCATTAAATCCAACCTTGAAGAACTTATCGGCCAAAATTCTGTGATCACCACCTCTGTGCCATCCTAGCGCATTGACATTTCAAGCTAAAAAACATAAGATTAAAATATAAGCATCAATACTGTCATTGCGAGGAGGAGCGAAGCGACGACGTCGCAATCCCGTTGTTAATGCTATTTGCCACGAGATTGCGACGCTCATCCCGCGGCCGCGGGATTCGCTCGCAATGACAATACTTTATAAAAATTAACTCAACGCCTATGCCCGCTCAAAAAAATTTAAAAACCGCCCCTGTTGCTACCCGCTCAAATCCAGCCCATAGCTCTTACCGCCGTATCGCCCTTGTTTTTGTTGTCCTGGCCGTTATTCTCATCCTTGGCGTAAGCTATCTGGCTCTGTCTAAAGTTACTATCAGCTTGACGCCAGCTAATAAAACTATTAATTATGATTTCACGCTCACCTTGGCAGATAATCCGCAGAACAGCAGTTCAACCAGCGCCATTCTGCCAGCTAAAATTATGAGCGAACAATCCGCTGTTGAGCAAGAATTTCCCGTAGCCCAAGGCAGCATGGTTGACGGCCAAGCCCAAGGCACAGTTACTATATATAATAACCGTAACAGTTCACAAACTCTTATCGCCACCACCCGCCTTTTAACCCCGGATGGCAAAATCTTTCGGCTTAAAGACAAAGTTATTCTGCCTGCCAATTCATCTCTCCAGGCTAAAATACAGGCTGATGAAAAAGGCGCTGGGGGCAATATCCCAGCGACCAGCTTTACCATTCCAGGACTGTCTGAATCATTGCAAAAATTGGTTTATGCCAAATCAAGCGCAGCGATGACTGGCGGCACCCGTCAAATCGGCGTGCTGACCGCATCAGACATTGAAAAAGCCAAACTTGAATTAAGCCAAAGCTCAAGCGCCGGAGCGATTGCCAAATTCGCTGCTAGCCTGAATGACAAAAGTTTGCTTTTAATTGATTCCCAAAGCAAGCTGGCGGAAACTAAAGCCGACCAAGAGGTTGGGAGCGAAGTCAGTTCATTCACTCTCTTTGGTCAGCTGGCTGTCGCAGCAGTCTTTGCCAAGCAAGAGGAAATTTTAGAGCTGGCTAAAAATAAATTCAAAGAATCCAATGGCGCCAAAAACGAGTTTGTCAACGTTGACCCGTCCAGTTTAAGTTACCAGCTGATCGCGATAGATGAAAAAAAATTAGAAGCTGAAGTCAAAGTTAAAATTTCAGGCTTGGCCACTTTAGATCCTGAAAAAGATATCTTTGACAAAAATTTGCTGGTTGGCTTTACCGAGAACGACCTCAAACTCTACTTTTCCCAGTTTGAATCAATTAAAGACGCGCAAGTTAAATTCTCGCCCTTCTGGATCAAAAAAGTTCCTATTTTGAAAGATCATATTATTATAAAAATTGAAAAATAATTTTTAAAACTCAACTCTAATTATATGCCAAATTCCGACGCTAATGAACTTTGGGAGCTGCGGCACTCGGCCGAGCATATTTTAACAATGGCCATGTTAAAACTTTATCCCGGCCTGAAAATGGCCATGGGGCCGGCAACGGACGATGGCTTCTACTTTGATTTTGATTATCCTGAAAAAATTTCCGAGACGGATTTTCCTAAAATTGAAGCGGAGATGCAAAAAATAATTGACACGGATTTGCCAATTATTAAAAAAGAAATATCAGTGGCGGAAGCCAGAAAATTATTTAAAGATAATGAATATAAACAAGAATGGATAGATGAAATAGAAACTCGGGGCGAAAAAGCAATCGTATATTGCATTGGCAGAGACGGGAGATCTCGCGTCTCTACAGAAAAAAATAAAGATATTTTTGTTGACCTGTGTGCTGGGCCGCATGTGGAATCAACCGGCGAGATTAAAGCTTTTAAACTAATGAAAATCGCCGGCGCTTATTGGCACGGGGATGAAAAAAATAAAATGCTCACCAGAATTTACGGCACAGCTTTTGAAAAAGAAAACGAGCTTGCCGACTATTTAAAACTGCTTGAGGAGGCGGAAAAAAGAGATCACCGAAAACTTGGGAAGGACTTGGATCTTTTTGTTTTTAGCGACCTTGTTGGCAAAGGTCTGCCTATGCTTACGCCATATGGCACCGTGATTAGGAAGGAACTGGAAAAATTTGTTTTAGAGGAAGAAACCAAACACGGCTATCAACATGTCGTCACGCCGCATTTGGCAAAAGTTGATTTGTATAAAAAATCCGGCCATTATCCGTATTACAAAGACACAATGTATCCGGTAATGAAAGTTGATGAGGAAGAATTGATTTTACGGCCAATGACTTGTCCTCATCATTTTATGTTGTATAAATCAAAACCGCATAGTTATCGCGAACTGCCAGTCAGAATTGCGGAAATCGCCTCGCAGTTTCGTTATGAAAAAAGCGGCGAACTTTCCGGATTATCGCGAGTAAGAACATTTTGTTTGGCTGACGCGCATATTATTTGCGATAAAGATCAGGCCAAAAAAGAAATTAAAAATGTTTTGGAATTGATTGATTATATGAATGACAAACTCGGGCTTCAAAAAGGGCGCGATCATTACTATCGCTTGTCTTTGGGTGACCGGCACGACCACGATAAATATTATCAAGATAATGAGGTCTGGGACGCGGCGGAAAAAATATTGCGCGAAGTATTGGATGAAATCAAAGAGCCTTATTCTGAAGGTCTTGGTGAAGCGGCTTTTTATGGTCCGAAAATTGACATTCAAATGAAAAAAATAAACGGTTCCGAAGAAACCGCTTTCACAGTGCAATATGATTTCGTCATGCCGCAAAGATTTAATTTAACTTATGTTGACAACAATGGCCAAGAAGCTCAACCAATTGTCATTCACCGTTCTTCCATCGGCTGTTTTGAAAGAACTATGGCATTTTTAATTGAGCATTATGCCGGCGCTTTCCCGCTTTGGCTGGCGCCAGTGCAAATCGTTCTCATCTCGGTTGGCAGCGCGCATCTGGCGCACTGCCAAAAATTGGCTGAAGAATTTAAACAGCACGCAATAAGAGTTGAAGTCTGGGATGAAAACGAAACTGTGGGTAATAAAATCAGAAAAGCCATTGCGCAAAAAATTCCCTATATGCTGGTGATTGGCGATAAAGAAACATCCTCTCCTCTTTTGCGCGTGCGAAAACGCGGGTCTGATAAAGTTGAAGAAATTAAAAAAGAAAAATTCATTGAAGATACAAAAAAATTAATAGAAGACAAATCACTTATCATCTAATCACCTATGGTTGCCAAATGAACCGTTCTGATAGTGAGCGCATTGATTCTCTTATGCGCTCATCAGGCTTTAAGCCCGCTCTCCAAGACCGGGCTAATATTTTAATTTTGAATCTCTGTTCTGTCCGCCAGTCAGCCATTGATAGGGCTTGGGGAAAAATTCATCAATTCAAAAAAAATCCCAAGGTAAACTCGGGATCCCGATTCGCCAAGCGACATCGGGATAATCAAAAGATAATCCTGACCGGTTGCATCTTGCCGGCGGATAAGAAAAAATTCCAAAATAAAGTTGATCTGATTTTAGATATTAAAAATTTGCCAAACTGGCCTGAAATACTAAATCAACAATTTAACAATGAAACAGTGAAGCAATGGAACAATGAAACTAAAATTAATTATCTTCGCATCCCGCCAACACGCCAAACATCATTCAGCGCTTATGTCCCGATTATGACCGGCTGTAATAATTTTTGTTCTTACTGCGCCGTGCCTTACACCCGCGGCCGCGAACAGTCCCGTCCTGTTAAAGACATAATCCAGGAGGTGTATACATTAATTATACGGGGCTATAAACTTATAATTTTACTCGGCCAAAATGTCAACTCCTATAAAGACGCGGTAAAAAATGGTTTTAAAATTAAAAATTTTCACCCTGCGGGTGATCCGCCTTCCACGAACTTGAATTATTCACGAGAAAACTTGGCGGAAAAATTCAAAATTCAAAAAAATACTGTCAATTTTCCAACGCTTTTAAAAATGATAGATAGAATTCCCGGCAACTATTGGCTATCTTTCATTACCTCTCATCCCAAGGATATGTCGGATGAATTAATTAAATGTTTTAAAACCTGCAAGCACTTAATTCCCTACTTACATCTACCAATGCAATCCGGTTCTGATAAAATCTTAAAAGCAATGAATAGAAAATATGCGGCTGCTGATTATTTAAAACTTATTCAAAAAATTCGCCGAGTGAACCGCGATATTAGTATTTCAACAGATGTGATTGTCGGTTTTCCCGGTGAAACAAAAAAAGATTTTCAAGCCACTGCAAAATTGATGAAAAAAATAAAATTTGACATGGCCTACATTGCCCAGTATTCTCCGCGACCCGGCACAACGGCGGCTAAACTGAAAGATGATGTTTCTGCCATAGAAAAAGCCAGCCGCCGCACTGCCTTAAATGAAATTCTTAAAAAAACAGCTTTAAAAAATAATCAAAAACTGATTGGCCAAACCACGGAAGCACTTGTTGAGTCAACAGAAGATAACTTTGCTTTTGGCAGGACAAAAATGATGAAAAATGTTAAAATAAAAATAGAATCAAAAAATCAAAATTTGATTGGACAGTTTGTTGATGTTAAAATCATTAAAGCTACGGCTTGGAATTTAGAAGGGGAATTAGCTAGGGTTTTTCCCTCTCCCCTAGCCCCTCTCCCACTTTATGGGAGAGGGGTTGGGGTGAGGGTTTGAACTAAATTTTTTAAAAAAACAAATAGCCTCCTGCAAATTTTATTTTACAAGAGGCCATGAAAGTTGTTGGCTGACCATATTTATTAAGCCCCAAAACCAACTAGCCATCCTAGCCAGAATATTCCCCAGAAAAAACTCCGTATATCCCTTGCCATAAACAGCAATTATAATGGCCGGTATAAACTTAAAGGGCTTTTCTTTAAGGCCGACTATTAATATAGCGGCCCTAAGATAAAAACTCCCAATAAAAGCCACGGAGAGATTGGCTAAAAAAATATTTTTTAAATGCCATCTCTTAAAAAAAATATTTATTTTCATGACCTTATTGGAAGCCGATATGCCACTTACAGACAATGACTGTCTTCTCTCCCACCGACACAAATAATACAACAATAAATTTTGTAGTATTATTAGAATCCAGTTCATATAAACAACATGGCCGATGGCTGAATTTTTTCCGCACAATGCGGAATAAAGAACCCCAAAAGGAACAAGGAACAATACGGTTATAAGCCCTCCAACTATCTTATTTTTTTTCAAAATTTTTTCTCCTTTTTGTCTTTTTATTCTTTCTTTTCTTTTTTTGTATTTTTTTAATCTTAACATTTTATGAATAAAAGTCAATCCCAGCCCAAATCTGAAAAACGCGAGGTTATTGCCCAAAAACTCCGGATTAAAGCCAAAAAAGGCGGCACATTGGCCGGCCAAATTTTGCGCTCTCGCACTGCCAAAAATTATCAAGGCAAAACTAAAATTAAAGGCCATTAACATGTCATCCTCGGACTCTCTTTTCTGTCATCCTCGGACTCTCTTTTCTGTCATCCTCGGACTCTCTTTTCTGTCATCCTCGGGCTTGACCCGAGGATCCAATCTTAAATTCTTTTTCAATTTCTTTTCTGGATGCTCGGATTAAATCCGAGCATGACAAAAAAATGTGTTCCAACATTTTAATGCTTTAATATTTCCTTGTTTTATGCCTTTCCCCAAATTAATCGTCATTCTCGGCCCGACTGCCACTGGCAAAACCAAGCTGGCGGTGGCTTTGGCGCGAAAATTTAACGGTGAAATTGTTTCGGCTGACAGCCGCCAGGTTTATCGCGGTATGGATATTGGCACAGGCAAAGATCTGGCTGAATATGGCAAAGGTAAAAATAAAATCCCATATCATCTCATAAACATCGTCAAGCCTGTGACACAATTTAACGCCGGTAAATTTAAAAAAAGAGCGGCAGGCTCAATTAATAAAATATTATCCAGAAATAAAATTCCTTTTCTGGTCGGCGGCACCGGCCTGTATATCTCCGCTTTAATTGATAACTACCAATTTCCAAACCTGTCTTCCAAGCAAGCCAAAGGCAAAGCAAAATACCAAACACTGCAAATCGGGCTGACTTACCCTAAAAAAATTCTTAACAAAAAAATTGAGCAACGGGTAGATAAAATGATTGAAAACGGCATGATAAATGAAACTAAAAAACTTGTTAAAAAATATCCGCCTCTTCGGCGGGCAGGCGGCCAATATGCCGCGCCGTTACAGACAATTGGGTATCGGGAAATTATTAATTATTTAAATAATGTAGAGACGCGAGATCTCGCGTCTCTACAACAATCCGTTGATTTAATCAAACTCCACACCCGCCAGTTTGCCAAAAGACAAATGACTTGGTTTAAAGGCCATGGCGGACGGGATAAACATATTCATTGGATAAAAAACCAAAAAGAAGCTGAAAAATTGATTAAAAAATTTCTTGGTTGATTTCGCCTACCCAATGTCATTGCGAGGAGTCTCCCGCAGGGAGACGACGTCGCAATCCCGGTGGCAAGTAGCATTAACAACGGGATTGCGACGCTCACTTCGTTCGCTCGCAATGACAGAAAGCCCAGTTTTATTCCGCCACTTTAATCTCTGTGCCTTCAGCTGGATTATCAATCACCTCAATAGAATCTTCGCCAGGAGATTCAACAACGGCTGGCGCTTCAACAGCAGGAGATGGCACATCCTCCGTAGCTTCAGCAGGAGATTCAATAGAAGCTGGAGCTTCGGGAATAGGAGATGATTCGGCCGCCTGTTCTTGATTAACCTCGTCCTCTGGTTCACTCTCTTCTTCTGCCTCTGGTTCTAATTCTGGCAACACTGTCTGCTCCGCTTCTTTAATTTCATCCAGCTGGCTGTCAGGACTAATCAAAGGAACATCAGGATAGTCTATTTCACTTGGCGCCTTTTCCGCACCTTGCTTGATAATCTCAAAATTAAGCGAAGGCATAATCAAAATTTCGCTGCTAGATTTGGCAATAGCGACAATCTGCGCCATCTGGCCGTAATATTTGGGCTTGGCCGGCATAAGCGAAGTCAAAAGCATTTTATCCTCTTGATTATCAGCCAGTCCGGCAATCATCTGCGCTTCATAAATGCTGTCCGCTAAATAATATCTCTGGCCAATTTCCAAATTATTAAACCCGCCAACTATGCCGCCAATGGCCACCTTGACTTTACTGTCTTGGCTCGGATCAACCACTATGCCTATTGCCGGCAGATAATTTGCTGATTCAAGACTATCTCCTGAAACATCCAGCGGTATGTCAGCGCGCACCTTAACCACCTGGCCTTGCTCATTAATCCCGACAGCGTCGCCAGCCAGCAGCATTGTTGAACTGGCATAATCAAATTCAGTAATAATTGCCCCGGCTAAATCCAAATTACCGCTAATTTCAATATCGCCCTTAACCACTACTTTTCCCTCAACTTTTAGCTCGCCAATAATGCTAGCCACATTATGAACAACCAATCCTTGCTCAATAGTCACTATTCCAGCCACTGCCAAATCTCCGCCGTATTCAGTTACTGGCCTGACTGACACTTCGCCTTTATTCTCCGGCAATTCTCCGGAATCAACCACGGCCACTTGGCCATCCTTTTGGCTGTCATCAATGATAATCTCCCCTTGTTCGCGCACCTGTACCGGCTTGTTATTAATAGATAATAAAATTAATATTTCCCCTGTCCCCCGAAGCCTTGGCGAAGGGAGATCTTCTATCATATCCTCAAGCGCTATGCCAATCACTCCGGCGTCAGCATAATTAGCTTTCATGGCATAACCTGGTCTTGAAGCCGTAGTTAATAAATCACCTTTTTTAATCTGTCCATTTTCATCCGAGACCTTGACCAGCGCGTTGCCAGAAACTGCCAAGACTCTTTGCGCCGCGCTGTCCAGCAGCTCTCCGCCCAGTATTGCCCCGGGCTTTTCCACTACCACGGCTAAAATTGTATTAGCATTTGGCTGATAGCTTTTAACTGCCATCTGGCTATTTCTCGGATCAACCATTACCACATCGCCTGCTTCAGGCAATGCTTGCCAGAGAGATAAATCAATTTGTTCTGACTCCGGCTCGTCCGTTCTGCCCAAACCTAAATTCATTTCAAATATATCCGCCTCTTCCAAAGCTCTAATCCTCATATATGCCCCAAGACTGCCCTGGCTGAAATTAACGCTTCCGCCAAAATATGAATCGCCCTCAACTTTTAAAGTCTCGCCGACTTGCAGCGTGCCTTGAACTAAAGCCTGCGACAAAACCACTCCGGGCGTGCTGGTGCTGTCGGCGCTAATTCTCGTTTCTAAATCTATTAACTTTCTGCCCATGTCTGCCATTTGCAAAGTCATTTCATCAATTTGTCCTTCCACTCCTAAATTATCCAGCGCTCCAGCCACCATTAAATTCACCTCGTCCTCAATTTCCATACTGGCAATTCTTTCCTGCACTTTTTCTTCCACCTGCTCCACGGTCAGCGATTTATTGCGTCTTGAAATTAACACCTTAATAACTCCCTCTTCTGTTTCTAACCCTTCTAAGGCCACACCGACTGTTGAGTCTCCGCTGTCAGCCCGCATCAAATATCCCGGCCTGATGGCTGATGTTAAAGAGTCCCCTGGCCTAATCACTCCATTTTCAATGGAAGCTTTGGCCGGCACCTGGCCCAACAGTCCAATAATCACCTGCTGGCTCAATGCCTTTTTATCAGCCGTAATTTCAGTGTTGCCGATGATCGCCGGGTTGGATGAGACAATACCAATGACATTAGGATCTCTTTCCCGCTCGCTTCTTTTGACAGCATTTTCTTTGGCAATGTCAACGCTGACCACTTCGCCCGGCTTTAAATCAGTGTCATCGGTCCAAAAATATTCAGCGTAGTCAGCGCCATTGGTGTATAAATGTTCAGCATTAACCGTGCCAGCGCCCATACCGCCGCCAGTGGGATTTCCGACTACTAACGAGCCAGTGGTCGTGGCATTGCCTTCAAGATAAGTATTGTGGGCAAAAATTCCATTAGCCACAAAATTATGCGTGCCTTCAACTTCAATGTCATACACCTGCTCTGGAGGCAATTTTTTTATTGATACAATCTCGTCCCATAAAACATCACCCTGCCCTTTTTCCGTGCCTTGCTCTGTTAAAGAAGAATTTTGATAATGCGAAGCCAGCGCCTTATTTTTTGGCACGGCAATTTTCATACCCGGTTTTAAATATTTTACCTTAAGCCACTTTCTTAAATTGTTGTTTAAATTGTTTAACATATTCTTGTATTTTAATAACTTATTATTTTTTTATGCTCTTTGTTTTTTTGTTTTTCCGCCGAAGGCGCCGCGCCCGCCATCGCAAGCGAAGCGGTCGGGCGGGGATCCGCCTCTGGCGGAAATGTTTTCATGATATAATGAACTTGCCATGGGGGTGACTTGGTGTGAGCTTCGGCTTGTCAACCAGAAGCTCGGGGGTTCAATTCCCCTCACCTCCATGGCCTCTTGATTTTTAAATTTGACAATATTTTCTGATGTGTTATAATTATATTCAGATGACAAGCCGGAGCCTCGCACCAAGTTGGTGCTTCCGAAAGAGCCGCTAATTTTAGCGGTTTTTTTGTTGGCCGTTACTTTAAAGTTATTCACAACTTTCTTTATATCATCATGATGATTTTTCATAAAATTATATTAAATATTAAAAATTTTGCTTAAAAATTTTTATAGTCAGTTATCTAAAACTCCCGCCCCTGATATTTGCTCCTCCTCTTATCTTAATATCCGGCACTGTGCTTTGGGTATTAACTGAAAAAGTGCCAGCAGTGCCAGTGCCAGAAGCCACACAGGCCGCTTCATCATCGCAGACATAAGCAAAATAATTATTAGGCGAAGTGGCCACATCACCGCTTTGGGCTGTATAAGTTAAATCCACCATGCCTTCGGCTACAAAACTGGTTGAAGTCGCCCAAAATCCATCAGCGCAATTCTGATCTGCTAAAACATCTGTTTTGCAAATTTTTATTTTTCCCATTTCATCTACATCATCATCAGCCCAAGTAGTGGAAAAAGTTGTATTACTCCCCACGGTCACTGGATCTGGCGAATCAGAAACAGAAGAGATGATGGTGGCAGAGTTGGAAGGAGCAGTAGTATAAGTAACTCGAATTTCTACTCTGCTAAGTTGACAGGAACACCCCGCCAAAGAACAACCACCACACGAAATATTAGAATCTAGTGCTGGAATGTCTGACCAAGTAAGTCCCCATCCTAAAAACCAAGAAGAAATATCTACATAATCAGACCAGCCTTCTGGACTTATTGTTGTACCATAAAAAACTGCATTGCCAAAAACAGTAATGCCTAAATCAGCATTATTGGTAAGTCCGTAAGCCCTGTATTCTACCTTTGTTATAGTCCCTAAATCTGTGCCCGGGCAGGTATTGGCATCAAGAACTTCTTCAGCACCATTAGTAACAGTTGTGGCATCCGTATCAATATTTCCATCAACCATATTGCCAGGGTTAGTCCAGTCGGACGAACTATAACTATTATAGTAGTAGGTCACCAAATCTGGTGAATTATAAGCATAAGTTGTTTGATCACCAAACTCAAATTTTAAAGTATGCTTGCCTGCTTTTTTAGTAAAATAAATAACTCTGCCAATGCCATCGCCCGCCTCCGCTCCGCTTTGGCGAGGCAGGCATTGCCAATTTGGATAATAGATTACATCTCCTGCCAAAATTTGCGGCTCTACTTGTTGGCCATTGCAATAAAGTCCCAAAAACTCATCATCATCAATTGTCGCCTGGTCTTGGGGAATAATTTTTAAATCCGCTTTGCCTTGGGTGGTGAATTCTACGATCCACTCCTCTCCTTGCTGGGGATGAGAATGCACATTCAGAATGTTGATTTCAATCGTCGGGTCTAAAATAATCGGATATTTATGGCTTGTCAGCCAGTTTTGACTAGGTATTAAAGTTAAAATATTGTCTTCCAAATACATTTCCACATCTGCTGTAGAACTTTTATTCTTGTCAGCATCAATCAGATACGGCGCTGGAATGGTAAATAATTTATAGAGTTGATTGCCTTTTTGACCCCTGGGATAAAAATTAATGTTGCCTGTGCTGTCTTTTTCAAAATCCCAGCCAGAGGCTGGTCCGCCTTTGGCGGAAAATCCATATAAATCAATATAATATTCAAATCTGTCTGGGTGGCCTGG
>MFMW01000031.1:0-1617 GCA_001783595.1 Candidatus Kuenenbacteria bacterium RIFCSPHIGHO2_02_FULL_39_13 | reverse complement strand
ATCTTCTTTTAATTTATTAATATATTTAGTTTGCTCCACATCAGTGTTTTGATAAGCGTCAATGTATTTAATAACCTCGTGTTCTTGAGACGCGATAAATCGCGTCTCTACAATGCGCTGGGCTGAAGAGGCGTTGACTGGCTGGATTTGCAATAAATTATTAAACGCGGCAATGATTAAGGGCTGGGTGTAATTGAGAGGAATCTGAATATCCATTGTTTCATTGTTCCATTGCTTCATTGTTTCATTGTTATTGTTTTTTCCAATTAACAACAAGCCAGAGGTGGTTAAAACCACGACCAAAACCAGGCCAAGGATTATGGCTTTGAAAGAGAGTTTGCCGCGATGATTTTGGAAAAAATTTTGCATATAATTTCACTGAAAATCACTGAATTTTTAACCCTGACCTATTGGCTTTTGCTTTTTGCATAATACTTTATACATTATACATTATACTTTATACTTGCTTCTTATCCTCTTCAATATATTTTCTCCACACTCTTTGCAAATTCAGCACTTTAGCGCGGATGTAAAAATATTTCTTAATTTCCTCTTCAAATCGCGCCGTTTCAATGCCGGTCTGACAAATATCGCGCGTCTGCTCCAGATAAACCACCATTTTATTGCACCTTAACATAACTTCATCTAAAATATTTAGACATTCCGTGCTCTGGCCAAATCTTTTGGAATGCGACTCGGCGATCAGATGCGGAATTGACAAGGCGGTGATGCACATAGTTTTAACGATAGTACTTTCCAACTCATCCATACAAAATTCTTGACTGCCCGTGGTTTGTGTTTGTTTGAATTTTGGGGACAATGGTTTAGGGGACCGTTTAACATCAGCTTTAGCAACTTCGGCACGGGGACGGCTCGCTTCCCAAAAATTGATCAATTCATTTGCCACAAACACGCTGCCTTCCAGCGCTTTTTGATACACTTCCAGATCAGTGAAATTCTTTACAGGTTTTTTGGGCGCATAACTGTTGTATTTATTTGAATTGTAATTAGTGTAATTTCTCATACTGGTTTTTCCGGCTTTATTTTTTTTATCTTTTTTTGATCATTATTTATAAGATAAACTCCTTCTTTAGTCACCACTTTTTTTCTTCTGCTTTTTTTCTTGTACACCACATGCAAAGGAAAAAATTCAAAATAATCATTTTCGTCAAACCAAGCGCACTTAAAATCAAATAATCTAATGCCAGTCAAACGGGACAAAGCCAAGGCGTATAAAGTGAGCTGTTCAATCGGCTGCTCTTTAGCCGCATTGGGTTTATAATCCAAAATATGCGCCGACCCGTTTCTGATCTGCAATATGTCAATATGTCCGGTAATTAGTTTTGGCAAATCATCAACACTCATTAGTTTTAAATCAACTGATTTATTTTTTGAATTTGGGATTTGGGATTTGCGGCTTTCAAATGTATACATTTGAAAGCCGAGTTGCGTCTGCATGTGAGCCAAATCTTCCCGTCGGATATATACCGGCACTTCTGTGGCCACAGTCACTGAATCATTAGCCAGCATAAATCTTTGTAAAGCATCATGGCGAAGTTTTGACTCTTGCACTGATTCTAAAACAAACTTGGCAAGGCGCGTGGCATAATTTTGTTT
>MFMW01000030.1 GCA_001783595.1 Candidatus Kuenenbacteria bacterium RIFCSPHIGHO2_02_FULL_39_13 | reverse complement strand
TGATTCCAATATTGGCTCAAAACTATCGGTTATTTTTCTCTTGGGATAATTATCATTTAAAATACTGGCAGCCAAAACAATCCCGCTTAAAGGGAGCGCTAACTGGCTGGCGATCATTAAGGATATTAATAAATTAAACATCGTGCGCATTATTAGTTTGCTCCAAAATCTCTGTTAAACTCTCGGACTTAGACAGTTTATCATAATCCGGCAACTGCTCAACTTCGTTTATCCCCAAATGCTTTAATAATTTTGACGTTACCCGATACCGGTTATGATCAATCACTTTATCCTCTTCAACTGAAATTAAATCCTTAATCAGCAAATTCCTTAAAATCAAGCTGCAATTAACGCCTCTAATGGTTTCTAATTCAAGTTTGGTTATTGGCCCGCGATAGGCAATGATGGTTAAGGCTTCTAACTGCGGCTGCGTCAATTCGCTGTAAACTTCTTCTTTAACCAAGCTCTCAACAATATTTTTATTTTTTGGATTGCTGACCAGTTGAACTTCACTGCCAGCGACTATGATATTTATGCCGTTCTCTTCATGATTGTATTTATTTTTCAAATCCTCCAAAACCACTTCCACTTCAGCCTTGCCTGAAGCGCAAAGCCGCGCCAGATCTTTAAGCGCCAGCGGCTTGCCAGCGACAAATAAAATTGATTCTATTTGAGATTTCAACATAAAAATTAACAGTTTAAGGACTTTCGCGTTTGTCATTCCCTTGCTTGACAAGGGAATCCAGTTTTTAAACAATAGCCTTATCGCGTTATTATCTGGATCCTCGGGTCAAGCCCGAGGATGACAGAGAGGGCAAAGATGACAGAGGGAGCAAACGCGAAAGTCCTAAATTCAAGATTTTCTAACTTCTATTTCGCCAAAAAAAATTATCTGCTCCAAAATAATTTCTTTTTGTTTGGCCAACTCAAGCAATCCTAAAAAAGAAACTATTATTTCAGTTTTGTCGTTAATATCGCTCATCAATTCACTAAAATTAAAACTGTCTCTTTGTTTTAACAGACTTTGAATTTTTTTAATCTTCTCTTTAATGGAAATGATCCGCTCTAAAGATTTTTTTGGCAAGCTGACAATCCCATCAAGCCCTTTGATAATCTGTTCAAATACTTTTTTTAATTTAAGCGCGCTTAAAGTCTTGGCTGGTTCAAATTTAACCAGTTTCTGATAACCAACCAGCGGCCGGCTATAGGCAAAATCATCATTTAAAAATTTTTCAGCCACCAGTTTGCTTGCCTCAACAAATTTCTTGTACATTTTCAATTGTCTGGCCAGATCAATGGAATCTTCTTCCAGCTCCATCTCCAATTCAGGCAAGAGAGCTCTTGATTTAATGTATAAAAGTTTGGCGGCAATTAACAAAAAATCAGCCAATATCTCCGGCCTGCCCGCCGATGAGGCGGGCTCTTTTTTTTCAATCGTTTCCAGATAGCTGATAAACTGCTCGGCCACTGCTGAAAGCGACACTTGGGTTATGTCAAGCTCTTCCTGCTCAATCAATTGCAAAAGCAAATCAAGCGGCCCTTCAAAATTTTCTATTTTTATCTCCATTTAATTACTGGTTCTCAACTTTTTTCTTCTGCAGAAATACGGATAAGGCAGTCAAGATAATAGTAAGAAAAACTAGTATGATATAAATCGCCGCGTTTTTATAGGCATCCACCACATATCTGCCAGTCTGGCCAATCAAATGAAGCAGCACCCAGATGGCGCCAGCCATATAAGCCCAGGTGACCACATACCAGTTTTGATTTCTCTTTTTTAAATTCACCCAATAATACAGTAAAAACATTAACAAAAACATAGGCAGGACAAATGCCGCATGGAGCAGTAGTCTATATAAGCGGTAATCTTCGGTTCTTTCTCTGGGATAATAAATTCTTGTGCTTGATAAGCTTGATTTTTCCGTGACATAATATGACCCAGCGCCATAATATCCCTGATTGCTGTCCTGGCTCACAGTTTGCTCAATCACCGGGTTAGCCAGCCGATTCAAATCAAACATCACTCGCTCAAATAAAAGAATCACCACGACTGCCAAAATAACAGTTAATATTACTCCTAAAACAGATATCTTATGCTTTGGCTTATCTGCTTTAGCAGCAATTTCCGTCGCTAAAACATTAGGCATATATTTTGAATTAATTATTAATTATTAATTATTAATTATTAATTATTAATTATTAATTATTAATTATTAATTATTAATTATTAATTATTATTAAAACTATTTCTTCCTCATGCCGCTCACCAATAAAATCACTAATAATCCTATCATCACTAATCCGCCAACCAGCATAGCCACTATAAAGCCAGTGAACCCTTTTGATTCCACGCTGTCTGGCGCATTGACAGTCGTGTTGTTTCCAGCCTGCCGTAAATACAAATCACTGTTCATTTCCGCCCGCGTCATTAAGCGATATAATTTGCTTAAAAAATATTTATCTTTTGCCGGCCGCAACCAAGCATTGCCGTTATCATCATAAGCTAAATTTTCCAGGCTATTCTTTTTAAGCCAGCCTGCATATTGCGTGCTAAACTGCGGCAGTTCCTGTTTGTTATCAGTAATCACATAAAGCAAAATTCCCAGTTGCTGATTCTGATAATATCTGTCTGAACGGATGTTATTTTGATGCTCAATGGCCGAGATCTTTAAGGGGTAGACAATTTTACTCGCGGCAAACTCAAGTTTGAGCGGAATCGCATGCCCGCTGTTCAGCTGATATTCAATATTGGCTGACGCATAATCATCAACAATTTTAATGGCTGTAAAATACCAACCGCTTTTGATATAGCTATCCAAAATATATTTACCAGACTCCGGATACTGATAACCATTGTCTTTTAACCACTGGCTCAAAGAATCAACGTTATTAGCTTCCAACACCGTAATTTTATAATAATCAATTTGCTTGGTTTCTAAAACATAAACTCCTTGTTCATCGTAACCCACAGAGCTTGCGTCTCTCAAAGGCATTGGCTGTGGATAATCATAAATCGGCGCGGTCAGCTCTTGCAAGGAGGTGAACAACTCATCCGACGACTTGCTCACTTCCGGCCTTGACGGCGTGGGCACAATCCAGGCAAAATCCTCGGCATTACCCTGAAAACTAACGGATAAAACCAGTGTCTCCTGATTATTCTCATAGAAAATCACCGCCTTCTGCTCTGTTTCCCAGACATATCTATCCGGCCTTGGCACAATCATACCATCAGCCAAAACAACGGTTGGCGCTAAAAAACTGACTGCTAATAAGGCAAACGCGATTCTTTTAAGCATAAAAACTTTTTAATTTATAATTATTTATTTTTTAGCAAAGCGGATTTCTTTTTTGTTCTCTTGATTTTTTTAGCTGCTGAAAATTTTCCGACAAAAGCATTTTCCAGCTGATGAAAATCATTGGCCAGCATCTTGACGCTCTGGATAAAACTGTCTCCGGCAAAAACTGCTGTTTTATTTTTCAAAAAATCTTTGTCAATAAAAACAGGCAGCTTGTACATTGCTCCAAAGGCCGCTATTGCTCCAGGCTTTACTTTTAATTTACTCTTCAATTCCTTTTCCTTGGGAATTATTACTTTAGCCACTTTATTATATATATCAAGCATGAATTTTTTTCCTTTTTCCGGTTTTTTGAAACGAAGCTCCTTGTTTAATTGCACTGCCGCATCACTCACCACTTTTTTTAACTTTTTCAAATCAATATTTTTATCAGCTCCGACAATGGCAATGGCATAAGGCTTCTCGCCATTAATAAATGGCTTATTAAATTTAACCAGCAGACTTTTGGCGATTTCGTTTAACTTTATCTTCATGGTTTGCGCGGCATCATAGGCAGTATAAACCGTTTTATGCCCTACAATTTCGTGTTTAACCTTGCTTGCACCCAAATATTTGAGTAATTTTTTAGATAACATACGGGTAGAATTTTTAATTTTTCCGCCAAGTTTCTTCGCGAATATTTCACATTCGTGGAGGGCGGATCACCCGAAGGGTGATAATTTTTTAATTTTATGATTTTTAAATCGGTCGCTCAGGATTAATTACTAATTTTTCCTCTTTTAAACGGCAGTCTTACCTGCTCGCCTAATAATTTTTTAGCTTCAATCTTGCCCTTATCAGCCAATTTCACCTCTTTAATAAACCATTTATGGGCAGTCCTTATCCCATAACCGATCATTAATTCCTTATTTATAAGCCTTTCCAGACTGCGCGCAATAATCTTGGTTATTAGATTTTTCCTTGGCTTCTTTTTACGTTTATCATAAAAACCGCCAAGTTTTGCCCGATTAATCTTAAAATCCTTGACATTTAAACACTCTTTTAATATATATTTTTGCAAGGCAGATAAACGCATATAAAATACTGCCTCCTAACATCAATAATATTATAGCATAGTTATCTAAATAAAAAAACCGCCATAATTAGCGGCAGCTTAAACTAAAAACTTGTTATGTGCCAACTTCCCAGCTGGATAAATACTTTTTCTGCTCCGAGGTCAAATGATCAATTTCCGCTCCCATTGCTTTTAATTTCAATTTGGCGATATTTTTATCAATTTCTTGCGGCACATCATAAACTTTTTTCTCTAATTTTTTATAATTCTTAATCAGCCACTCCGCGGACAATGCCTGATTGCTAAAACTCATATCCATCACGCTGGCCGGATGTCCTTCGGCCGCTGCCAAATTAATTAACCGTCCTTGAGCCAGTAAATATATTTTTTTATTATTCTTTAAAATATATTCGTCAACAAACGGCTTAACTTTTTTCTTGCTCTTAGCTAATTTAGCCAAAGCCTTAATATTTATCTCCACGTCAAAATGGCCGGAATTGCAAACTATTGCTCCACTTTTCATCTTTTTAAAATGCTGCGCGTCAATCACATTTATATCGCCTGTTAAAGTTACGAACAGATCGCCGTATCCAGTAGCCTCATTCATTGTCATCACCTGAAACCCATCCATTATTGCCTCAAGCGCCTTAACCTCATCCACTTCAGTCACAACAACCTGCGCGCCCATACCTCGCGCTTTAGCGGCAAATCCCCGGCCGCACCAACCATAGCCAGCCACTACCACTTTCTTGCCAGCCAGTAAAACATCAGTCGCCCGAATAATCCCGTCAACCGTGCTCTGTCCTGTGCCATAACGATTATCAAAAAAATGTTTCGTGGCCGCATCATTAACAGCGATAATCGGATATCGCAACTGGCCGCTTTTTGCCAATGCCCGCAGTCTAATTACTCCTGTGGTTGTTTCTTCCGTTCCAGCTATAACCATGGCCGCGTCTTTACTCCTCTGGGAATGCAACAGCGACACCAAATCCGCCCCGTCATCCATAGTTATTTGCGGCTGGAAATCAATTGCCTGATTAAGGTGCCGATAATATGTTGTCTTGTCCTCGCCGTTAACGGCGAAAACTGAAATTCCGTAATCCTTAACCAAACTAGCGGCCACATCATCTTGGGTTGAAAGCGGATTTGACGCGCAGAGCGCCACGCTCGCCCGGCCAGCCTTTAAAGTCCTCATTAAATTCGCTGTTTCTGCTGTCACATGAAGACAAGCGGCTATCTTTACTCCTCTTAATGGCTTTTGCTTATTAAACCTTTCACGAATTAAATTTAAAACAGGCATATCTTTATCCGCCCAAACAATGCGCTCTTTGCCAGCTTTGGCTAATTTTATGTTTTTAACAGCTGCTTTGATGATTTTACTCATATAATTAAAATTAGAATTGCTGCCTGATTTTTTTTGCTGTTTCCGCCTGCTCTTTTTTACTGGCGTACTCTTTGCTCCCCCACATTTTATAGCCGTCATTTAAAAATCTTGGGATGACATGCCAATGGGCGTGAAATATAATCTGTCCGGCAGCTTTGCCATTATTAACTCCCAAATTAATTCCATCCGCCCTAGTAGCTTCTTTGACAGCTAAGGCAACTTTTTTTATTACCACAATCAACTCCTTTAGAATCTCCTCCGGCATTGCCAAAAAATTTTCATAATGCTCCTTAGGCACTACTAAAGTATGGCCAGGATTAACCGGGCTGATATCCAAAAACGCCATAATTTTATCATCCTCGTAAATTATTTCGCTAGACAGTTCTTTATTGACGATTTTGCAAAAAACACAATCATTCATATGTTTAAAAAATTATCACCCTGCGGGTGATCCGCCTTCCACGAGCTTGAATTATCCTGGAGAAAACTTGGCGGAAAAATTTAAAATTTTTCAGTACTTCAGTATTGTAGTATAACATTTTGTTCTTGCGCGTCAAGCTCTCCATTTATCACCCTGGCTATATTAAATGTGCCATACTTGGGCGCTTCCATAAATCCCTGCATAGCTGATTCTGCCAGCCAGCCAGAATTAATCCAATCAATCAGCCACTCATTAGCATACTTTAAATTTTCCTGATCAAGCCCGGCTCCCAAATTTTTCAACCAACGACGATTAAATTTTTCCTGACTGCCTAATGGCTCCGTAATAATAATCGGCAATCCCAAAGCGCAGTAAAAACAGAGCTCTGACGGTTTGGTCCACAGAATATCCGTTGTGCGCATAAGCAAATTAAACTTGGCAAAATATTTTTCCCTCGTTGGCTCGCATAAAATAAAAATATTTTTGTTTAATTTTGTCTGTAATCCTAATTCTTTAACGCTTCTCTCAAAATATTTTTTCACATCCTGATGAATCCCAGCCATTAAATTTACTCTTATCTCTTCGGCTTCCAATTTTTTCTTCAAGCTCTTTACCAGCGCTATGCCCATTTCTCTTTGCGCCCCAGCTCCGCCAACAGCAAAAGTTATGGTCAGCGGCCGTGATGTTTTAGCCGCTATCTTAAACTTTACCTGCTCCTGGATTGTTTTGCCGTACTTGGAAATGTATTTATTATTAGGATCCAAATTTCTTAAGCGCTTAGCCAAATCTTGGCGGAGCGTATTTAAATTTTCTCTGCCGGTGCATTCCCGCGGCAACGGAAAACCAGTAAAATAAAGATTCTCTTTGCTTACCCCGTAAAGCTGCAAACGTTCATAGACTCTCAAATTCGGCGCTAAATACTTTATTTTGCTGCTGGTTGAATTAGGCGCTGCCCAAGCGCGAGAAACATCGGCATCGCAAACCACCAAGTAGATGTCATTTCTATATCCGAACTCTTCCGCCATGTAAGCGATAGTAAAAAAAGTCGTCAGCAAAGGCAAATTTTCGCGATCAAGCTTGTCAATCAAATCTTTGCCCCAGCGCTGTTTTTTAATCATCCTGACATTTACCTTGAGTTGCAAGCTCTGCTTCATTAAATTTCTCCTGGGATAAAAACTTTTTATTTTCTGCATCTGATCCATACCCCAAAATAACCCGTCTCCTAAGAGCGGAACGTGCTTGGCGCGCGATATGAATTCATACGGCTTTCTGCCTTTATCCCAAGTTTCTTTATCTCCCGCAGGAATACCCGCATAATTATTAGCCAGGGTCATCTTTCCTTGCCGATCCAAAAAACGCAAAGGGAAAGCCGCTCTTTGATGCCCATAACCAAGGTCAACTGCCACTAAACATACTTTGCGCATAAATTTAACCGCTAAATTAGTAATTAGTAAATGATGTTACACAAATCCCCCATGTCATTGCGAGGAGGAGCGAAGCGACGACGTAGCAATCTCGTTGTTAATGCTATTTGCCACGGGATTGCGACGCTCACTTCGTTCGCTCGCAATGACAGTATTAAAGAAAATAAAAATTTTTAACAGTATTAAAGAAAATAAAAATTTTTAACAGTATTAAAGAAAATAAAAATTTTTAAAGGTTGTCTTTTAAATTCCTAATCTGCGCATCGCTCTCCAAAGTATAATCCACCGGCGCTTTATCCGGCTCAACATTAATTTTCAAATTAATATGAACTAATTTCAGCTCTAACGGATTGGCCGGCGTCGTTAAAGCCAAATCGCTTTCTTGGCCGGAATAATTGCCGTCATAATAGGTGAACACCGGCTCATTAGCCTCATTTCTAACATACTTGGAAATCACCGTTGCCGCTTCATTGCCAGGCAGATATTGCAACGGGTTGCCGCTGGCTTCTGTCACGGCTTTGGTAAAATCAGAGCCGGCTAAATAATAGCGCACGCGCTCCACGGCCGCATCGCGATCATAATCAGCGTAAAAAATAAATTCAAAATCATCCGCCTTGACCAAGGCGTAAGCGCCGGTATCTCCCGGCAATGCTTCGCGCGCTTCTTTAACCAATGTTTCCACGCCTCTTTGCGCTTCCGTTATGGCCGTTGTTTGCCCAAAAGCAAAACTCTGCACATTGTAACTTTGTTTGATAAAAAGCCAAACCAAAACAATGACAAATAAAAATATGCCCAAAGTAACCAGAATCTCCACCAAAGATAAACCCTTTTGATTTTCATGCTTTAATATCATATTTATAACTTTCGCGTTTGTCATTCCCTTGCTTGACAAGGGAATCCAGTTTTTAAATAATAGCCTTATCGCGTTATTATCTGGATCCTCGGGTCAAGCCCGAGGATGACAGAAGAAGAGTCCGAGGATGACAGAGGGGGGCAAACGCGAAAGTCCTAATACTATAATTATAACATCTTTTATGCTATAATAAAATGTATGCGGAAAAAAATAATCTCTATATTCCTAATAACTAATTACTTACTGCTAATTACCGGCATTGCCAATGCCCGCGCTGCTTTTAATCCAGATTTCATTATCGCTGACGCGGAATTAATTGACTACGATACGATGCATATGGATCAAATTCAAGATTTCTTAAAAAGTAAAAACAGCTGCCTGGCCACTTATGTTGATCCCAACGTGCGCATCACTGCCAGCCAAGCCATCTATGACGCGGCCAACACGCATAAAATAAATCCCAAATATATTTTAGTCCTGTTGCAAAAAGAGCAGAGCTTAATTGAAGACGGTTCTCCGGTTAGCGACCAGCTAGACTGGGCGACCGGCTATGGTATTTGCGACAGTTGCAAAAAAACAGACGACAAAGTCCAAAAATACAAAGGCTTTACCAACCAAGTTGATTGGGGCGCCGGCGGCACTAGATTCTATTTTGATAATCCGGATAATTTCACCTTTCAAGTCGGACAAACTTACATCATTGACGATCAAAAAGTTAATATCTCTAATAATGCCACCAGAGCGCTCTATACTTACACTCCGCACATCCACGGCAACGAGAACTTTTTTAGCATCTGGCAAAAATGGTTCTCGGCTGTTTATTTTGAAGGCTCGCTGCTCCAAGATATTAAAGACGGCGGCATTTATCTTATCCGTGACGGTACGAAACATCCTTTTCTCTCCAAGTCTGCCTATCTTTCCCGTTATCCGTCCTTTGAGCGCGTCCTGCCGGCCAGCCCTGCTGATTTAGACAAATACCCCACTGGCGCAGCCATCCAATATGCCAATTACTCGCTGCTTCAAGTGCCCACTGGCGGCATTTATCTCTTAGATGACGACACGCTCCGACCAATTGTCTCCAAAGAAACTTTTCGACTTTTAGGCTTTAATCCGGAAGAAATAATTTCAGTTAAAACCAATGATATTTTCTTTTACAAAATTGGCCAAGCGATTAGCGAATCAAGCGCTTACCCCACTGGCGCTCTTCTCCAGGATAAAACCAGCGGAGGAGTCTACTATGTCCAAGACGGCGCCAAATATCCGATTATCGCGCGCGAACTGATTAAGCTCTATTACCAAAATAAAAAAATAACTCCGATCACTCCTGCTGAACTTAAAAATTATCCTACAAAGGAGCCAATCAAGCTCAAAGACGGGGAACTAGCCAGCTCGCCTGATGACCCGGCCGTCTATGTCATTACTAACGGTGAAAAACGCGCTTTTGCCACAGACACAGCCTTTACCAAATTGGGCTATAAATGGGAAAATGTCATCAAAGTTCCAACCAAAGTTTTAGACTTGCATAAAACTGTAGAAGCAATAACAGACAAGTAATAATGACTAAAAACTCAAAATAATATTAATTCTATTGCCGTTCTGCGGTATTTTGCTGGTAATGCTGTAGCGGAACTTAAACCTGGCATCTTTAATATTGTCTTGGCTCAAGAGCAATCTCCTGGCTTCATATTCGGTTTTACCTTTTAGTTCATCTTTAATCGCTGACAAATCAAGCGGCAGAGAAATTTGGTTTCTGGTATGAATTTTTAATTTGGCCGTACCTTTATTCACATCAAATTCAGCCAGTGTAACCTCAAAAACATCCTGCGAGGTCTGCACTAATTTTTTATCGCCAGCATTATTCTCCGTAATCTTTCTCAAAATATTTTCCCTGACCTTATCTTCATCCCAAGCCAATGCCTTGGCTTTTGTTATGACTTTCATTTCAAAATTTTCTATCTCCTCCTCAAGCTCCACAGTTTTTTCCACGCTCTCCAAACCATATTCAACCAGCTCATCCCGCAGTTTCTGCCCGGCCAAAAGTCTGGCTTCAATTTTCTTTTTTAACATTGGCTTCAGTTCGGCAACAATTTTTTCCTGCGCGTTTTTTAAATCCTCTTCCGACACCACCCTGATAACCTTGTTTGTTCCGCCCAAGAGCTTGTTTTTCACCTCGCCGTATATTTTATTCTGTTTGGAAAAAGGCAAATCAATAATAGTCAGCCTGCCTGGAGGGACATTGCCTTCTTCGCCAGCTTCAGCCGCTATAATGCCCGCCACAAGATTGCCATAAATAATGTTGCCTTCAGCCGATACTTCGGCTTTGAAAATTTCAATGTTATTTTTTAAATAAAACACCAGCCCATCATCCGTCACCAGTTTATTCTGCATCGTCAACGGCTGCGCCAAACCAGTTTGATTGAAAAACACTGCCTCGCCCTGGGCTTTTTCGCCCACATTCTTTTCGCCAGTAGTGACAAATGTTTTTGACAAACTCTCTTCAACTTCAATGATCTCGCCCCTGAACTTATTATTCGCCAAGTCTTCCTTGGTTAAACCAACATTAATCATTACTTCAAAATCATTCTCTACCGCTTCTGTTTTTGGCACCACTGTCACCTCAACTTCGGGAAAGACATAAACAAACAAGGCGGCCAGAAAAGCAAAAAATAAGCACAACAAAAAAACCCGCCAAATTTTACTTCTTTTTCTCTTTGGCCGCGCGCCATAATATTCTCCGCCAATAGATTTTTGATGATAATCGTAACGAGTCATAATCGTAACATTTTATTCTAAAATTGCCTTGATTCGCCTGACACCGGCCGAGCTCGCCTCTTCTTTAATAATTTTGAAATGCCCGAGCTGGCCTGTTCGCTCAACATGCGGGCCGCCGCAAATTTCTTGGCTATAATCCCCGATACTGTAAACCTTTACCTGCTCGCCATATTTATCAGCGAATACTCCGATCGCCCCTTTTTTCTTGGCCTGTTCAACCGTCATCTCAACAGAATTGACAGGCAAATCATTTTCAATCACCTGATTGACAATTTTTTCCACCTGTGCCTTTTCTTCAGCGCTCATTTTTATCCCGTGCGAAAAATCAAAACGCAATCGTTCTTCCGTAATATTTGAACCCTTTTGAAAAACATGCGGTCCCAAAACTTGCCGCAAAGCCGCGTTCAATAAATGCGTGGCTGTATGATATTTTACAGCTTGTTCCGTATGCTCGCCCAACCCGCCTTTAAATTTTCCAACAGCGGCCGTGCGGGATAATTCCTGATGCTTTTTAAATTCTTCGTTAAATCCTTGTTCATCAACAGTCAGCCCTTTTTCACTCGCCAATTCTTTGGTCAATTCTATTGGGAACCCATGAGTTTGATATAAATTAAATGCTAACTCACCACTAATCTTTTTTTTATCCGCAGAAGCCTTGGCAAAGGCGGATAATCCTGCCTGTAATGTCTTGGTAAATTTATCTTCTTCTATTTTAAAATTAGCCAACACAAATTCTTTGTTTTTAAGCAACTCCGGATAAACATCACTCATAATTTCAACCACTACTCCAGCGATTTTGTGGCTAAAATTTTCTTTTATCCCAATCATTCGGCCGTGGCGAATCGCGCGCCTAATTAATTTCCTGACCACATAACCCTGGTCAACATTTGACGGAGCAATGCCAAGATCATCGCCCATAATAAATGTGGCGGCGCGCAAATGGTCAGCGATAACGCGCATAGACCCGATAATTTCCTCCACTTGGCAAGGGGAGGTGTCCCGAAGGGACAGAGGGGTATATTTCTTTCCGCTCAATTCTTCAATCTTCTCAACAAGGGGTTTCATTAATTCCTGATAATTATCCCCATAGCCATTTAATACTGAAACAGTTCTCTCCACGCCCATGCCCGTATCAACATTTTTTTGGGCCAGCGGTTCAAATTTTCCCCATGCCGTTTTATTGTATTCCATAAAAACATCATTCCAAATCTCCACATATTTGCCGCAGCTGCAAGCAGGCTGGCAATCCGGCCCGCAAGCTGGTTTGGCTGTGATATAAAACATTTCCGAATCCGGCCCGCACGGTCCTGTTTCGCCAGCCGGTCCCCACCAGTTTTCTTTTTTGCCATATTTAAAAATCCTTTCCTCGGGTATTCCTAAACCCTGCCAGATATTAAATGCCTCGCGATCAAACGGCGCATCTCCGTCTCCGGCAAAAACAGTGATTGCTAATTTCTCCACTGGTATCCCCAGCCATTTTTCAGAAGTTAAAAATTCATAACTCATTTTAATCGCTTCTTCTTTAAAATAATCACCCAAAGACCAATTACCCAACATTTCAAAAAAAGTTAAGTGCCACTGATCGCCGACTTCATCAATGTCGCCGGTTCTAATGCATTTCTGGCAATTCACCAATCTTTTGCCAGCAGGATGTTTTTCACCCATTAAAAAAGGCACCAACGGATGCATACCGGCCGTGGTAAAAAGCACGCTCGGGTCATTTTCCGGCACCAAACTCGCGCTCGGAATGACCGCATGCCCTTTTCCAACAAAAAATTCTAAATATTTTTTCCGTAATTGCCAAGAAGTCATATTATCTATCTTACCAAAACCGCCAAAAAAATCAATTTATTGATATTTAATAAGATAAAAGCCGGCTAAAAAAAATATTATCAGCTCATCACTGGTAATATTAATACTAATCCCTCTGCGAGGGATCTCTTGAAGAGAAAAAAATTATCAGCCCTAGACTAGTACACTATTTCATTGCCTCATCTATGACTTCATTAACTAACAAGTCTGCCTGCCTATTCATTTCCCTGGGCACATGAAAAAAATTGACCAGTTTAAATGAATGCTGTAAATTATATATTTTAACGAATAATTTCGCCAACTCCTGATTCTTCACTTTATATTCTCTATTTAATTGCTTAACTGCCAATTCAGAGTCCATCAAGACTTCTATCTCCAATCCCTGGCAGAGAGGCATTTTTTTCGCTTCTGCCAAAGCCAAAATCACTGCCGAGTACTCGGCAAAATTATTTGTTTGTTCGCCCAGATATTTTTTATACTGGGCGACGATTTTATTATTTTCATCTATGATCACCGCGCCGCAACCAGCCGGACCAGGATTGCCTCTTGCACCGCCGTCAGTATATATTTTAATTTTTTTGTGCATATTAATACTAAAATAATTTTTAATTTTGTAATTTTTAATTTTTAAATAAATCCAAATTTTTAATTTTTTCAGCCCTAGGCTGATCCGCCTCTCACGAATGTGAATTATTCACAAAAGTACTTGGCGGAAAAAAATTAGAAATTAAAAATTATTTACAAAATTATAAAATTAAAAATTAAAAAATTTTCTTTATGTCAACCACCTTAAACTCTATCTCCCTGTTTCCATTCCATTCATTAACATTTATTTTGTAAGCCACATCCACTTTATCCCCCGGATTGATATTAGCGCACTCGGCCGCTTTATTAAATGCTAAAAACTTCCTGCCTGCCAAATCAAATCTCAAATGCTGACCGCTGCCGCCGATGACTGCTTTATCTGTCACTGCCATATTTTTAGTCAAAAACACAGGCTCCTGATTGCTTTCGCCAAATGGCTCAAATTTGTTTAACTGATCAATTAAATCCCAATTAGCTTGATTTAATTCAATTTCCGCCTCAATTTCCAAACTGGGAATTAATTCAACTCCTGCTAATTTTTTAGCCGCCACCTTTTTCATCTGGTTAATAAATTTTTCATAATTATCCGCCCCGACAATAGTCAGGCCGCACGCCTGTTCATGCCCGCCAAATTCTGCCAGATATGCCGCGCATTGTTCTAGGCCCTCCGTAATATTAAACTCTTCTATGCTTCTGCCAGAGCCAACATACTTGTCCCCCATTTTTCCAAAAACTATTGCCGGCCGATGAAATTTATCAGCCAATTTACCTGCTGCCAAACCCACCAAGCCAGCTGACCAGCCGTCATACTGGCTAAATAATATTTTATCGTTATCAGTCGGCTGACCAATCTGCTCCAGCGATATTTTCATCATCTCATCAGTCGCTTTTTGCCTGCCAATATTTTTTTGATTTAAATCATTGGCAATGGCCAGCGCTTCTGCCTCATCATCCGTGATCAAGAGTTCATAAGCGGTATTGGCATGGTCCATTCTGCCAGCGGCATTGATTCTGGGCGCAAGCTGATAACCAATATTATATGTCCCGAGCTGTCCTTTAATTGCCGCGCCGGCTATTAATTCTTTCAGTCCCAAGCGCTGTGTTTTATTCAAAACCAAAAGTCCCCACTTGACCAGAGTTCTGTTCTCGCCCAGCAACGGCACCATATCAGCCACCGTTCCAATGGCCACTAAATCAAGCAGCCATTTTTCAAATGATTCGTTATTTTGACTTTTGTCTGCTCTTAAAAGCGCTTGCGCTAATTTAAAAGCAACGCCCACGCCGGCTAATTTTTTAAAAGGATATTTCTCATTTTTCACGGTGGAAACAATTAAAGCATCAGCTTTGGGTAATTCATTACCTGGCAAATGATGGTCTGTGACAATCACTTTTATGCCAGCATCTTGCGCCATTTTTACTTCAGCTATGGCAGTAATTCCACAATCAACGGATATGATTAAATCAATTTTTGCTGCTATCAGTTCCCGAATAGCCTCTTGATTAATCCCATATCCTTCATTCAGTCTATTGGGAATATGTATATGAACATACTCTGCTCCAATTCTTTTTAATGTCAGATACATTAGCGCGGTAGAACTTACTCCGTCAGCATCATAGTCTCCATAAACGGATATTTTCTTGCTTGCACCTATCATCTCATATATTATCTTAACCGCCTTTTTCATATCATTAAATAAATACGGATCATGCTGGTCAAGTTTGTAATCAGGTCCCAAAAACCGATCAATGCTCTCTTGATCCTTTAACCTCCTGTTATATAAGAGTTGTAAAACAACCGGATTTATTTCCGGAAATTTATCCTTAAAATCATCATCAATTTTTGCGGCGATTTTCCATTTCATATTCATAATCATAGTCTATCATAGAATAGTGAAAATACACAAAATTAAAGGGTTTGGGACTTTCGCGTTTGTCATTCCCTTGCTTGCCTGTCCCGCTTGGGCGGTGAACAAGGGAATCCAGTTTTTAAATAATGGCCTTATCGCGTTATTATTCTCTGGATCCTCGGATCAAGTCCGAGGATGACAGAAGAGGGAAGGATGACAGAGGGGGGCAAACGCGAAAGTCCTAAAATTATTTTTGTTTTATTTAAAAAAATGCTACAATAACAATAATCATTGAAATATTTTAATATTTAATCTTTATTTTATGCGCCAAACATCCCGCGAAATGACCGAGGTTCTGATGCAAAACCAAAAACTTTATCAGCCCAGCCGCGCAATTTTAAAAACCGCCCTGGTTAAAGACTATCAAGCTATGCTTAAAAAAGCACGCGGAAACCCGATCAAATTCTGGGCTGAAGCAGCCAATGACATTCACTGGTTTAAAAAATGGGATAAAGTCTTTGATGATTCTCAAAAACCATTTTATAAATGGTTTACCGGCGGGAAAACTAATTTGGCCTACAATGCCCTGGACCGCCATATTGGCACCCTAGTGGAAAACAAAACCGCCATTTTTTGGGAAGACGAATCCGGCCGCACTCGCCAGTACTCTTATCTTGAACTTTATCACGAGGTCAACCAGCTGGTTAATGCTTTAAAAAAATTAGGGGTTAAAAAAAGAGAACCCGTTGCAGTTTATCTGCCGAATATTCCGGAAACTGCCATTGCTCTTTTAGCCTGCGCAAAACTCGGCGCCATGCACTCTGTTGTTTACGCCGGCTATTCGGCTAAAGCTCTGGAAGAAAGGATTAAAGACGCTAAAGCTAAAATCCTGGTAACAGCTGACGGATCTTTTCGCCGCGGTAAAGTGGTTGATTTAAAATCAATCGCTGACGCGGCGGTTAAAAAATGTAAAACCATTAAAAAAGTTATTGTGGTTAAAAATAATAAACAGAAAATTAAGTTTAATAAAAGACGCGATATCTGGTATCACGACCTGATAAAAAACCAGCCAATTGAAGCCAAATGCGCGGTGATGGATGCGGAAGACCCGGCGTTTGTGCTCTACACCTCTGGCACGACTTCAAAACCAAAAGGAGTGATTCATGTTCACGGCGGTTATGCTGTCCAGGTATTGCGCACTATAAAATGGGTTTTTGACTTGCAGGGAAACGAGGTTTTTTGGTGCACGGCTGACCCCGGCTGGATTACCGGCCACAGCTATATTATCTATGGCCCTTTAATGGCCGGCATCACCACGCTAATGTATGAAGGCGTGCCTGATGTGCCCCAGCCAGACAGAATTTGGCGGCTGGTGGAAAAATACAAAGTCAACGTGCTCTATACCGCCCCAACGCTCATCAGACTAATGATGAAATATGGCAATACCTGGCCGCAGAAACATAAAATGAAAAGCCTGCGGATTCTCGGCTCTGTCGGCGAACCAATCAATCCAGCGGCATGGAAATGGTTCTATAAATATGTGGGTAAAAAACACTGCCCGATTATGGACACCTGGTGGCAGACTGAAACCGGCGCTCATATGATCACTCCCCTGCCTTGCGCGCCTCTTAAAGCAGGCAGCGCTGGCAAACCTTTCCCTGGAATTGTCGCGGACGTTGTGGATAAAAAAGGCAAACCAGTTCCTTATGGCAAAGGCGGCTATCTGGTGATTAAAAACCAATGGCCGAGCATGATCAGAACCATTTTTAATAATCCAGAACGATACGTAAAAACTTATTGGAAAGAAATTAAAGGCGCCTATTTCACAGGCGATGTCGCTTTTAAAGACAAAGACGGCTACTTCTGGATTCAGGGCAGAACTGATGATGTCTTAAAAATCGCCGGCCATCGCTTAGGCACTGCGGAAATTGAAAGCGCTTTTGCTCATCACCCGGCCGTTGTTGAAGCAGGCGTCATCGGCCTGCCTGACCCAATTAAAGGCGAATCAATTAAGGCTTTTGTCGTTTTAAAACAAGGCATTAAACCCAGCGACAAACTTCAGGAAGAGCTTAGACACACGGTCCGCCAGACTATCGGGCCAGTGGCCGTTATCGGCGCCATCGCCTTTGCGGACAAACTTCCCAAAACCAGAAGCGGCAAAATTATGCGCCGCGTCTTAAAAGCCAAAGAGCTTGGCCTGCCAATAGGCGACACCAGCGCGCTAATATAAGTTAATCAGCGGAAAAATTAATATCCAAAGCTTACTAATAACACCCAAGCTAATATACCTAGTCCGCAACCACCTAGCAACTGCGCTGTCGTGTGTTTTTTTGCGCCCATCTTGACCAAGCTACCAAAGGAATAAAAATAAATAACCAAAGATACTGCCAGCCAAAAAGTTGATTGATAAACAGGGCTGAAACGGTAATGCCTAAAGTATGCACACTGACTTTCCAATATAAATTAATAATCAAAACCGCGACCCCCACTATAATGGCTGAAATAAGTATAGTAGAAACCAGCCGCGGCCCGGCCAAAGCCCAAGTCAGCAATGCGCCTAAGAACCAATAGAATATAATGACCATGATAAAAGACGTCCGTTCTTCGCGTTTTGAAAAATCAATATCTTTTACTTTGCCTTTTTTAAGACCGAGCCATAAAGTCAAAAGCGGCAGAACTCCAAGAAAAACTAGAAGTATTATTCCCCAACTTAATCTGTTATAATCATCAAAATATCCTGAAAAAATAGTTGCCAGGCCGACGATAGCCAGCCATAAAAACGGCTCAAAAAACCTTGAAATAACATAAGCCACTCTTAACTTCGTATTTTCTCTTTTAAATCTAAATAACATATTTAGAACTTTTCCGTTTGTCATTCCCTTGCTTGACAAGGGAATCCAGTTTTTAAATAATGGCCTTATCGCGTTATTATTCTCTGGATCCTCGGATCAAGTCCGAGGATGACAGAAGAGGGAAGGATGACAGAGGGGGGCAAACGCGAAAGTCCTAATATTACTGTCTTTATGCTAAAAATTACCTTTGATATAAATAAATCGTCACATCTTTATCGCTCGGCTTGTCAACCATTGCTGGCTGCCAGCCAGGCACGGCGAACACATAAGACACCACTCTGGCTGCCGGTTTCAACTCTCGCTCCAATTTTTCTTTCAGCCTTTTCTTAACTGAATCAGGCATACCAAAAAAATACACCACATCCGCCTGGCTCAAATCTTGTTTAAATAAATTGCCGAATTTTATTTTTAAATTCTTATTCCCCTTAAAAAACTGGTTTATTTTGGCAAGCAGCCAGATCGGCCAGGCAAACTCAATACCCTTTGCTTTAACTTTATAATTGCGCGCAGCGTAAATCGCCACCTTGCCGTTGCCGCAGCCTAAATCATAAAAAGTCTCGCCAGGCTGTAAATCAGCCAGCTTAAAAATTCTTTTCAAATCATTCGTTCTCATTGGCACAAACGGCGCCAAAGACATACAAGCCCAAGCAACTGAAAAAAGCGCCAGACCAATAATTATTATAAAAATAAATAAAAATAAATCCATGTTTGAAAATAATAAATCATAAATAATCCTGTCATCGCGAGCGAACGGAGTGAGCGTCGCGATCCCGTGACAAATAGCATTGACTACGGGATTGCGACGTCGTCGCTTCGCTCCTCCTCGCAATGACAATTATTGTATCACTCCTCCTCCCAAACAAACCTCCCCGTCGTAAAACACCGCGTATTGCCCGGCAGCCACGCCAGTATCAGCTTGATCTAATTTAACCTCTATTTTATTTTTTAAATATTTAATCTGACACTGATATATTTTTTCTCCATGCCTGATTTTAACTTGCAAATTTTTTTTGTCTGGCTTAATTCCTGCGATCCAGCGCGCTTCCCCAAGCACAAATTCATCCCTGGCTTTTCCCGCCAAAATATTGCTATGGGCAATATAAATAATATTTTTTTTCACATCCTTGGCTGTCACGTACCACGGCCCGCCAGAAAGCTTGATATCTTTTCTCTGCCCAATCGTATAATACCAGAAGCCATGGTGCTTGCCCATTTTTTTTCCGTTCTCCACATTTATTATATCACCTTTTTTCACTCCCAAATGCTCTTGCAAAAAATCACGGTATTTAATCTTGCCCAAAAAGCAAATCCCCTGGCTGTCATGCCTGTCTTTATTGGGCAAATCAAATTTTTTAGCCAGCGCCCTCACCTTTTTTTTGGTTAAATGCCCAATGGGGAAAAGCGCTTTGGCTAATTGCTCCTGGGAAAGCAGCGCCAGAAAATATGTCTGGTCTTTGACCGGGTCAGGCGATTTCTTCAGTAAATATCTTCTCCCCCTTGCCAAGGGGGAGATGTCCCCGATTTCGCATCGGGGACAGAGTGGGTAAACTTGAGCATAATGCCCAGTGGCCACCTGATCAAAATTTTTGCCAAAATAATCATAAAACACTCCGAATTTCACTCTGGAGTTGCATAATATGTCAGGGTTGGGCGTGCGGCCTCTTTTCACCTCCTTAACCGCCTCGCTCACCACCTGCTGCCAATATTCTTTCTGTAAATTTACAATTTCAAGCGGTATATTCAGTTCAGCGCAAACTTCCTCCACATATTTCAAATCCTCCTGCCAAGGGCATTTGCCTAAAAAAGAGAATTTGTCTTCCATCCAAATCTTGATGTAAAATGCCGTTATCTCATTGCTCTTATCCTCTTTTAATAAGCGGAGCGCCACTGAACTGTCAACTCCGCCTGAAATTAACATAGCAATTTTCATTTAAAAAAATTTTATTGGTCGGGCACTCTTGGACGATTTCAGAACCTTAAATTATGTTGAGATATTCAAATATCCTGAAGTTATATTAGCACAAATTAAAGAGTTATTACAACCACTGGAATCAAATCCAATTAGTGTTTGAGAATGAAAAAGGCATTATACCGAAGTACAATGCCTAATTGTTAACAAGTGCTTTGTTTTGTCTTCACTTAAAATTTAGTCATTATGCTGTGAAGTTTTTTTGCAAGCTTTTTCGCCGATAATCCGCCAAGAATGTTGTCAGTATAAACTCTGTTTTGCGCGTATCAACTTTCGCGCCACTATAACTGGCGCAGCCTGGAATTAAATATGTGTTCTTTGCTGCCGATTGTAACTGTTCAAGTCCATGAACATAATTCACACTTAACTAATTCTAATTTGCCCTCATTCTAATACCCAGAAGGAAGGTGCTGAATTTACTTTGGCGGTGCGCCAGTTTCACTGGCACGAAAAATTGCGGCGGCGAAACTTGAAGTTTGTCAAGTTTTTTATTGACAAGAATTTTCCATTTGATACAATAGACCTATACCTATGGTCTGGGTGTGGATAACTTAATTATTAATATTTGCTATAATATAAAAATATGACTATTCAAAAAGAAAAAACCCTTATAAACTTTAAGAAGGCACAAAGTTTAATATCTAAAATTATCAAAATGGTTGGAACCAATGAATACTGCATTGACATTATGCAGCAAAATTTGGCGGCGCTTGGACTTTTGAAATCCGCTCATCAGATGCTCATGGAGAATCATCTTAATACTTGCTTTAAAACGGCCATGGCCACAAAAAACGAAAAAAGAAAACAAGAGATGATTGAGGAAATTTTAAAAG
>MFMW01000029.1 GCA_001783595.1 Candidatus Kuenenbacteria bacterium RIFCSPHIGHO2_02_FULL_39_13 | reverse complement strand
TCATGTTTACAAAGCAGGAGTTTTGATTGGAACAGGGAAATTTAATTCCAGTGGAAGAACCTCTATTGCACTGGCTACTGTTATACCCAATGGCACTTCTCAAGTCTGGGAAATCAAAGCAGATATTAGCAAATTAGCGGTAATCGGTCATCAAATTTCTCTGGGTATGTCTAATCTCAGTTTTTCTACCCAAAAAGAATTTAATTTCACTGAGGTGCCCATTGGTTGGAGTAATCCAATGACGGTTGTTTTAGCCACCACCACCTGCACTGACTCTGATGGGGGAATTAAACTTAGTCAAAAAGGTGTTACTAAAGGATACGAAATTGGCACCAAAAATATTATTTCCAAAGAAGATTATTGTTCGGACAGTACTCATGTAGTTGAATTTTATTGTTCTGGACCAGATTCTGTTTATAATTATAGTTACGTGAATAATGGTATTAATAATTGTCCAGCCGGTTGCCAAGACGGGGCGTGTTTAGCAACCACCACCCCTTCCATCACCGTGCTTTCTCCCAACGGCGGGGAGAAGTGGATAAAAGGAGAAAAGAATACAATAAAATGGAGCATTAATGAATCTTTTTATGGAGATTATTTAGTAGATATTTTACTGGAAGAATGTTCTTTGTTTCCTTGCGCTAAATCATTTATTGCTCAAAAAATTTCTTCTTTTAGCCAAGATGGCGTCGCTAGATATGTTTGGGATACCAAATCTTTAATTCCGGGTTGGGGATTGGCTGATATTGTTGATATAGGGAAGTATAAGATTTTAATTCAAAAGAGTGATAATTATAAATTAGTTTATGGTGAAAGCGACAATCATTTCAGTATTATTTCAGCCACCCCAGTTTGTGCCACCGGCAAAACCACGATTATCCAGGAACAGCCCTTGGGCGGTTATGTGTATCAGGCGTTAGGTTTGGATATTTCCTCCCACCCGGAAATTATGAAATACCGTATTCGCTGGTTCAACGGCAGTTGGTCCACTTGGTATATACCGGGTCAGAATGATATTGATTGGAAAACTAATCTGGACGGCAGCCAACGCCGCGTCTGGTCGTATTTTGACGACCACATTCACGAATATGAAAAGTGTTTGCAAGCACCACAGCTCTCCAAGCCAGATTTAACTGTAGAAAGTATTGAACTTTTCAAAAAATGGAGCGCTTGGGAAAATGTTCTTGTGGCTGAAGTCTGTAATCGGGGTACTGCTCCCAAACAGGCAAATATTCAAATATCCACCGAGTTTTCCGTTAACGGGCAGTCATCTCGAAACGGCAGTAGCGGTGTTATTGAGGTAGAACGGTGTATAAACCCTTTTGTCTTACTTTCTGACTTTGATAATTTAAGCGCGGGCAATTATAATGTTAAAGTGGAGGCAGATAAAGATAGTTTTTCAAGCACTTACAATAACAAAGTGGATGAGTTAAATGAGAATAATAACACTTTGACCAAAACAATTACCATTGGCGGGAGTGATGACACGGGTTTTTTGTATAACATCGTGGCAACTTCCATTACTAAAAATTCAGCGACCATAAAATGGACAACTTCACAGCCAGCTAATAGTCAGGTTGAATATGTTGAATCCGGCGGTAGCATCTATGATATTAAAGGCAAAAAAGACGCAAATTATGTGACTGAACATAATGTGACTTTGGCGGATTTGAAGCCGGAAACTCTTTATAAATACGCTCTGACTTACTATGACCAGCCGGGCAATGTTTATGGCACCACTTCGCTTAGTTCTTCCGTGCTGGGTTTACACTTCACCACCCTGTCTGAATCAAGTCAGTTAAAAGCGGATCTTGTTCCAATTCAGCTGGAAGTTAATAATTTAACTCGCCAGGGCAATAAAGTTTTTAAACAAAACGATATTGTTGAAGTTAAAATCAGTTTTAAAAATAACGGCCCGGCCGACATTCATCAAGAATTTTTCTATACCGTGGAAAAAGACATAGGTTTTGGCAGACTAAGAAGCAATGTCTTGGATCTAAAAGCCGGGGAGACATATGAGTACACCAGTAAGCTGCTTTGGCCCAAAGACATTGCTAGCGGCGAGGTTAATTTTATGTTTACCGTGGATAGCGACAATAACATTGCTGAATCCAATGAAGACAATAATACATTGTTCAAGAAAATAACTTTAGGTAACGCAACGCCTGTCCCCGCGCCAACCCCTACTCCTGCTCCCACCCCGTCACCCACACCCGCTCCATCAGGTAAAATAGCCGCTCGTCTGGCTGGCCGTTTGCTTTTAGCCGTAGAAGACAAAGGCAGAATTCATTATGTTAATCCAGATGACCAGAAAAGATACGAAGTTACTTTTGGCAATGTGATGAGTCTTTTCCAAAATTTAGCCCTCGGTATCAGCAATGCTGATTTAAATCAGATATTAATTAATCCAAGCTCGGTCAGCGAGGACAAAGATACTGACAAGGATGGCTTTAATGATAAAAGTGAAGTGATGTACGGTTACAACCCGGAAATAGCTTCCAGCCCGGCTAATCGCGGCAATGACAAAATCAAAGTCAATACCAAGTTATCAAATAGGCTGATTGGCAAACTCCTGCTCCAAACTGAAGACCGGGGCAGAATCTGGTATGTTGACCAAGGCGCTAAGCGCTGGGAAGTTACTTGGGGCAATGTGATAAATTTATTCACCTCATTGGCCTTAGGTATTAACAATGAGGATTTGGCGGAAATAGAGGAAGCGGAGTAATTAAGAGAGCTTATGGAACCCCAAAGTTTTTGCGGATAGTTAACATTTAAAAACCCGTCCAAGTGAATGAACTTGGACGGTTTTTTTGACTTTTAGCCCAGTTTAAGTTAATCTATGAGTAGATTTAATTTATTATAAATTATGTTTCTCAAAAAAATCGGCATTGATCTTGGCACAACCACTACCCTGGTTTATCTGCCAAATAAAGGCATTATTATTAATGAGCCATCAGTGGTGGCTTATTCGCTTTTGGACAAGAAAGTGCTGGCTGTGGGCGATGAGGCCAAAGAGATGATTGGCAGGACTCCGGATACTATTATGGCTGCTAGGCCGTTGAAAGACGGAGTGATTGCTGATTACAAAACCACTGAAGCCATGTTGCGCTATTTTATTAATAAAGCCATTGGCGGGCTGCGGCTATTTCGGCCTGAAGTTATGATTGCTGTGCCTGGCGGCGTAACTTCAACTGAACGTCGCGCAGCCATTGATGCCACGCTCGCCGCCGGAGCAAAAGCGGCCTATATTATCAAAGAGCCGATTGCCGCCGCCATTGGCGCCAATCTTCCCATTGGTTCAGCCAGCGGTCATATGATTATTGATATGGGCGGCGGCACCTCTGAAATCGCCGTTATCTCCCTGGGCGGCATTGTTACCAACAGTTCAGTCAGAATTGGAGGCAATAAATTTGATGCCGCTATCCAAGAGCATATCCGTAAAAAATACAATTTAGCCATTGGCGAAAGAAGCGCTGAAATGATAAAAATAAAAGTCGGCTCCGCTCTTTATTTAGATAAAAAATTAACCGCTGAAATTAAAGGACGTGATATGGTTAGCGGCTTGCCGCGCATTATTACGGTTAGTTCCGATGATGTCACCGATGCCTTGCAAGATGAACTGGCCAATCTGGTTGCTGCCGTTAAATCAGTGTTTTACAACACCCCGCCAGAGCTTTCCGCTGACATTATGGACAAAGGCATTGTGCTTTCCGGCGGCACCGCGCTGCTGCGAAACATAGATGAGCTATTTTCTCAAGCTATTGGCGTACCAGCCTATAATGCCGATGACCCTCTGTTGTGCGTGGTCAAAGGCACCGGTATTGCTCTGGAAAACCTGGCGGCTTACAAGAGAAGTATTTTGGCGATGAAATAATTTATGAAAACCCTTATCATCCACGACAGATTCCAATTCCGAGGCGGGGCAGAGCGTTTGGTTTTAATTTTAGCCAAAGCTTTAAACGCCGATATTGTCACTGAATTTTGGACTACTGAATCTTATGACCGCCGGCAAGTTCCGGGCAAATTAATTACCTTAAGTTCAGGTGAAGCGCCTTGGATAGTCTGGCGCTATTTTCGCGCCCAATTTCTATTTTTTTTTAAAACCAGAAAAATTATCAAAAACCATCAGACCATATTTTTTTCTGGTAATAATTGTCTGGCTGCCGGTTTTCATTTTTGGCGCGGCAAAAAAAAGATTCTTTACTGCCATCATCCAGTCCGCCACGCCTTTGATTTACGCCAAAAATGTCGCGACGAGCAACCGTCCCGATGGAAAAAGATTCTTTATTACGACATTGGCATCTGGTTGATTAGATTCATCTATTGGCTAAGTTTGCAAAATATGAATCTGGTTATTGCTAATTCTGAAAATGTTAAAAATAGATTGCAAAAATTTTTGCATCAAAAGACAGATGCTGTTATTTATCCTCCAATCCAGACTGACAAATTTAAACATATTTCCCAGCAAGACTACTATTTATCCTTTGGTCGCGTGGAACGTTTAAAAAGAATTCCTGATATAATTAGGGCTTTTCAAAAAATGCCAGATAAAAAATTAATTGTTGTTTCCGGCGGTCCTGATTTGAAAAAAATTAAGAAAATGGCCCAAGGCCATGATAATATCCAGATTAAGGGCTGGGTCAATGACCAAGAGCTTTCAGATTATGTGGGTAATTGCATTGCCTCAATCTATATCCCAATTGATGAAGACTCTGGCATGACTCAAATTGAATCAATGTCAGCTGGCAAACCCTGTATTGCCGTAGATGAAGGCGGGTTGAAAGAAAGCATTATTGATGAGCAAACTGGCAAATTTATTCCAGCCAAATATTCAATTGATGATATTATTAAAGCGGTTAACTGGCTGACGAAGGCAAGAGCCTTATTAATGCGTGAAGATTGCCAGGCACAGGCAAAAAAATTTAGTCAGGAGAGATTTATAAAAAATATTAAAGAATTAATTTATGCCAATCGCCATTGACGGCTCGCGGCTCTTAAGTAAAAATCCCACTGGCGTGGAAGTCTATTGCCGGAATATAATAAAGGGTTTATTAGTAAAATCTACTGACCTAATTTTGTATACGCCTAAATTAATTCTTGGATTGCCTGAAAAAAATCAGCAGGTATTAAGTTGGCCATTTAAAAAGCTTTGGTCGCAGGTCAGCTTAGGGCTTGAATTGTTAATTCATCCGCCAGCTGTATTTTTTTCACCCGGCTACGTTATTCCTTTTCTGGCTCTCTTAAATAAAAAAACCAAAAAGATAGTCACCATCCATGATCTTGGTTTTATTTATATCCCGGAAAGCTATTCAGTTTTTCAAAAATGGTTTTTAAATATTACTACCAAGCAGGCTGTCAAATATGCCCAGAAAATTATCACGCCCACCCAAGCCACCAAAGACGACCTGATGAAATATTTTAATTGTCCGGAAGATAAGATTGCGGTGACATATTTTGGGCATAATCAGCCGCCCGCCGCTTGCAGCTCACGGCCCAATAATAAAAAAAAACAGATATTATTTTTAGGCAGGCTTGAAGAAAAAAAGAACATTAATAATCTCATTAAAGCTTTTCAGATTTTTTATCAAAAACATCCTGACTACAAATTAATTTTAGCCGGTAAGCCAGGCCGTGGTTTTAAAGAAAATAAATATAATATAGGCTATATAAGTGATGATAAAAAAAATCAACTCTTGCAAGAATCAAGTTGTCTTGTTTTAATTTCCAAACACGAAGGCTTTGGTTTCCCAGTTCTAGAGGCTTTTAGCCATAATCTGCCTGTTCTAGCTTCCGATATACCAGTTTTACGCGAAATAGGACAAGACGGCTGTCTTTATGCTAATCCCAAATCACCCCAAGACATTGCCCAAAAATTAGAAAAAATCACTCAAGACCAAAATTTAAGACAAAATTTAATCCACCAAGGCCAAACCAGACTTGAAAATTTTGATTGGCAAAAATGCGTGGAAAAAACTTGGCAAACAGCCCTTTAAATGATAATATATACAATATATGATTAAATTCAACTGGCAGATTATTGGCCATAAGCCAATTATTAGTTATCTGCAAGCCATGATTAGTAATAACACCCTTGGCCATGCTTATTTGTTTTATGGGTTAAATGGCTTGGGCAAAAATACTCTGGCCCAATATTTTATTAAAAGTATTTATTGCTGCTCAAACCAGAGTCCTTGCGATAGCTGCGCTCATTGCAGACAGATTGTCCGCCAAATTCACCCTGACATTATTTATCTTGAGTGCCAACCGGGCAAAAAAAATATCACCATTGAACAAGTGCGTGAGGCGCGGGCAAAAATTCATCGCGGCACATTTTTAAACTCCCACAAAATTATTTTCATCCGTGACGCCCAAACTCTTTCCTTGGCTGCCGCCAACGGGCTGTTGAAGATTTTAGAAGAACCAACCGCTAAAACAATTTTTATCTTTTTGACCCCGACCTTAAAAGGCATTCCTGAAACCATTCTCTCCCGCGTGCAAGTTATTAAATTTTTGCCAGTTCCGCTCAAAGAACTTGAGGGCTATCTAATTAAAAAAGGTTTAGATAAAAGTCAAGCTTATCAGCTGGCTCATTTAAGCCAAGGCTGCCCCGGCCGCGTTTTATCTTTGCTCGGACATTCAAAGCTGCTGGCTGAATATCAGCACGGTCAGCAAATTCTTTTATCTCAAATATCAGCTGATTTGAACAGCCGTTTTGCCTTAGTTGAGAAATTAGCCGGACAAGCTAAATCAGAGAAAAGCCAACAAAATGCCGCTCAATTTTTAGCGCAAATTTCTTGTCTGATGCGGGATGCCTTGCTTGTCAAAAATCTCTGTTTTGATAAAGTCACTCATGTTAATTTAAAATCAGAGCTGGCCAATTTTTCTGCCCCGTATTCCTCGTTACGTTTAGCCGCATTATTAAATAGAATTAAAATGACCCAACGTTATCTTGGGCAGAATGTAAATTTGCGGCTGGCTTTGGAAAATTTAGTTTTAGAATTTTGAACAATAAAGAATATGAAAACCAAAAAAATATTTTTTATCACTGGCGCCTTAATGATCACACTTATTTTTTCAGCCTGCAGTTTGGTCTTTGTCCCCGGCGGCGGTAATAGAGTAATTGGTTTAAAAGGGGTTTACAAATCAGGCGATCAAGGTGAAACATGGTTGGCAGAGAATAAGCTTGAAGCAAGCGAAGCAACCATTGCCAGTCAAAACATTCGCCAGCTTGTTTTTGACATATTTGATTCAAACATTATCTATCGCGCGGCCAATGACGGTTTTTTTATCAGTCAAAATGGCGCTGATTCATGGAAAAAAATTAACAGTTTGCCCCTTGATGATTTTGCCTTAAATCCAAAAACTCGCGGCATAATCTATTTTGCCTCTGGCAATAAAGTTTTTAAAACCGCTGACAACGGAGAAAATTGGACGGTTATTTACACTGAAGCCAAAGCCAATGTTACTGCTGTAAGTTTAGGGATCAGCTATTTTGACACTAGCTATGTTTATCTGCTGACCAGTGACGCTACCTTGCTTTTGAGCGATGATTGGGGCGAGCGTTGGCAGACTGTTGCCACTTTTGGAAAAGCGCAGGCCAAAAAGGTTTTTGTTGATCCGCATAATAGTCGTAATATTTTTGTAGCCACCCAGGATAAATTTTATATTTCCAACGATCAGGGCGCATCCTGGCAAGAAACGGTTTTTGAGCAGGCCAAAAAAATGCCGGGCATTAATAAATTCAAACAGCTGTTCTTTACTCAAAAGCCAAACAATTTAATCTATCTTGCTGCTTACGGTATTCTTAAAAGTCAGGATAATGGCCAGAGCTGGCAGCCAGTAACTTTAATTACCCAGCCCAATACCGTTGATATTAATGCTCTTGGCTTCAACCCCCAGGAAACGGACGAGCTTTATTATACAATCGGCAATATTCTCTACCATACCGTAGACAATGGCCGTAATTGGAAAACCAAAACTTTACCCATTCCAGCTGGCACCAAGGTTAAAAGTATTTTAGTTGATCCGGCAGACACCAATCTTTTGTATCTTGGCGTGACACAATAAGCCAGGATATTATTAAAAATTAATAAAATATTTATGGACCTAAAACAACGCAGCACAAATTTTGATGCCGCTATTGAATATTTAAAAACTGACATTAGTTCCGTCAGAACCAATCGGGCCACCCCGGCATTGCTGGAAAATATCATAGTAGAAGTTTACGGTTCAAAAATGCCCTTAAAGCAATTGGCCTCAATTCAGGCGCCAGAGCCCAAAATGCTCACTGTTGAGCCATGGGACAGAAATATCATTAAAGATGTTGAGCGCGCCATTCAAACTGCCAGTCTGGGGTTTGCGGTTAACAATCAAGGCACTTTTTTGCGCCTTATTATTTCACCCATGACTGAAGAAAGCCGCCAAAAACTGGTTAAGGTTTTGCATGACAAATTGGAAAACGCCCGCATGGCCATCCGCGGCATTCGCGATAAAATTAAAGAAGAAATTACTGAACTGGAGAGGCATAAAGAAATAAGCGAGGATGAAAAATATAAATTGGTTGAAGATTTGGACGAAATGACCCGTCAGTATAATGAAACTGCCAAGAAAGTGGGGGAGAAAAAAGAAGAGGAAATTAAACTCTAAACTATAAGCCCTCTCCCCAGCCCTCCCCCGCAAGGGACGCTGTGGGGGAGGGTGAGGGAGGGGGGAATAACATATGTTTATAACCATCATCACATTCATCGTCATCCTCGGTACTTTAATCCTTGTTCATGAGCTAGGCCATTTTATCACTGCCCGCGCGTTTAAAGTTAAAGCTGAAGAGTTTGGCTTTGGTTTGCCGCCCAGAATTTTTGGTTTTGTCAAAGATGACCATGGTAAATGGAAAAATGTTGGGCCGAAAACAAAAGCAGAAGACTATAAAAAAACAATCTGGTCTGTTAATTGGCTGCCCTTTGGCGGTTTTGTTTCTATTAAAGGCGAGAATGGCGAACACGAGAAAGACATTGACAGTTTTGGTTCGCGAAAAATTTGGCAAAGAGCTGTGATAATGTTTGCCGGCGTGGCCATGAATTTTGTTTTAGCTTTTATTCTGCTTGCAATTGCTTTTACGGCCGGTATTCCCAGTTTGGTTGATGACCAGCCTGATCCAAGCCTCAATGCCAGTCTTGAAAAAGTCCAGATAATTTCAGTTGTTAAAGATTCGCCTGCCGCCAGTGCTCAAATTGAAGTGGGAGATATAATTTTAAAGATCAATGGTCAGCCCATAGCCGGCATTCAAGAAGTTAAAGATAAAATTTCTGCCAGCTCAAACCAAGAAATGGCCATTACAGTTTCTAGAGCCAAGCAAGAAATCACTAAAAAAATTATTCCAGTTTCAAATTTTCCAGACCAGCCTGCCCAAATCGGCATTGGCTTGGTTAAAACCGCTATTGTCCGCTATCCATGGTATCAGGCAATGTATAAAGGCGCGGAAACAACACTGGCTTTAACCCTTGCTATTTTAAAAGCTTTTGTTAAGATAATAGGAGATTTAATTGTTGGTCAGCCAGTAGAAACTGAAGTGGCTGGACCGGTGGGCATTGCCGTGTTAACTGGCCAAGTGGTTAAATTGGGCTTTATCTATATTCTCCAATTTGCCGCTCTCCTTTCCATTAATTTGGGCATTATTAATCTCCTGCCTATCCCGGCTATTGATGGCGGACGACTGCTGTTTCTTATTATTGAAAAATTCAAAGGCCGACCGGTTAAGCAATCTTTAGAAGCAAAAATCCACCAAATTGGTTTTGTCTGCCTGATTATCTTGATGGTCTTTATAATATTCAGAGATATTAAGATTCATTTATTTTAAAATCTAAAAATATGTCTAAATTAACTCCACAATCCAAAGATTTTTCCAAATGGTATAACGAAGTAGTTTTAATGGCTGACTTAGCAGATTACTCGGATGTCAAAGGCTGTATGATTATAAAACCTTATGGTTATGCGTTATGGGAAAATATTCAGAAAGCGCTGGATGAAAAAATTAAACAGCTTGGTGTTGAAAATGTTTATTTGCCACTTTTTATTCCAGAGAGTTATTTCAAAAAAGAAGCAGAACACATTGAAGGATTTGCGCCGGAAGTCGCCTGGGTCACGCACGCTGGCGGCAAAAAATTAGAAGAACGTTTGGCTATTCGCCCTACTTCCGAAACGATTATGTACCACACTTTTGCTAAATGGATTTCTTCTTATCGCGATTTACCATTGAAAGTTAATCAATGGGCCAATGTCGTGCGCTGGGAAATGCGCACCAGATTATTCTTGCGCACCACGGAATTTTTATGGCAAGAAGGTCATACCTTGCACACAACCAAAGCCGAGGCCGACCAAATGGTGCTGGACGCGTTAATGATGTATAAAGATTTTATTAATGATTATTTGGCCATTCAAGTTTTAGCTGGTCAAAAGTCAGCCGCAGAAAAATTTGCCGGCGCTCTTTACACCACTGGCGTAGAAGCCATAATGAAAGATGGCAAAGCCTTGCAAATGGGCACCTCACATTCTTTAGGCCAAGCTTTTGCTAAAACTTTTGATGTTAAATTTTTAGACCAAGATGGTAAAGAGCAAACACCTTGGCCAACCAGCTGGGGCGTTTCTACCAGGATGATTGGCGGTTTAATTATGGCTCACGGAGATGATAGGGGATTAATCTTGCCGCCCAAAATTGCACCCATCCAAATAGTTATTATTCCCATTTGGAAAGATATGGCAGAAAAAAGCAAAATTGAAAAATATATTAACCAAATAACTAAACAATTGACTGATGTTGAATTCAAAATAGATTGGGATGACACCAAATCACCCGGATGGAAATTTTATCAATGGGAAATGAAAGGTGTTCCGCTTAGAGTTGAAGTTGGCCCTAAAGATGAAAAAGAAAAACAAGTTATTATAGTGCGTCGTGATAATGGTGAAAAAGAAAAAGTTCAATTTAATCGAATCAAAGATAAAATTGCAAAAACACTTGATGATATTCAGGCTAGCTTACTTAAAATAAATTCCGAATTTTTAGAAAACAATACTAAAAACTACAATAATTACGACAAATACAAAAAAGATATTAACGAAAAGAATTTTTTTGCTCTAGTCCACTGGTGTGGTGATCCTAAATGCGAAATTAAAATTAAAAACGACACAAAAGCCACCATCAGAGTTGATTCTTCCAAAAAGAAGAAAGGCAAATGTATTATTTGTGGCCAAGAGGCAAACACGATGGTCTATTTAGCCAAGGCATACTAGAATCACTTATTTTATTTTTTTATGTTTAAAATTTTTCCCAATTTAAGAAAAGACTTGGGAGTAGATCTGGGTACATCAAGTACCCTGATTTATGTTAAAGACAAAGGCATTATGGTCAATGAACCGTCAGTCGTGGCTATTAATACTCGGACAGACCAAATTATTGCCATTGGCGATGACGCCAAACGGATGATTGGTAAAACTCCCAGCCATATTATGATTAGCAAACCTCTAGTTGAAGGCATTATTTCCGACTTTGAAGTCACGGAAAAAATGTTAAAGTATTTTATTGAAAAGATATTAAATGAAAAATTAGGGCTTTTAGGCTCTAAACCGCGGATTGTCATTGGCATCCCATTGGATGTGACAGAAGTGGAGCGCAAGGCAGTTGAAGACGCCGCTTTGGGCGCTGGCGCGCGCGAAGTCTTTTTAGTTGAAGAGCCGATGGCGGCAGCCATTGGCGCCAGGATGCCCATTCAGGAATCAACAGGCAATTTAATCGTTGACATTGGCGGCGGCACCACCCAAATTGCCGTGATTTCTCTTTCTGGCGTGGTGGTCAGCAAATCAATTCATATTGCTGGCGATGTTTTAACAAAAAATATCATTCAATACATCAGAGAAAATTTTAACCTGCTTATCGGTGATATTACGGCCGAGCGCGTCAAAATCAAACTGGCTGCCGTCTATCCTGCTGAAAAGCCAGTTGAACTGGCCGTTTCCGGCCGCGATCTGCTTAATGGCTTGCCTAAAGAAATAACAATCACTGACAGTGAAGTCAGAGAGGCTATTATGCGCTCAATCAGAAGTATTGTTACTAACATCAAAAGCACGATTGAACAAACCCCGCCAGAGTTGGTGGCAGACATTTACCGCCGCGGCATTATTCTCTCCGGCGGCGGCGCGCTTTTAAAAGGCCTTGATGAACTGGTTAAAAAAGAAACCAGAGTGCCAGTAACTATTATTGATGAGCCATTAACCACCGTGGTTCGCGGCACAGGCCTGATTCTTGAAGACCTTAAAGGATTGCAGGACATTTTAATACCCTCGGCAAGGTAAATCGCATTTGGATTTTTTTATGTCATGATTTTAATCATGGCAAATTTTTTTTATTCTTCTCCTCGAAGACCACACCCGCCCGCAATTCAAGGTTTTTTTGACTTTTAAGCTAAAAAGTGGGAAGATTAAAGTGTAAGAAAGAGGGGATTAAAAACAAATTAAACGAATTACTTAATAATATGCTCTCAATTTTAGGTCTCAAATCAAAATGGAATAAAGAAAAGAAGCATTACCAAACTCAGGAAGTTGGCAGTGGAGTCCATAAATTTATTAGGGATGTCTTGGAATGTCCTGAACTTTTTAATTTAAAAGAAGGCAGTTTATCAAAAAAGACAGCAGAGCGGAAAAATGAATTTATCCAAGAGAGTAAAACTAAAGGTGGACGGCACGCAGATTTTGTAATTTATATTAATTCTGAAATTGTTATTCCTGTTGAGGTAAAAGCACTGGGTAAGATTGAAAACGGAGCAGAGCAATTGTTTATTTATCAAAAAGACTTAGATAAAAAATATGGAATTTTAACTGATGGTCAAGAATGGAGATTTTATATAGAAACCGTTTATCGAGAATTTACAATAAAACAAATTTTAGACAACCCAAAATTGTTTTCAAACTTTTGGCAAAAAGATTATATTCTGCCAGAACATTATTATTTGCAATTTTTTGAAAAAGTAGGGCAACAAAAATTAATTGAGGAAGTTATTAGAGTTGAAAATAACAGAGCAATGTTTTTTGAAGACATTACGGAAAAGATAGAAATTTTTAGAGACAAAATCAAATTAGAAGGTTATTTAAAGGAAATGCAAGAAAAAGAAAGAGCCAAGAAAATAGTAGAACTTTCTTATGCTTATATTATCCAATTTATTCTTTACAAAACATTGGTTGATAATGAATTTGGCGAATTTAAGAAAGATTTTGAACAAAGGCAGGAATCAATTTACAAAAGTTTGCAAGCAAAACAGTATAAAAGTATTTTAAGCGTGATTGATGGAATTTCAGAAAATATTTCAAAAAATATTTATCATCCTTTTAACGTAGAGCAAAAATTTATCAACCAAAAATTATCAGAATTACTGCACCAACCGGAAAACGAGTTGCATGATGTAGCGCCTTGGTTAGAAATTTTTGTTTTAATTAAAAAATACAATTTTGCTAATGTTAAAAATGAAATTTTTGGTTATATTTACGAAAATTATTTAAAAGCGTTGTATGAAAATACTAAAAAAGGACAATATTTTACTGACCCGGCGGTTGTTAATTTTATGTTAGAGCAGGTTGGCTATACTTCTGAAGAAATTAAAAAAAGATTAAAAAATAGAATAGAAGACAATTATATTTCAATCAACGATCCGTCGTGTGGTAGCGGCACATTTTTATACAGCGCTGTTGATCAGATTATTACAGCAGTCCCAGATGGTTCTGAAAAGCAATCTCAAAAAGTTGAAGAATTGGTAAATAATAATGTCTATGGATTAGATATTGAGGAATTTCCGTTATATTTGGCTGAAATGAATATCTTAATGAGAATGTTGCCCTTAATTATCAATGAAAAATACAATAATCCAATTGATAAAAAAATTAAAGTTTTTCAAACCCATGATAGTATTGCTGAATTTCAGGACACAAAATTAAAATATACACTAAGTGATATCGAAGCCGCTTATATTAAAAGCAATGGCCAGATGAAGTTATTTTATGACAAATTATTAAAGATGGATTATGAGAGTTATATGCGTGAGGAAGATGATTTAAAAGAGATGAAAGAGAGTTTGGGAAATCAAAAATTTCCGCGGATGAGATTTGATTTTATAATCGGCAATCCGCCTTATGTTTCTTATAATGAATGTTCTAAACAAGGTTTGTTGTCATTTAATTGGATTAAGGAAAGCAAAATGAAATTAAATGATATTTATGGAGTAAATTTGCACAGCATTCCAGATCATCGCAAAAAATATTCTCCCAAACCAAATTTATACGCTTTTTTTATTGCGCTTGGCCTGGCTTTATTAAAGGATAACGGCAGATTGTGTTATATTATCCCACAGACGATTTTAACTGCTGGTGATTTGGATGTTCTTCGTTATCATTTGGCAAAATTTACAACCATTGAAAAAATTATTACTTTTTCTGGCAAGATGTTCGTCGGGCGTGGGCTTAAACAAAATAAGCCGATTGCAACATCAAGTTTGGTTTTTGTGGTTAGAAGAATACCACCTGATTTATATAGAGATCAAGTAGAAATAATACACTATAAAGATGCTAATGATAATATTGAAGATTGCTTGAAAAATATTTTGGAGAACAAAAAAATAAATAAAAAGAAAATCTTGCAAAACAAATTATTACAAAATGTAAGTAATTGGAATTTTATCAAACAGGATAAAAAGTTTTTAGATTTTTATGAGGCATACAAGAAAAACACTGATTGTATTTCAATTTATTACAATCATGCCGTCGCAGAATATAATTTTAAAAGTAAATTTTATTTTGATATTGGTTTTATTTTAAATAATAAAAATATTTTGAAGAAGAATGATGGTGATCATTATGGCGTGTTGAACTTTAAAAATTTTCAAAATTATTCAAAATTTACTCCTAGCGAATATTATCCTAAAAATAAAAAGTTAATTAAATTGACTCAAAATAGTCAAGGTTTAGAAGTATTAGAGCAAAAATATAAAATAGTTTGGAGTATTAAAAATCCTCAAAAGTTTTATTTCACTGATACTCCAATTATTTTTAATATGGGAACTGCCTCTATTATTTGTTCAATCAATAAAAAAGAAATTTTATATTTGTTTTCCCTACTAAATTTTCCTGCTACTAATTTACTTTTAGAAACAAATTTAAAAAATGAAAATGAAAAAGAATATTTAGTACCCGTGAAAGCGATAAAAGAATTTGTTCGTGTGCCAAAAATTACAGAAAGGAATCAGTTTATTAAAGATGAAATTATAAAAAGAACAGAGGAAATGTTGAAGTTAGAGGATATTAGATTAAGTGATTTAGCTGATTTTTCAAAAGTAATGATGCAGAAATTTGACGATGTATCAGTTAAAGATGGTTATTTAATTTTAGAAAAAAATAAAAAGCAGATAAGATTAAAAATTAAAAGCGACCAAAAAATTGTTGGGCAGGCAATAAAAGATATGTATCAAGACAACAAATTAAAGTTATATAAAGAAGATCAAATTATTTTATCAGAATTAAAAGAATTGCCAGTTATTGACTTTGAAAAGCAGAAAAAACTAAAAAATTATATTGATGATTTAGTTTTTGTTTTATATTTCAATGTGCCTGTTAAAAAAATTAGCATGGATAAAGCAGGAGAGATTAGAAAAAATTGTGGAGAGAATAAATTCTATAAAATTTTGTTATCTTAAATATTTTTTAAAAATATGAGCAAAAAAAATAATTCTAAAAAAAGCAAGTTTATTTTGCCTAATGTGAGATTGTTGAGTGAGCAGCAGTTAGATCAGGTGATGCTAAAACCGGAAGAAAGTTTTATGCCAGAAGAAATTCGGGATTATTTAAGGCAGGGAAGAAAAGAATATGACAGAAGATGGCAATTAAAAGAAGAAGCGCGACAAAAAAGAAAAATGGGACCAAGAGAAAAGCCAGATCCGAAACTTTTAGCCAAGCAAGGCAAGCTTGGTTTTTAATTGATGATTTAGTTTTTGCTTTATATTTTAATGTGCTGATTAAAGAGGTTGGCATAAATAAAACTAACAAAATTAAGCAAATGTGCAGTGAAAATAAATTTTATAAGGTTATTGGATAAGTTTTTATGTGGTGTATATTAATTCAGTAAGAATTAATCCCGTCATGATTATAATCATTATAAGTATATAAAATCAAAATATGTCCAGACGAAAAATAGCGCAAGAAAACATCAGAAAAATTATGAAAAGCGGCAACAGTTATGTGGTCAGTTCACCGATTGAAATTGTAAAAAAAATAAAATGGAAGGAAAAGCAAAAAGTTATCGTAAATTTAAAAGGCAGAACAATACAAATAAAAGATTGGAAGAAATAAAAAGGATCCCGGCTATCTGGTCGGGATTTCGGTTGATTTTTGTATTTTTCTGTTTTTTCTGTTAAAATAATGCTACTATTAAAATTAACAGTAATCTATTTATGTTGAAATTTAAATTCCAGCGCAAAATAACGGTGATTATCCTTGTTTTTTGTCTAATTATAATCTTGTCTTATTATTTAGGCTTAAGTCGTTTAACAACCAGATACATTACTATTTTTACTAATCCCATTATCGCCACTGCCAACTATACTGCCGCGGCCTTGAGCGACTTTCTGGCTGTTTATCTGGCTCGTGCTGATTTAAGTAAAAAAAATGATGACTTAAATCAAAAATTGATTGAGCTGGCTAAAAAAAATGTCGCGCTAGAAACACTGCGCCAGGAAAATGAGTGGTTAAAAAAAGAATTAAAATTTTTTGATGAGCAAAAAGAAAATTATTTACTCGCTCGTGTTTTAGGCCGCAATCTAGATTATGCTGCCAGCCAAATTATTATCAATCAAGGCTTGTCGCGCGGCTTGAAACCTGGTCTGGCTGTTACGACTAATCAAGGAATTATCATTGGTAAAATCAGTTCAGTTGAAGAAAATATTTCTCATGTCAGGCTTTTAAGCGATAACGTTAGCAAAATCGCTGTAACTGTTGCGGGCGATAAAAGTGCTCTGGGCATTGCTCAAGGTCTGCACAATATTAATTTAAAAATTGATCTGCTAGCCAAAGATATCAAGATAAATGAAAATGACCTAGTGGCCACTTCAGGCCTGGAGGAAAATATTCCAGCCGGTCTGATTATTGGCCGGGTTAGCAAAGTTGAGGCTACACCTGAAAAATACTGGCAAGAGGCTTTGGTTGAGCCGGCCGTTGACTACCAAAATGTTCGTTTGGTGACTGTTATTATTCCTCAAAAAAATTAAGGCTATGCTTAAAATTTTTTCGCTGCTATTAGTCATTATTTTGGTCATTGCCTTGCAAATTGGCTTTCTGCCGGGCATTGATTACCAGCTAGCGCTTTTGATTAATCTGCCGCTTTTGCTGCTTGTTTTTATCAGCTATTTTTATCATTACGGCACCGCCGTATTGGCCGCCGTATTTGCTGGCTTAATCTTAGATGTCTATTCGCCATTATTTTTTGGTTTTTTTATCCTCCTTTTTCTGCTTGAAGTCTTTGCCATCAAAGCTATTCTCAAGAGCATTCTCCAGCATAAAAATTTGGCAGTTTTCATTTTAGTCAATTTAATTTCTCTTATTATTTATCAAATTATTTACCTTGTAGTTTTATTGAGCGCTGCCAAATTCAGCAGTGTTAGTCCTGCCAACAGCCTGACAGCCAGCTATTTTGTTTTTTCTTTAGCGCAAATAATAGTTCATTCCTTTATTATTTTAGCGCTCTACAAAATTTCAGCTCGCTTTAAATCGCGCTTAATCAGCCAGTTTATCAGTTGATTTATGAAGACCAACTCCAACCCATTTATTATCAGGGAAAGTATTGCTAAAATTAAGGGCTTTAGCCGTTTAAGGCAGATAGGCTCTGATTTTTGGTTGGCTGCCAGCCAAGAAAAGATAACTCTGACCTTAACCCGCGAAAAATTCAGGGTCATTTTTTTTGTGATGATTTTCTCATTGGTTATTATTATGGCGCGCGCTTTTTATCTTCAAGCTATCAAGGGTGGAAATTATAATCAGATCGCCGAAGGCAATCGCATTAGGCTTTCGTCCATCAAAGCAGAGCGCGGCATTATTTACGATCGCTACCATACTCCTTTGGTTGCCAATCTGCCCAATGTCTCGCTTTATTTTATTCCATCTGACCTGCCTTCAGACGACCAGCCAAAAAGAAATTTAAGCCAAGTCCTCGCTGCCATTATTGATAAAAATCCAGACGAGCTCTGGCAAACTTTTAGTCAGGCCAAAGCCCATTCTTATGAACCAGTCCTGATTGCCGGCAATCTCTCGCATGAGCAAGCAATCAGGCTTAAAAGCATTGAGGATAATTTAGCCGGCATCTACACGACCATTGAACCTCGGCGCGACTATCTTGAAGGCGGCGGTTTATCGCATATCCTGGGTTATGTGGGCAAAATTAGCCCGGCTGAATTTGCTCAATCTGTTGCTCAAAATTACGAGATAAATGACACTTTGGGCAAAGACGGCGTTGAATTATTTTATGAACCGATTCTCAAAGGCAAAAACGGCGTTCAAGAAATTGAAGTTGACGCTCTTGGTAAAACCAAAAAGATATTAAACAGGACTGATCCGCAGATTGGCGCCAGTCTTGTCCTGACGATTGATGCCGAGCTTCAAAAAAAGCTTAGCCAAAGCTTGGCCGCAGCAATTAAAAATTCAGCTACCAGCCAGACGGGCGTGGCCATTGCGCTTGACCCGCAAAGCGGAGAAATATTAAGCATTGTTAGCTTGCCCGATTTTGATAATAATTTTTTCAGCGCCGGCATAGCCGAAGATGCTTATCAAAATTATTTAACTGATCAGCGCAAGCCCTTGTTTAATCGCGCTATCGCCGGCACTTATCCGCCGGGCTCAACTTTTAAACCATTAGTTGCTCTGGCCGCGCTTGAACAGGGCATTATCAATGAACAAAAAACTTTTCTAAGCACTGGCGGCCTGCAGCTTGACAAATGGTTCTTCCCTGATTGGAAATACGGCGGCCACGGCCGGGTCAATGTTATCAGCGCCATTGCCAATTCAGTCAACACTTTTTTTTACTACATTGGCGGCGGCTATAATGACTTTACTGGTTTGGGCGTTCAAAAAATAACTGATTTTGCCAGAAAATTTTATTTATCTAAAACCCTAGGCATTGATTTGCCGGGTGAAGCAAGCGGTTTTTTGCCCAGTAAGTCTTGGAAAGAAGAAACCAAGCGGGAATCTTGGTATATTGGCGATACCTACCATTTGGCCATTGGTCAAGGTGATATTTTAGTTACGCCGCTTCAGATCGCCAGCTACACCGCCTTTTTCGCCAATGGCGGCACTCTTTATCAGCCGCACCTGTTAAAAGAAATAATTAATGCCAATGGTTTAAAGAGCGAGCCTAACTCTGATGCCAGCCAAGACTATATTCTGGCAAAAAATTTAGCCTCTGCTGAAAATATTGACATCATTCGCCGAGCTCTCCGAGCTACTATTACCAGTGGTTCAGCCAAAGCGCTGCAATCCTTGCCTATTGCCGTGGCCGGGAAAACAGGCACGGCTCAAGTTGGCGCTGGCAAAGAATCGCACGCCTGGTTTACTGGCTTTGCTCCTTATGACTCGCCGCGCATTGTCATCACTATTCTTTTAGAAAACGGGGGTGAAGGGTCAACCGTGGCCATACCAGTGTTTAAAGATGTAATTGCGTGGTATTTTAATGAAAATTAAACCTCAATTTTGCGCTTGACACAAATATTAATATATATTATTATTTCAACTATATACTTAAAAAGTGTTATTTAATGTGGCGACTATGCCGGACAACAATAAAACCTATATTACTTCAGATGGTTTGCAGAAATTAAAAGATCAGTTTGGTTATTTGATTAATATTGAACGTAAAAACATTGCTGAACGTATTCAAGAAGCCAAAGAATTGGGCGATCTGTCTGAAAACGCGGAATATAGCGCTGCCAAAGATGAGCAGGCCTTTTTAGAAATGAAAATAGCCGAACTTGATAATGTGATAAAAAATGCCGTTGTGATTGAAGAAAAAAGCGCTGCTGGCAATGATGTTGTGGACGTTGGTTCAACTGTTAAATTTAAAAATGAGCTTGGCAATAAAAAAGAATACACTATTGTTGGCTGTCATGAATCAGATCCCTTGAACAACAAAATTTCCAATGAATCGCCGATTGGCCGCGCATTCCTTGGCCGTAAAAAAGGCGATACCGTGGAATTCCAAGCGCCTAAAGGGCTTGTTAAATATAAAATTCTAAGTATTAAATAAAATAGTTTTATACACATTTTCAAGTTATATTTGTTGTGTTATAATAGCATCAGGTCAATTTTAATTATTAATAATTTATAGATTTTGAAATATCTATAAAAAAGGCAATTCATATGGCTATGGATATTAAAACAGAAGCTAAAAAGGCTGATTTCGGCCTAGAGCTTCCAGATAATGCCAAAGATGCAGACAAGCGGCCAGTTAAAGGCAATGCTTCTAAAGGCGCCAAAACTTTTGTGACTGTCATCGTGGTGGTTGTTATTCTTGTGGTGATTGGTTTTTTAGTTAACCAATACACTGCCATCAGTTTATTCGGCGATAAAGGCTATTCAGCCAGCTTAAAATACAATAAAGACGTTTATCACGCAGTCTTTTTAAGCAATGGCCAAGTCTATTTTGGCAAAATTACAGACCAAAGCGACAAAAGCACCTTGCTTGAGGATATCTACTATTTACAAGCTTCTGACCCGCTTCAACAAGTGCCGCCATCAAGTACAGACCAACAGCCGCGATTAATCCTAGTTAAATTAGGCAATGAGCTCCACGGCCCTCAAGACTATATGAAAATCAACAATAATCAGGTTATCTTTGTTGAAGAGCTTAAAGATAGCGGTAAAGTAGTCCAGGCAATCTTGCAGTATAAGATAGATAATACCGCTAGCGCTACGCAATAATTTTAATGAGGTGTTAAAATCCCCAATAATAATTTGGGGATTTTTGATTATGATATTTTTTGATTTTTTGGGTTGATCAGTTACGGTTTGGTTGTGGAAAATCATTAAAAGTGTTAAAATAGAAGATATAATAACTAAATTATTGATATTTATGGCTCGGAAAAGACGTAGATTTAGTTTGCCTGATATGCCGGATATGGAATCTGGCACTAAAAGGGGCGTTATAATTGTGCTTGTTTTTTTGATTACGGCTTTGAGTTTTTTTTCGATTTTTGATAAAGCTGGTGTTTTTGGTCGGTTCTTTTATAGTGTTTTAAAATATATGTTTGGTTGGGGTTTTTGGATATTTCCCGTAGTGATGTCGTTTATCCTTTATTTTTTAATCAGGAATAAGAAATATTTTTTTAGTAATTTGAATTGGGCAGGTACTCTGCTTGCGATTATAGGTTATTCCACTTTTTTTCATTTTACTTTAGATCCAAATAATTTAACTGAAGCAATTAAGGTTGGTTCAGGAGGCGGTTATATTGGTTTCCCATTAGCTTGGCTTCTTTTTGAGCTGATGGGTCGCTGGGCTGGTATGGTAGTTAGTTTTGCAGTTTTTGTAGTCGGGTTGTTGTTTATGTTAAACGGCTTAGTTGATATAGTTTTTTTAAAGGGCTTAAGGGAAAGAACAGGAGGATTATTTTCCAGATTTAGAGAAGAGAAAAATGAAGATTACGGGCAGAACGAAGAAGAGGAAGTTGAATTTGAAGAGCATGATATTGATAATGGCAAAAAAGAGTCCGCTGATATTCCTAGCCGAGCTCCAGAGAGTGAAGATGAAAATGGTGAAACAGAGGCGCGCGAGAAGCCAGTGCGCAAAAGATATCCAAAAATTGATATTCCCTTGAGTTTGATGAGTAACAAAGCTGGCAAACCGACAGCCGGTGATACTAAATTTTATCAGGAGATAATTAAAAGAACACTGGTTAATTTTGGCATTGAGGTGGAGATGGGCGAGATATCAATTGGTCCGACAGTAACGCAATATACTTTTCGGCCGGCTGAAGGGGTCAAGCTGTCGCGGGTTATTGGCCTGGGTAATAATCTGGCTTTGGCTTTGGCAGCTCATCCCATCAGAATTGAAGCGCCGATTCCAGGCAAGTCATTGGTCGGGGTTGAGGTGCCAAATAAAAAAATTGCCATTGTGCCGTTGAGGCATGTTTTAGAATCACCGGAGTTTAAACAAAGGAAATCAAATTTGACGATTGCCCTGGGCCAGGATGTGACTGGCAAACCTTGGCTGGCTGATTTGGAAAACTTGCCGCACCTGTTAGTGGCCGGAGCGACAAATTCCGGTAAAACAGTCTGTTTGAATTCAATTATTATTTCACTCCTTTACCAAAACCAGCCGGATGAACTTAAATTTATTTTAGTTGATCCCAAGCGGGTAGAGATGCCTGGTTATAACGGTATTCCGCATTTGATGACGCCGGTGATTACTGATGTTAAGAAAATTATTAATGCGCTCAAATGGACGATTGGCGAAATGGAAAGAAGGTTCCATGTTTTATCTAATGCCGGCAAAAGAAATATCCAGGGCTATAATATTACTCATCCCAGAGACAGACTGCCTTACCTTGTTTTTATAATTGATGAATTGGCGGATTTGATGAGCGTGGCCGGAGCTGAAGTTGAGGCGGCAGTTATTCGGCTGGCGCAGATGTCCAGAGCGGTCGGGATTCATTTGATTTTATCCACCCAGCGGCCGTCAGTAGATATTATCACTGGATTGATTAAGGCAAATATTCCCGGCCGCATCGCCTTTGCGGTGGCGTCGCTGACAGATTCAAGAACGATTTTAGATGTATCCGGAGCTGAAAAATTATTGGGTAAAGGGGATATGCTCTTTACTTCAGCTGAAATTTCCAAGCCCAGAAGAATTCAGGGCGCTTTTTGCAGCGATGAAGATATTGAGCGAGTTGTTCAATATTTACGGGAGAGAGGCGAACCAAATTATGAGGAAAGCGTGGTAGAAAAAACGCCGACTTTGGGTCTTGGCGGGATAGTAATGAACGTCTATCCTGATGAAAATGGCGATGAGTTTTTAAGCGAGGCTAGAGATTTAGTAATTGAAGCTGGCAAAGCCTCTGCTTCATATTTGCAGCGGAGATTAAGAATCGGTTATGCCAGAGCCGCCAGAATTTTGGATTTGCTTGAGCAAGCAGGTGTCATTGGCAGGGCAGACGGCTCAAAACCAAGAGAAGTATTAGTCAATAAAGGAGAAAGGAGTTTAATTGAACAAGCGGATGAAATATTGGAGCAAGAACCGGAAGATAGTCAACGGGGAACAGATGATTTTATTCAGGAAGAAGATGGAAAATCTAAAGAAGAGGAAGAAGAAATTGAGGCGGTTGAAGATGATGACGCACTGGAAGAAGAATCCGAGGAAGATAAATATAAATTTTGAAGTTTTAAGGCCTATGATTCGTTTTAAGCAGAAAAATATTATTACGGTAAAGTCTTTAGGCGAGGATTTGGAGCGGGCAAGGAAAAGGGTAAATTTAAGTGTTTTGGCAGTGGAAAAAAAGATTGGGGTAGCCAGGCATTATTTAGAGGCTTTAGAAAGCAATGATTATGAAATTATTCCCGGAGAAGTTTATGCTAAAAACTGGCTGAAAAAATATGCCGGTTTTTTAGGGTTGGATTGGCAGGAGGCGGAAAAAAAATTTTATGAGGAAATAAAAAGGCAAAAAATTTGGCTGGCCGGGCAGATAGAACGTTTCGGAGTATCCAAGAAGAGATTGATTGTTTTGCCCAAAATAATTCGTAATTTTTTTCTGGGTTTGGCGGTGGCGGGGATTATTGCTTATTTGGGGTTTCAGGTCTGGTCGCTTTTAAGGCCGCCAGAGTTAAACGTGCTTTATCCCACTGATAATTTCGTGTCATTAAACAGTCATGTTAAAATAATGGGCAAGGTTGACAGCGGAGCATGGCTCGGGCTGAATGACCAAGAAATTACGGCTGATGGCTATGGTTGGTTTGAGGTTGACATAGATTTGAATAAGGGGTTAAATGTAATTAAGATTGAGGCAAAAAAGTCATACGGCAGGACAAGGACGGTCTATCGGAGAATAATAGTAGGGGAATAAAATAATTAGCAATTAATTTAGTTTATATGGTTAAAAATGAGGAAAATCAAGATGAGGGGCAAAAAAGATTGAAAGCGGCGGAAATAGCCATGGAGGAGATAAAACAGAGGTTTGGCGAAGGGGCAATTATGAGGTTTGGCGAAATTAAAAAATTAAAAGTGCCGGCGATTTCCACTGGTTGTTTGTCAATTGATTTGGCGCTGGGTGTGGGAGGTTTGCCTAAAGGGAGAGTGATTGAAATTTATGGGGCAGAGGCATCAGGTAAAACAACATTGTCGCAACACGCCATTGCCACAGTACAGCGCGTAGGCGGAGTGGCGGCGTTTGTTGACGCCGAGCATGCTTTGGATCCTGATTACGCTAAAAGGACTGGAGTTAAAGTAGATGAGCTTTTAATTTCGCAGCCAGATAATGGCGAACAGGCATTGGAGATTGTAGAGACTTTGGTCAGGTCTGGCGGGGTGGATTTGATTGTGATTGATTCAGTGGCGGCGTTAACGCCCAAAGCGGAAATTGAAGGAGAGATGGGCCAATCTCATATGGGGCTTCAGGCAAGACTGATGAGCCAGGCGCTTAGAAAATTGACAGCCATTATATCAAAGACAGAGACCACGGTAATATTTTTAAATCAAACGCGCCAAAAAATCGGTATTGTTTTTGGCAATCCAGAAACAACAACTGGTGGTATGGCTTTGAAATTTTATGCGTCAGTGCGCATTGAGCTGAAGCGGGCGGCGCAGATTAAAATGGGCGAGAAAATTATTGGCAATCGGGTTAAGATGAAAATAGTCAAAAACAAAGTGGCGCCGCCGTTTAAGACTGCGGAATTTGACATTATGTATAATGAGGGGATTTCTATCGCCGGCGACATACTTGATCGGGGAGTAGCCGAGGGGATAATTAATAAGCTTGGCAATTCTTATTCCTACTCGCCTGTTGACACAGCAGGCGGTGATGAGAAATTAGGCGTAGGACGCGAAAACGCTAAGATGTTTTTGCGCCAGAATGGTAAGTTGTTAAAAGAGATTGGCAAGAGGATTTGGGACAAGGTGAAGCAGGAAGAAGGTAATTAGTAATTAGTAACTAGGTATTTTAAAACCCGGTTGACGCCGGGTTTTATTTGACTCTTTCCACATATTCTCCAGTTTCGGTGTTAATACGGATGATGTCGCCCTCTTTAATAAAGATGGGAGTATTGATTTCAGCGCCGGTTTCCAGTTTAACTGATTTGGTAACGGAGCCTTGAGCAGTGTCGCCGCGGATTGCCGGCGGAGCTTCTACTACTGCCAAATCAATTTTAGGCGGCAATTCAATGCCAAGCGGCGAGCCGTCAAAATATAATACGTTAACACTGGCTGATTCTTTAAGAAATTTCAACTGTGCTTCTATGACTGATTTTTCAATAAAAAATTGTTCGTAATTTTCATCCATGAAATTGCATTTATCGCCTTGGCTGTAGAGAAATTCGGCTTTTTTCTTGGCTACATCAGCTTTTTCAAATTTGTCAGCTTGTTTGAAGTTCCGTTCCAGCACACTGCCGTTTTTTAAGTTTTTGATTTTAGTTTGCAGCACAGCGGCGCCGCGGCCCATTTTAAGATGAGAGGATTTAATTACCTGATAAGGATCACCTGCAAATTTAAATACCGTGCCAACCTTAAGATCAGTGTAGTTGAGCATAAATGTTATTTTCTGACAAAGGGCATTAGGCCCATTTCTCTTGCCCGTTTAATGGCGCGCGTAACTTTTCTTTGGTGTTTCGCGCACAGCCCAGTGCGCCTGCCAGGGACAATGCGGTTATAGTGCGACATAAAGCGCTGGAGAGTGGGGATATCTTTCCAGTCAACTTTGTCCAGCTGATTGACGCAGAAGTGGCAATGTTTATCAGTGGTGGTTTGATTCATAGTTATTTATTTAAAATGGAACTTCTTCAACTCTGACCTCATCAGTATTAGTTGTTGGTTCGTTAATGTCAATGACAGCCGTTGTTTCTTCAGACGTTGCTTGGGGAGTTGGCGCAGACTGGCTTGGTTTTGACTGGTTGCCAGCTCCTTTTGAATCAAGCATAATCATATTTTCAGCGACAATTTCCGTCATATATTTTTTATTGCCGCTTTGGTCATCCCAGCTCCTTGTTTGCAAGCGGCCTTCAATATAGACTTTTGAGCCTTTGCGCAAATATTGGCTGATTATCTCGGCTAATTTTCTCCAGGCAACCACATTGTGGAATTCGGCCCGTTCCTGGCGCTGGCCATTAGTATCAGTCCAGACAAAGTTAGTGGCGACGCCGAAAGAGGTGACAGCGGTGCCATTAGGGGTGTTGCGCAGTTCAGGGTCGCGCGTGAGATTGCCGATAATCATGGCTTTATTGAGATTCATAGATTTTAATTAATTGGTAATGTTGTCTTAGCTTTAGAAAATTATATGTTATCTTCAGACAAGAGCTCATCAATTTTTTTGTCCAGCTCTTTAGTGTCAACCTTGGTTTTTTTGTCGCTTTTGGATTTTAGCCCCTCTTGGTCCGCCTGTTTGGCGCTTGTTTTTTTGTATTCACCAGCTTCTTTGATGCTGACAGTTTTAATATCTTCTTTGCGCACTAGCTTGTGCCTTAAGATTTCGGGCATGAGTTCTAGCTCATGATTAATTGAGTTTGCTTCAGCCGCTGGAGCTTTAAAAACAGAAAGTAGATAGTGGCCATGCCTGGCACGTTTAATCATGTAGGCTAATTTGCGTTTGCCAAGATCATCTTCTCTGACTATGACGCCGCCGGCTTTGGCGATTAGCTCATTGATCTTGCCTTTAACCGTCTGAATTTCATCAGGACTTAAGTTGATAGATAGAAAATAAAGAATTTCATATTCTTTTAAATCCTTGGCTGTTTCTTGGGACATGGATAAGATACTTAATTTATATTAGTTTAAATTAGCATAGGAGATAAAATAATGCAAGTGCAAAAAGGCAATAGACCAATTGCGCGCTTTTTATTTATTATTGCTGGAAAAGGAAATATATGCTAAAATAAATTAAGTTAACCCCAATTATTAATAAGGGGTTAATATTAAAAATATGATGTACGACATAATAATTTTAGGCGGAGGGCCGGCTGGCGTGGCTGCTGGAGTTTATGCGGCCAGAAAAAAATTAAAGACATTGTTAATTACCCAAGAATTTGGCGGTCAGTCCCTTGTTTCTGATAATATTCAAAATTGGATTGGCACACAGTCAATCTCTGGTTTGGATTTGGCTAAAAATTTGGAAGAGCATTTGCGCGCCCAAAAGCGCGTGGCAATTAAAATGCCGGAAAAAGTTTTAGCAGTCAAAGAAGTTGGGCAAGAATTTTTAGTTACCACTAATAAAGATGAATACCAGACTAAGGCAATTATTGTTTGCCTTGGCGCCCGCCGCAGAAAATTGGAAGTCCCTGGCGAGAAAAAATTTGACGGCAAGGGCGTGGTCTATTGTTCCACTTGCGACGGCCCGTTATTTTCCGGCAAAGCAGTGGCGGTGGTGGGCGGCGGCAATGCCGGCCTTGAAGCAGTTCAGGATTTAATTCCTTACGCCGCTCGAATTTATCTTTTAACTCATGGTGAAGCATTACGAGGCGATACAATTACCATTGAAGCTGTAAAAAAATCAAAAAAACTAAAACAAATAATTCTTGATGCTGAAACGGTGGAAATTATCGGTGAGCAATTTGTCACTGGTCTCAAGTACAGAGATAAAAAAACCAGCCAGGAAAAAATCATAGATGTCCAGGGTGTTTTCGTGGAAATTGGCGCGGTTCCTAATTCTGAAATTGTCAAAGATTTAGTTGATTTAAATGAGCGCGCTGAAATAGTTATTGACCATAAAACTGGAACTACTTCCCACCCAGGCATATTTGCCGCCGGCGATGTGACTGATGAAAAGTACAAACAAAACAACATTTCCGCAGGCGATGGCGTCAAAACAGCGCTCTCGGCCTATAATTATCTACTCAAACGGAAGTAAGATGAGCAAATTTACTATTAAGATAATAATTTTCACTATCATTGCCATTTTTGTCTCTGGTAGTTTTTTTATTATTCCGGCCAAAGCTCAAACAGAGCCCCAAACCCTTGAAAGTTATGTCGCGTATTTTTATAATCGCTATTCAAAGCATTTTGATGAGCATGGCTATATTTTTAAAGCCCCTGATTACGATGTGCCAGAGTTTAGAGCTCCTCAAACAGCCAGAGAAATATTAAGTCTGGCAACTTATTACAAATACCGCGCCCTCAAAGGCGAGAGATATGCCAGACAAAAAATCAGACAGGCAATTTTAGCCGCTAGCCTGGAACTAAATTCCCGCCCATTATATACCCAATCTTTTTCAGATGCCTGGGTTCAAATGACTATGGTTAGCTTGCTTGATCAGATCCCTCTTATTCTAACTTCCAGTGAAGTTAACAGAGTTTACCAGCAGATTTTAGATCGTATGGCAGCAGGTATTCTTGCTCCGGATACTTCAAACCGGGCGGCGCTCTCCGCAGTTTATTGGCAGCAAACCGTTAATAATTTTTATCAAAAAGGATTAATTAATCAGGATAAAAAAAATGAGCTTGATAATTTAATTAAAGATAAAATCACTACGGTTTTAGAACAAGATGTTGATCAATACGATTGGTATAATGAAGGTCGGCCAATGAAATTTAACCCCCATTATCATTTAATTACCGCTTTGGCCTTTGCTTGCTATGGTCAAGCAACCGGCCAGCTTGAATTTTTAATCAAAGCCAAAGAGATGACGGATAATCTGCGCCTGATTACTTTTCAGAATGGCATGGTTGAAGCGCGGATAGGTAATCGGCCAGCAGGATTGGGCGCTCAATTTTATCTTGGCGCAGCTCTATTAAATTACAAATTTGGCTATGATGATTTTGCCGTTTATTTAAATTATGCTTATGGCGATAGATTTTTTTCTGATCCAGAATATCCCAATCGCCTTGAATATCATTCAACCATCAAGTCTATGTCGCCTGATTTTCATGATGATATTTCTTTTTCCAATCTAGCTGAACTTGCTTTACTTAACCCCTCTTTTAAAAAAATGAAATTTCAATATGTCAAAAAAATGCGGGATATTCCCGAGGTTGCGCAAAAAGGCAAAATAACAATAGTTAACACAGGCGATTCAATTAAATTTAACGACTTGAAATTTAATTTAGACAAATCAGGCGATTACAGTTATTTGCCAGACAAAGGCATAGTTCTTGGCGCCAGTGTCTCAATTCAAGTTTATGGCCAATTCAGGCATAATTTTAATCAAGAAAATGAGCAAATCGCTGACTTTGAGAAATTATTAAAAGAATATCTGGTTCAAGATTCTTTTTCAATGAATAGCCAAAGTTTCCAGACCCTTGCTGACAGTTATATTTATGGCGGTTATTCTTTGCCTGAAATTGTTGACACAATTAAAAACGGACCGCGCGCCGTTCACCCGACTATTCCGGCCAATGTCTGGCAAAGGAGTGAAAATTATCAAAGATATTTAACCAGCGCGCTTTAAATATTGCCCGGATGGACGAACTTAAGTCCAGCCTTTTTTCCAATCTCCACAGCTTGCAATACTTTTTCCCTTGGGGTAGCCGGCACGGCAGTCATTTTAAAAGTGGGATAGAAAGCGCTCACATGCCAAGGCGCATCAGCCCCTAATTTATTAAATATGAATTCAGCAATTTGTTTTAATTCTTTCTCTGAATCATTATAAGCCGGGATTATTAAAGTGGTAATTTCTAAATGAACACCACTTTTTTTGATTTTAATCAAATTATTCAGGACTGGTTCAAGCTTTGCTTGGCAAATTTCCCGGTAAAATTTATCTGAAAAACTTTTTAAATCAATATTAGCCGCGTCTAAATAGGGGATTATTAATTCAAGAGTCTGATCACTCATATAGCCGTTTGACACCCAGATATTTTTTAAGCCCTTGTCGCACGCTAGCTTCATGGTATCCAAGGCATATTCTAAAAAAATTGTTGGTTCAGTATAAGTATATGAAATTGACGGACAGCGCAGCTCAAGCGCATTTTTTACTACTGCCTTTGGTAAAAGCTCTTGCCCAATAATTTCACATGGCCATTTTTTTGTATATTGAGAGATATCATAATTTTGACAATGCCGACAGCGAAAATTACATCCCGCGGTAGCAATGGAATAAGTGTCCGTGCCAGGCAAAAAATGATAAAGCGGCTTTTTTTCAATGGGATCAACATGCGCTGCCACTGCCCGGCCATAATTTAGCGCCAGCAATTTGCCAGCTTGATTTTCCCGCACGCCGCAAATGCCCCTTTGGCCAAGGGCGATTTTACACTGATGCGCGCAAGTTTCGCATTGCACCAAGTTATTATTCAATTTTTTATATAAATAGCATTCTTTCGCCATATTTAATATTTTACCACAAATCACGCAAAAACACCCTTGACGTAAAGTCGGGGTGCCTGATTAAAAAATCATCAAGTTATTTAAGCCATCTTTTTCTTCATTGTCCTTAAACACCTTGTACAAACTTTCTTTTTTTTGCCATTAATAGTTCTGGCTTGCAAATTAATAAATTTGCGAATGATTGTTTTATTATTCGCATGGGATCTTTGAATGGATTTTTGCGGACCGCGGCCGCACATATCGCAAATTCTTGACATAAGGTTGATTAAATCAATTATTTAGATTATAATACCATATAACTATTAAATGTCAAATTATTTATGCAGTTTGCGCAATTGCTTTTCTTTTTTCTCATCATCATTCCTTCAGCCATTATTCATGAATATGCTCATGGCTGGGCAGCGGATCAAATGGGCGACCCGACAGCCAGAAATGCCGGACGGCTGACTCTCAACCCCATGGCTCATATTGACATCTGGGGCACAATTTTGATGCCCGTTTTATTATTGCTCTTTTCTCACGGTTCATTTATGTTCGCTTATGCCAAGCCAGTTCCCTATAATCCCTATAACTTAAAAAACCAAAAGTGGGGGCCGGCTTTGGTTGGTCTTGCCGGCCCGGCAGCCAATCTTATTGCCGCTATTTTTTTTGGCCTGTTAGTCCGTTTTCTGCCCTATTCAGAATTCGCCTCGCTTTTAGCCATTATTGCTTATGCCAATATTCTGCTGATGGTTTTTAATCTTGTGCCTATCCCGCCGCTTGACGGCTCCAAAATTCTTTTCGCAGTCTTGCCAGATTCAATGGCAAGACTGAAAATAAATCTTGAACGTTTTGGCTTCATTATCTTGCTTTTATTTATCTTTTACTTTTTTGGCCTAATCGTCCCCATCATCACTCGGATATTTCATTTGATCACAGGCAAGTTTATATTTTAAAAGCCTGATGAAATTCATCATCAGCTGTTATGTCCAAAATCATTATTACCAATTCTGAAAAAGAAACCATTAATTTTGGTAAAAAATTTGTCGCTCAATTAAAAGCAGGCACGATTATTGGTTTAGTTGGCAAACTCGGCGCTGGCAAGACGCAGTTTGTCAAGGGGTTAGCTCAAGGACTAGGAATCAAAAACAATATCACCAGCCCGACATTTGTGCTTTTAAAAACTTACAACTTGCCTGCTCGCCATCGCTGCGCTCAGGCGCTGGCAGGCGGGCAACTAACAACTAACGACTTACAACTTATCCATGTTGATTGTTATAGGTTATCCAGTCCTGAAGAATTAGCAGATATTGGCTGGCGGGAATTAGTTAGCGATAAGAATAATATCATTGTTGTTGAATGGGCGGATAAAATCAGAAAAATAATGCCCAAGAATACTATCTGGATAAAATTTAGTATTGGCAAAAAAGACAATCAAAGAAAAATTAGCATTTAAAATTTAAAATTTAAAATTTTCAGTTATTATCCTCTGGCCAAGACCAGTCCCCAGACTTCCCTTGCCCCGCGTTCTTTTAATGTCCGGCCGCATTCATTCAAAGTTGCCCCGGTAGTAGCCACATCATCCACCAAAAGAATTTTGGCGTTTTTTAATTTGTCTTGCCATTCTTTTGTCACCTGAAAAGCATTTTTAATGTTATCAAATCTTTGCTCTCGCTTTAATTCAGTTTGCGCCGTGGTATATCTTTTTCTTTTTAAAATATACGGCCGATGATTGAGATAAAAATTGCCGGCTAATTTTTTTGACAACATTTCCGCCTGATTAAAATCCCGCCAGCGCAACCGCCTTTTATGCAAAGGTATTGGCAATAATATTAAGTCTGAACTAAAAAGAAGATTTACCCAGTTGGGCTTATCTTCTTTTTTATCAAGCTCCATAATTTTATTGATTAAAATCATTGACAGGGGAGTTGCCAGTTCTTTGATAAAATTGTATTTATATTTATGGATTGTGTTCCGCAATAATTTGTTGTCAAATGAAGCGGCCACAATCATGCCATCCAAGCTTGTCTGCTCGCGGCACCAGCTGTGCGTCTTGCCGAAACTTGAAATTTTTTTGCATGCCGGGCAGCTGTCAATTTCTTTTAATTTAATAGTTGCTAAACATTGCTCGCACAGCCAGAGGTCTTCTTGGCCGCAGCCAACGCATTCTATGGGAAATAAAATATCTAAGAAAAATTTATAAATTTTACGCCAATATAATTTTATCATCTTTGACTTTAATGTTTATCTCGCCACCAGGAGCTTTTGATAAAATCCTGTCCGCCAGCTGATTTTCAATTTTCTCGCGCAGCACCGCTCTGATAATTCTTGCGCCCTGGTCTTTGCCCGCGCATTTTTTGAGCAGATAATCAACAACTTCCTTGCTCCATTTTATCGCTAAATTACGACTGGCTAGATTATTATTAATATCAATTAATTCCAATTCAATAATTTTAGCCAGATCGCCGTCAGTCAGCATGTTAAACACCAAGATCTGATCAATTCTATTTAAGAGCTCCGGTCTCATCCATTCAGCCAGTTTTTCTTTAAAGTCATTTTCCGCAGAGTCTTTTTCGCCAAAACCGATCATTCCTTTTTCACTGGCTTTAGACACGCCGATATTAGTGGTCATAATGATTATTGTATTGCGAAAATTTACCAGCCGGCCTTTGCTGTCAGTCAAATAGCCGTCCTCAAAAATCTGCAGAAACAAATTAAAAATATCCGCATGAGCTTTTTCTATTTCATCTAAAAGTATGACCGCGTAAGGATTTCTTTTCACCTTTTCCGTTAACAGCCCGCCTTCCTCATAGCCCACATAGCCGGCTGGCGCGCCAATGAGTTTGCTGGCATTGAATTTTTCGCCAAACTCGCTCATATCAAGTTTAATCAGACCTTCTCTGTCAGGCGACATTATTTCAGCTAATATTTTTGCGCTGTAAGTTTTTCCCACGCCAGACGGCCCGGCTAAAATAAATGAGCCCAAGGGGCGACGCTCTCCAGCCAGCCCGGCCGTTGATCTTTTTAAGGTGCTGACCAGCTGTGCGATTGCCTCGTCTTGCCCGACAATTTTATTTTTTAAATTTTTTTCCAGGTCCTTGATAATATCCGTTGCTTTTTGGCTGTCAGGGATATTTATTTTAGTCATTTGGCTGATAATTTCGCGAATGTCGCTGGCTGTAATTTTCTCATTATCAGCCAGCTCCGCATCCATTGGCAGCTTGTTTTTTGCATTCTCTTCCTCTAGTTTATAGATTTTGCTCACTATTTCCACTTCTTTTGCCTTAAATTTTAAAGCCTCGTTGTATTCGCCTTGGGCAGTCAACATATTTTTTTCCTTGGTAATTTTAACCAGTTCTTTTTCTAATTCCGAGAGCTTAACCGTATTTTTATTTTTCGGCCGATTAATCCTTTTTTTACTGGCAGCTTCATCAATCAGATCAATTGCTTTGTCAGGCAAAAATTGGTCGGTTAAATAGCGGCTGGATAAAGCAACGGCCGCTTCAACCGCCTCATCGCTAATTGCCAGTAAATGATGTTTTTCATAGGATTGTTTAATGCCCTTGAGAATTTTTATTGAGTCTTGCGCGCTTGGCTCATTAATCATTACTTTTTGCATGCGGCGCGCGAGCGCTTTGTCCTGCTCAATATATTTTTTAAAATCATCATAAGTCGTTGCCCCGATACAGTGGATCTCGCCTCGCGCCATAGCCGGCTTTAAGATATTGGCAGCGTCCATGGCGCCTGAAGCCGAACCGGCTCCCATAATATTATGCAGTTCGTCTATAAATAAAATAATGTCCTCATTTCTTTTTGCCTCGTCAACAATTTGTTTTATGCGCGCTTCAAATTCACCGCGGTAACTGGTGCCAGCTACGAGTAACGGCATATCAAGCGCGTATATTTTTTTGTTCAGCAGAATATCAGGCACGTCGCCCAGCATTATTTTTTTAGCCAGTCCTTCAACAATAGCCGTCTTGCCCACTCCCGGCTCGCCCAAAAGTATCGGATTGTTTTTATCGCGGCGCGATAAAATCTGGATCACCCGATTGATTTCATCAACTCTGCCGATCACCGGATTGATATTTTTTTGCACTGTTTCATTGGTTAAATCAGTGCCAAAAAAATCAAGGATTGAATCTCTCCTTTTCCCGTCTTGCTTTTTTTTATCCAAACGTTCCTTGACTGAACTGACCATATCGCTTAATTCAGAAAATTTTGAAGTTGAACTTAAAACCACTTTAATTCTTTTTAAAAGTTCCTCCCTGTTCAGCTGATAGCCATTTAAAATAATATTTATTTTTTTATCTTGTGAGGCCAGCAAACTATAAAGCAGATGTTCTGTGCCGATGTAGCTGTGCTCATAAATGGCCGCGATTCTAGCTGAATCTATTATGGCTTTCTTTACTCCCATGGACAAAGGGATTGTTTCTTTTGATTGCATAATTTGCTGCCAAGAAATTTGTTCTGGCAACAGCTCGTTATTGCTTCTTGTCTGTTCTTTAATGCCGGCCTGACGTAAAGTTTCCTGGCCCAAAGACCCCTTTTCACTTAAGAGCGCCCAAAAAAGTTCTTCCAGACCGATTTCCTTTTTTTTGGCTGCCAAAGACAACCCATAAGCGCCAATGATGGATTTTTTGTAATGGGTGGTGAATTTGTTGAAAATATTATTCATGTATATTATTCGGTTTTAAATTGCCTAACCCTTAATTAAATTTCTGTCTTGCCTTATAATATCACAAAATTTAGATAAATAAAAGTCCTGACAGATAAATCCCATCTGTCAGGACATGTTTTAGCCGCGGCGTTTTTTTACCAGCCATATTTCATCAGGAGTCATTCCAAAAATCTCCGCGGCTTTTCGTTTGAAATCCATCGTTGCTTCAACACGATTATTTTCAACCAATGAGAGATAGGTCGAGCTGCAGCCGAGCAAGAATGCCAGCTCGTACTGTTTCAGACCGGACTCCCACCGTTTGACCTTTAAAATGTTTCTCATTTTTTTTCTTTCCTCCTTGGTGATTTACCTCCTCGTTTATTTTTATTATTATTTTAACTACCAAAGTTCTTCTTCATATTCACCCCATTTACTTTTTGCGAGCCACAGAATGACGATTATGAGCGGAAGAAAAGGTACCAAAAGAATTGGTGAAGATCTTAGCCAGTCTTCTTTTATTTTCCCTTTTGGGAAAGAATGACTTTTCCTCCCCTCTCCCCTTTTTTCTGTTAATCCCTCAAAGATTACCACCCCTATCAGAAAAATAATATCAATCAGGTTTATCAACCCCCCCAACGTTTTTAAATTTTGTTTCCCCTCCTCCAGCATCCTCTTCCAGACTGAATTTTGTTTATTCATGTTCTTTTTCTCCCTTTTCGTTTAAAGGTATCAGTGAATTATGGCAATATGTTAGTATATTTAATAAAGTATGTCAATCGTTTTGTTTAGCACAAAAAATATCCCGACTTTACATCGGGATATTTTTTACCAAAATGAGTTATTCATCACTTTCATCTTGGCTAACATCAGCAGATTCTTCTTTGTCTTCATCTGCCGGAGCTGCTGGCTTGGCCACTGTTTCCTCTGTTTTTGCTTGATCAGTTCTTTTTTTTCCAAATAACTTATTCCAAAAACCCATAGTTGTATTATTAATTATTAATAAATACCTTTTCTAATGTGATTTTACATCATTGGCTAAAATTATCAAGTTAACCCCAATTATTAATAAGGGGTTAATAAGTTTTTAAGCCATTTGCCTTAAGGCAACAATCCGTTCTGCCAGCGCTGGATGAGTTGAGAATAATTTTTTTATGCCTGACCTGGCCTTTGCTCCGAATGGATTGGTAATATATAGATGAGCCGTGGCATTGCTTGCCCGTTTAAGCGGTTCACTTCGCGCTATTTTTTCTAAGGCCCTGGCCAGCCCTTCTGGGTATCTGGTTAAAAGCGCACCGTTGGCGTCAGCTAAAAATTCTCTTTTTCTAGATATTGCTAGTTTTATAAGCTCGGCAATCAGCGGAGAGAGGATGGCCAAGATTATTCCCACTATCATTAATATAGCTCCTAAATTTCCCCCGGAGCCAGATGATTTTTTTCTTCCTCCGCCATACCATTGAATGCGCATCAGCCAATCAGCCAGTAGGGCGATAATCCCCACCAAAACTATAACTATCATCATCAATCTTATGTCATAATTTTTAATATGGGACAGCTCATGGGCTATCACTCCTTCCAGTTCTTCGTTTTCCAGCCGATTAATTATGCCTTGAGTCAAGGCGATGGAAGCATGTTTTGGATCTCGGCCAGTGGCAAAACCGTTCAGAGCGTCATCCTGGATAATATAGACCTTAGGCATTGGCATGCCGGCGGTAATGCAAAGATTTTCCACCAAGCGATAAACATAAGGATTGTCATTTTTTTCAAGCGGCCCTTTGGCTCCGGCCGTTGCCAGCGCCACTTTGTCTCCGGAAAAATAACTCACACTTGACATTAATATCGCTAGCACGATGGCAATTACAATCGGCCCGTATCCGTATTCCGGATAAATTCTTGTAAATAGCCAAGCCAGTCCAATTATAAAAGCGATGAAGATTATCATCAATAGCACCGTTTTCCTTTTGTTAGAATCTATTTGGGAATACATTTTAGAATTTTACCTTCACATTTTCTTTTTCATCCTCATCCGCTTCAAAAAATTCATACTTGGTGAATTTCAGCATGCCGGCAACCATATTATTTGGGAATACCTGGATTTTAATGTTGGAATCTCTGACTTGGCCATTATAGAATCTTCTGGCCGCTTGAATTTTGTTCTCGGTGTCAGACAGCTCATCTTGCAGTTTGGCAAAATTTTCCGATGCTTTTAGCTGTGGATAATTTTCAGCCACGGCAAACAAACTTTTCAAAGTTTGGCTAAGCATATTTTCAGCCTTGCCTTTTTCTTCCATATTCTTGGCTGTCATGGCAGTTGTTCTTGCTTTAGTTACATTTTCAAAGAGTTCTCGTTCATGTTTACCGTAGCCCTTAACAGTTTCCACCAGATTTGGTATCAAATCATACCTTCTTTTTAATTGCACATCAATATCAGACCAAGCCTCATCAGTCCGATTTTTCAGGCGAATTAGCCCATTATATACGGCCATCAGCCAAAATACAATTATTGCCGCCAAGGCCAAGATAATGTATAGAATTTCCATATTTTTTCTTTTTTAATTGCTAATTTAATTACTAATAATTTAAATATATCTTTTTTGCGCTGGCAAGTCAATTTATTGTATTTTATACTTTGCTTTTATTATGTTATAATATACACATAGGTTTTGTTTAACCATTGAACTATGGATTTATTTAATAAAAAAAGCTATCTCGGTGTTGACCTTGGCACTTCAGCCATTAAAATGGTTGAAGTGCAGAACAGAGGCGGTCGAGCGGTTCTTATTACCTATGGTTATGTTGAGCAGTCAACTGATATTGTCCGCGCTTCGTCAGTGGAAATGGAAGATAAAATCGTGGCCATTATCAAAACAATCTATCATAAGAGCCATATGGTTTCCAAGCGAGTCATCGCCGCCCTGCCCAGCTTTTCTGTTTTCAGCTCTATTATCAGTTTGCCGCGGATGAATAAAAAAGATTTAGCCCAAGCTATTCAATGGGAGGCCAAAAAATTTGTCCCTTTGCCCATTGACAAAATGACGCTTGATTGGAAAATCGTGCCTGCCCGGTTTGAGCTTAAAAATAAACTTGAACAGCTTGAGCCGCCGGCGCTTAAAAAAGAAAAAATCGCCCAGGAAGACAGTAACCAAAAAAATAATTCTAGCGCTGAAGGAGACGACAAAAAAACAATTTCTTTTGTCAAGCTGTTTAAAAAAAATAAAAAAAAAGACGCCGCGGAACTGAACAAAAAAAAGGGGGATAGTCTTAAAGTTCTTTTGACTGCCGCCCCTAAAAAAATAGTTGAAAGATACATCAGGATTTTTAAAGCTGCCGACCTTAATCTCTTGAGTTTGGAAACAGAAGCTTTTGCCCTTGAACGTTCGCTGCTGGCCGGCGATCCTGCTCCAGTGATGATCATTGATATCGGCGCCGTTTCTTCTGACGTGACGATTATTGACAACAGCATCCCTATTCTTACCAGAAGCATTGATGTGGGCGGTTCAGCCATTACCAAGTCGGTGATGACCAGCTTGAACGTTGACCTTTCCCGCGCCGAGCAATTTAAACGCGATATCGGCTTTTCCGCTCTTGGTCCGAGCGATCTGCCGGAGATTATCAAAAACACCTTAAACCCCATTATTAATGAGGTTAAATATTCACTTGACATTTATCTCTCCCAAAGCAAGCATAATATGTCCTTAGAAAAAATTATTCTTACCGGCGGCAGCGCTTGGCTGCCCGAATTAGTCAGCTATCTGTCAAAATTGCTTGATGTTAAAGTTATTATTGGCGACCCTTGGGATAAAATTGTTTACCCCCTGGAGCTTAAACCTGTTCTCTCTGAACTCGGCCCCCGTTTTGCCGTAGCAGTCGGTCTAGCGATGAGGGAAATCTAAAAATATGTTTGAATCCATTGACCATTTGCCAAAATCAACCAAGGCTTCTTTGCCAGACGAATCAAAGGAAAAGAAGATTAATCTTTTGCCTGAAGATTTGCGTCTTGACAAAAATGACAAATTAAAAATTAAGCAGCTTAAAAAAGATACTCATTTCAATTATTCCCAAGACGGAAAACGGATGCAGTCGTTATTGAATAAATTAATTAATGCCGTTAAATCAAAGTTTGCGCGTCCGCCGCAAGCGCCGTTTATTATGTCTCTTAAAAAAAACGTTCACCCTGGCGCTGCCCAAAAACATATTAGCCATATTATTCAAGATAAAAATCAGGCGCTTGAAGCAACAAAATTGAAAGAGCAAAAAGCCGGCAGCCAAAAAAATGAAGATGAACTAAACGTCAATTTATTGCCCAAAAGAGAGCACTTCTTAACTGACAAGCAGATGCTTTACAGCTATCTTTTTATTATCATCATAGGTTTTTTAACGGTTATTAGCCCTTATGTTTTCTATCGCACCAAAGTTAGCCAATATGAAAAAGACATTGTCCTGCTGGCAGAGCAAAACAGGCAAATTGAAGAGCAAAAAAATGATGTGCAGGATAAAATAAAAAATTATGGGGAGTTATTAGTTAAGATGAATAAGCTTTTTGTTCTTTTTAACGGCCATATTTACTGGAGCAGATTTTTCCCCACCTTGGAAAAACACACCGTGGCCAATCTTTATTTTACCTCACTTGACGTTGACGATGAGTATCACATTGATTTGCAGGCAAGAGCGCTTACCTTGCGCGATATTGCCGAGCAGCTCGTTGTTTTTAAAAATAACGTTGATTACGGCAAGGTGACGGTTCAGAGCATTAATATTAATAAAGACGAGGCGACCAATGAAGTTTCCTCTGTTGAGGCTGCTTTTGCTTTTGAGCTCAATAAAAAAGTTATTTACCAAGACTAATTTTATATGTTGGCAACTAAAAAAAATAAAAAACCGTTTTATCTGGCCAAGTTTAACATTTTAATCTTTATCTTATTTTTGTTTATCCTTATACCAGGTTATTTATTTTTTATCAAGCCAGCTTACAACAGTTACCGGCAGGATAAAATTTTTTTTGATTCATTGGACAGCCAGCTGGAGCAAAATCTGGACCTGCTTGCCAGCGACCAAAAAATTTTTAATAATTACCAAGACATTAGCGCGCTTAATAAGGATAAAATAAACGTCATTTTACCTGACCAGATTGAAGAAGCTTCTCTTTATGTCAATTTGGAGAGTTTGGTTCAAAGCCTGGGCATAGCGCTTGATAATATTTCCATTGAGACTGTTGAATTAGAAAAAACCAAAAAGCCAGTGAGCGCGGCAAGCGCTGATTCATCTTCTGCCACAGCTGGGCCGGCGCCAGACCCCAAAGAAAATATCAACTATGCCGACATTAAACTGGAACTTTCTGAAGTAAGCTATCCCAAACTCAAAGAGCTTTTTAGCGCCCTAGAATATAATTTAAGGCTGCTTGATATCACCAGCTATTCTTTTGACCCGGCTGACGGGAGTCTTACCCTTTCTTTAAAAGCTTACTATAATGAATAATATGTTGGCTAAAGCGAAAATTTCCCAAAAAAGATTAATTATCTATATTTTGATTATTATCCTCATGGTTGTGGGTAATATTTATATTTTTCAAAAGAATTCCGGGAGTAATATTAACGAGATGGATTCTGCTATGATGAATATGCCGCTTAATGGAGAAGGCATTGTTGACTATTTACTGCCTGTCGCTGGCGAAGAGGCTAGCCAGCCGAGCGAAAAAGAAATCAGCTCGCCGGTGGAACACGATTTATTCACTAATCTTAAAAAGATAGGCGATTGGCCGATTATTCCCAAAAACGTGGGCAAAGCCGACCCCTTTGCGCCATTAGCAGAGCTAGTTAAAGAAGAGGGAGAATAAAATATATTAACTTATTTATATATAAATGAAGAAGCCTGAAGAATTAAAACAGAAAATATTGGAATATTTTTTGGCTCAAGGCAAAATCACGCCAGTTGAAGTTAAAAAATTAAAAATAGAACCAGTACTTGCCCAGTTTGAAAAAGAGTTAATTAAGAGCAAAAAGATTTCTGATGAGGATATCGCCGCGGCTAAAGCCGATATTTTTGGATTGTCTAATATCGTTTTAGGCGATCAAAAAATTTCTTTGGAAACTTTGCAAATCTTCCCCCAGGATCTGGCTGAAAATTATCAAATGGTTGTTTTCAAGGCTGAAAGCGATGTCATCCATGTTGCGCTGGTTGATCCGCTTAATCTCAAAGCCCGTGAAGCCGCAGACTTTATTGCCCGCGGGAGAAATTTGAAAATAAAATATTATATTGCTTCTCCTGCTGGTTTTCAGCAAGCTCTCCAGCAATACGGCAGCTTAAAATCAGAGGTGGGCGAAGCCTTGAGAATTGCCCATGGCAAATTTACTGAAGAGGGGGAGGCAGAAGCCGCTGAAGGAAAAATGGAGCGCATTATTAAGTCAGCGCCCATTTCCAAAATGGTGGCCGTTATTTTAAAACACGCCGTGGAATTACGCGCTTCCGATGTTCATATTGAACCCACCCAAGGCGAGTCAAGGGTCAGATACAGGATTGACGGCCAATTGCAGATCTCATTGGTTTTACCCAAATATATTCATGCCGCCATCATCTCCCGCATCAAGGTTATGTCCAATTTAAAGATTGATGAAACGCGCCTGCCTCAAGACGGCCGCATTCGTTTAAATATTAACAATAAAAATATTGATTTTCGCGTTTCCACCCTGCCTCTTTACAGCCAAGAAAAAGTCGTGATGAGAATTTTAGACACTTCTAGCGGCGTTTCCACTTGGGAAGAGCTTGGTTTCCAAGGAAAAAATTTAGCCTTGATGCGGGCTAACATTAAAAAGCCGCACGGGATGTTTTTGGTTACTGGCCCGACTGGTTCTGGCAAATCAACCACTCTTTACGCCGCCCTGCAAATCTTAAATCAGGAAAACGTTAATATTATTACTCTGGAAGACCCGGTGGAATATTATTTGCAAGGCGTTAATCAATCGCAAGTCAGACCGGAAGTGAAATTTACTTTTGCCTCTGGTCTGCGCTCAATTTTGCGTCAAGATCCAGACATTATTATGGTGGGTGAAATCCGCGATAATGAAACGGCCGAGCTGGCCATCCATGCCTCTCTTACCGGCCATTGTGTCCTTTCCACTTTGCACACCAATGACGCCTTTGGCGCCATTCCCCGCTTGATTGATATGAAAATAGAGCCTTTTCTACTGGCTTCTACTTTAAATGTTGTCATTGCCCAAAGGCTGGTGCGCACCATTTGCACTGCCTGTAAAAGTGAAATAGAAATGCCCAAAACATTAAAACCGCAAGTGGAAGAAACCTATAAAAGCATTCCCGAAATCAGTCTGCCAGCCGAGCTTAAAGATTTGAGCGCTGTGAAAATTTATAAAGGCGCAGGCTGTCCGCACTGCGACCACACCGGTTATAAAGGCCGCATGGCCATTGTTGAAGTTTTAGATGTCAGCGACCAGATAAAAAACGTTATTTATTCAGGCGGCGACTTAGGCAAAATCCGTGAAATTTTTATCAAACAAGGCATGCTCACTTTAAAGCAAGACGGCTTAATTAAAGCCTTGGAAGGCAAAACCAGCGTGGAAGAAGTGCTCACCGTCACTAAAGATTAATTTTCTATGTCTAGTCAATCAAACATCATCTTAAATAAACTCATTAGCCAAACAGTGAAATTAGGCGCTTCGCGCCTGCATCTTGAAACTGGTTCGCAGCCGATTGTGCGCCTTGATCAAAAATTAATTCCCCTGGAAAGCGAAACCGTGGTTCAAAAAGATTTTTTAAGCGATGCGCTGAATATAATCCTTAGCAAAGAAGAACAGCGGAAATTCGCCGCCCAAAAATCAATTATCACCATTTATACTTTTCAGGGCGGCACGCGCTTCAAAGTCCATGTTTTTTACCAGAAAAATAATTTGGCTTTAATTTTCACTTATATTCCAAACGTCATTTCCGACCCGGAAAGCATTGGTTTGACCAAGGAAGTTATTGAGCTTTTAACTAAAAAAAGCGGGCTGTTAGTAGTTGCCGGTTATCATAGTTCCGGCCGCACCACCACAGTTTTGTCGCTCTTAAACTATATTAACAATCGCCAGTCAAAATATATTCTGACCATTGAAGACCCGATTGAATTCATTCTTACTCCAGCTAAAAGCATTGTTGACCAGCGCGAAGTCGGCCGAGACACGGAAACTTTTAAGGCCGCTCTTGCTTTTAGCAAAGACAGCGATGTTGACGTGGTCTATTTATCAACTATTAAAGATTATACCGTCTTGGTTTCAGTTTTTGACTTAATTTCCAGCGGCCGTTTAGTTATTTCTATTACTGAAGCGGATTCAGCCGCTGATGCCATAGCTAAATTAGTGGCCTTAGCGCCTGATGCCGAAGCTGATAAGGTTCGCGCGCTACTGGCCGAGTTTCTGCTAGCCGTTGTTATTCAGCAGCTGGCTCCCCGTCGCGGCGGCGGGCAAATTACCGTGACTGAAATTTTGATTGCCAATTCTGCCAGCAGCGCGCTTATTAAAGAAGGCCGTTACGGCCAAATCACCAGTGTTATCCAAACTTCACGCGAAGAAGGCATGCGCAGTCTTGACCAGGCGCTTTTAGAACTGGTCAAAACAAATGAGATAGAATATAAAGACGCGTTGGAATTGGCTGTTAATAAAAGCAATTTTCAATCAGCGGCGCAAAAATTTAGAACCAGTTAGGGCGTTAAGCGAGGAGTGAATAGTTTCACTCCGAGCAGCCCTAACGGGCATTGCGTTGTGCCAAAGGCACCGCAATGACCTACACCTTATTTTATGTTTTTTCGTTATCGCACCAGAGACAAAGACGGCCAAGTCGTTGAAGGCGTAATTGAAGCCCAAGACAAAGGGGAGGCCAATAAAACATTAAGCGAGCAAGGCTTAATTATTTTATCTTTAGAGCGCGAAGGCAAAAAGAATTTACTGAACATCAACATCCCTTTTTTAAATCGCATCAAAACCAAAGATATAGTTATGTTTTCCCGCCAGTTGGCCGTGATGTTTTCCGCCACTCTGCCGATTGTTCAGTCTTTGCGCATTTTGAGCGAGCAGATAGACAATCCCCGTTTCAGGCAAATTATTTCTGAAATCGGCGACGATGTTGACGGCGGTGAAAAACTGTCTAATGCCATGGAACGTCACGGCAAGGCATTCAGCCCCTTTTTTGTGGCAATGATTCGTTCCGGCGAAACTTCCGGTTCTTTGGATAAGGTTTTAAATTATTTAGCTGACGAGCAGGAGAAAGACTACGCCTTGATGAGTAAAATCAAAGGCGCCATGATTTACCCTGCTTTTATTTTGAGCGCCCTCTTTGGCGTCGGTATTATTATGATGGTTTTTGTCGTGCCAAAAATTACGGCCATTCTGGCCGAAACTGGCGGTGAACTGCCTCTGGCTACCAGGCTGCTTGTCGGCACCAGTGATTTTATGGTCAACTTCTGGTGGGCAATCATCATTGTCGCGATTATTGTTTTTGTCTCTATTAAATTTGCCCTTAAAAAACCAATGGTTAAAAAATATTGGGATTTTGCCAAGCTTAAATTGCCTGTTTTTGGCGGGCTTTTCCAGAAAATATATTTGGTCAGATTTACCCGCAGTATGTCCACTTTAGTTGAAGGCGGCGTGCTCATTACCACCTCATTGGAAATTGTCAGTGATGTGGTGGGCAATGCTTATTATAAAGATTTAATTCTGCGCACCGCCCGCAATGTGGAAGATGGCAATTCCGTGGCCGCTCTTTTTTTAGAAAGCAAACAAGTGCCGCCGATGATCGCCCACATGCTTTCCGTGGGTGAAAAAACAGGCCGCGTGGGCGAAGTGCTTTCCAGAATGACGGATTTTTATGCCCGTGAAGTTGAATCTTCCGTCGCTAATCTGATTAGTCTGATTGAGCCAATGATTATGGTTATTATGGGTCTGGGCGTAGGCGTTATGGTCGCTGCTGTGATTATGCCTATGTATAATATGTCATCTAGCTTTTAGGCTAAAAATATGTTATAATTAAACTGTGGATAAATAATTATTAATAATAAATAAAGGTCGATTAATTAAAATGGTTTATTAAATCTAGCTAGATATATTAAAATATAATTTTACTAAAATTATGAAAAATAAAAAAGGTTTTACTTTAATTGAGTTGTTAGTGGTTATTGCTATTATCGGCCTGTTAGCCACTTTGTCTGTTGTTGCCTTAAATAACGCCAGGCTGAAATCCCGTGACGCCAAACGAGTTTCCGATATTAAACAAATCCAAACCGCTTTGGAACTTTACTTTGTGGATGCTAATGCCTATCCTTATTCTGCCGCGGCTGTTGTTTTGGGGGGAGCCAACGGAAAAGTACTATGCAGTACAGCCACTGCCGGTGTTGGTTTCCGAGCTGATGCTACTGGTTGTCTTACAACATATATGGGCCAAGTTCCTGCCGCGCCAACTCCGCCAACCAACGGTGCTTATACTTATACCAGTCTGACTGCCGGTGCTGGCGCAACTTATTCTCTGGTTTTTGGGCTTGAGGGCGCGACTGGTGGTTTGACATGTACTACTTATGGTCTCACCTGTTGTACTGCCACTCCGAATGGTATTACTTGTACCTAAGAATTATACAGAATGTATTTTACAACCCCTCCGATGTTATTCGGAGGGGTTTTGTCGTTGACTTACTGGTTAAAATTTGTTAAGATAAAATTACATTAGTTAAGCGAGTTTTAAATATATGAATAATTCTATTTTGGTTCAGCCTAAAATTCAAGGCGATAACGTAACTATTGAAATTCCGAGAAAAATTCTGGAAGGGCTTTTAGCATTATCTAGGCAAAAAAAACAAACAACTGCCAGGACTTATCTGAAACAATATAAAGGATTATTAAAAAACAGAATTATTATTGATCCCCTGAAATATGAGAGGAAAATTAGAGCCGAGTGGGATAGAGATTTAGATTTATAATTTTAAAGCTATGCAATACGCTTTGGATACCAATTCAATTTTGTATTATCTAAGAAGCCAGAAAAATTTAAGTAGCTATTTTGCAGCTATTGTTGAAGGGTTGGAGTTTATTAGTTTATCAGTTATAACAAAGATAGAACTTTTCAGTTACCCTGGTTTAGAACTCGAAGAAGATCGTAAGATCAAAGAATTTATTGAAGATTTTAAAATCAATGAATTGGATGATGAGATTGTGGACAAAACAATTGAGATTAGAAAAAAATATAAATTAAAATTGCCCGATGCTGTTATTGCCGCTACGGCTTTAGCCAATAATTTAATTTTAATCACTCACAACAAGAAAGATTTTGACAAAGTGATGGGTTTGCAAATTATTGATCCGCTGGACTAAAATATACCTATATTCATTCACCTGCCCTGGCATTTTGTCAGGGCAGGTTTTATGCTATAATATCAGTATGATTTATTTCTTTTATTTTATTGTGATTCTTTTGGGATTAATTATTGGCAGTTTTATTAATTGCTTAATTTATCGTTTGAAAAATAAGCAAGCTATTACCGGCCGTTCTTTTTGCCCCCAGTGTAAAAAACAGATAAACTGGTATGACAACATTCCGCTTCTAAGCTATTTTCTGTTGCGCGCCAAATGCCGCTGGTGCCGGAAAAAAATATCGCTTCAATATCCGTTAGTTGAATTAATTACCGCCATGCTTTTTTTAATTGTTTTTATCGCAACTTACAACTTACAACTTACAACTTACAACCTATTATTAATTTTACGCAATTGGACGTTTACTGCATTTCTAATCATCATTTTTATCTATGATTTTAAATATTATTTAATTCTTGATAAAATTATCATCCCGGCTATAATTATCGCTTTTATTTTTAATTTGTTTTTTTATAATCTGCTTAATTTATTGCTCGCCGCCTTAATTGCCGGAGGATTTTTCTTTTTGCAGTTCATTGTTTCTCGCGGTCAATGGATCGGGGGAGGGGATATTCGTTTAGGCATTTTAATTGGTTTGATGCTTGGCTGGCCAAACATTCTGGTTGCTCTGGTAATTAGCTATGTTCTTGGCTCAATAATTGGCCTTGGCTTGATTATCACTAAACGGGCCACTATGAAATCCACAGTGCCGTTGGGCGCATTTCTCTCCATTGGCACGTTCATTTCTTTACTTTGGGTTGATAAAATAATTGAATGGTATTTAAATATTAATTTGTATGGATTTTAAAAAGAATAAAATTGTTTGCCCGCCTCACTATGTTCGCCAGCAATGCGGGCTGGCGAAACGTTGTGGGCGGGGCTTCAGCATCATTGAGTTGATTGTTTGCGCCAGTATTATTGCCATTATGTCAGTTTTGGTGATAGCTAATTTTAAAGGTTCTACGCAGAGAGGCGCACTGAATAATGAGACGGAAAGGCTGGCCACTATTATTCGCGAGGCTCATATTGATGCCTTAATCGGCTTGACTGTTAATGGCGTCAGGCCAGCCGGCGGTTTTGGCGTTTATCTTAGCAAATGTACTGCCAACTGTTCTTACGCGCTTTTTGCCAACCAGGCCGATCAGGACGGAAATTACGATTACGAATATGATCATGCCGTTAATGACGCATTAGTCCAACAAATAGGCATGTTAGACAGCCATGTCTATATTGACAATGTTGTTCCTGGCAATGCCTTAAATATTATTTTTATCCCTCCTTATGGCACTATCTATTTTAATGGCAGCGATAGTATTGATGAGGTCACTGTTACTCTTGGTTATCAGCAAACGCAATACAAGAAAAATATTATTATCAGTCGTCTAACCGGCAAGATAGATGTTCAATAATCTAAAAAACAATAGCCAAGGCTTGACCCTGATGGAAACTACCATTGCTCTGGGCATTTTAATGATTGGCGTTTTAGCCACTGTTACCTTATTGCTGGCCACTTTTAATTATGTCCAGCAGAGTGAACAGGAAATCGTGGTCGTTAATTTAGCCAGAGAGGGCATTGAAATTGCGCGCGCTATGCGCAATAGCGAAGATCCGAATAAGGCGAGTGATGTTGACATCTTTGACAACAGTTATGATAACCAAAAATTTCATCTAGACAGCGATGACCCTAATACCGCTGCCACGCTATCTGCCAATAGCGTTACTGGCGCCAACGCGGCCAGTGACTGCAGCCAATGCCAGCTTTATTTAAATAATGGCAAATACACCCATGATACTGGCCAGCTCACCAATTTTAAAAGAATGATTACTGTTGAACCTGGCGATTCTAATAAGGAAAAAAAAATAATTTCCGAAGTCAGCTGGACATTTAAAGGTCAGACCCATTCCTATACTTTAGAAACGTATTTGACTGATTGGCAGTAAAAATATGAAAAATTTTAAAAAAAATAATTGTGGTTTTACTTTACTGGAAATGACTGTTGCTTTAGGTATTTTTATCATTCTGTTCACTCTTACTCTGGGCATTTATTCCCAATCGCTTAAAGCAGAACAGCGCACAATTCAAATGTCCAAACTGCAAAAAGAATCCCAGTTAATTATGGAAGTCATTGCCAAAAAAATAAGAAGCTCTAAAATTGATTATAGTTATTATGATGGCGGCACTGTTAATGTGTCCGATGGTGAAAGCCAGTTGGCTCTTTTGGACAAAAGCGGCTATCAAACGGTTTTCCGTTTTGCCGGAGGCAGTATTGAAGTTTGCATTGAAGACTGCAAAACTGGCGGTGTTTTTACCAGTATTCCTGCAGCCGATGTTTCTATTACCAGTCTTACTTTTTTTATCACTCCAGATAAAAATCCTTTTAGCTTAGATAACCCGCCTGAAGAATTTCCCAAAGTGACTATGGTGATAAATTTACAAAATACAAGTGGCACTAATACCCGTAATTTGTTTGTGCAGCAAACCATTCCCCAAAGGCTGGCCGGCCCATAAAAATATGTTTTATTTTAAAAAACAATTAAATCGCCAATCAGGCATTGCTTTAGTACTGTCTGTTTTAATCTTGGCCAATTTAATGATGATCGCTCTGGTTGTTTCCGATGTAATTTTGCGCATCGGTAAATCAAGTCAAGGCATTAGCCAATCTGAAATCGCTTATTTTGCCGCTGAAACCGCCATTGAAAAAGCTATTTATCAAATTGAAAATTTTCATAACGCCAGTAATTTACCTGCTGATGGCAATCTAAGTAACACTCTGGGCAGCTGGACAAGATATGTCGCCGGCATTTATACCACACCTATTACCTGCTTTGATGACCAGCAAAAAATTAGTTTCCCTGCTGACCAAGCCACGGAAACAGATAAAAGTTGTGTCTACGCAGCAAATTCAAGCCAAGAGGTCATTAAGAAAAATACTAATCCGCTCAAAGTGCGCCTTAAACCAGGTAAATCATTTGAATTAAGTTTAAATATCAGCACCCCAGCCAGTCTTGCTTTTTATCCCGGCGCTGTCACTATTGACTGGCCAGCGCATTCTGGCAAGGTTATTATTTTATCCAGTGACAGACAGGAGGTTATTGATACCAGCACGACAACGGGTAGTGGCAAAATTCCAGATTCCGGCCAGTTGGGGAATTCCCCTAACTACCGCATCCGTTTGACCAATAACAGCGCGGCTGATGTTATCTATACCATTGCCCCGCAAACAGCCAATGTTAGTTTGCCCATTGGCATCACCATTACCAGCCAAGGTTATTATGACGTTAATAAAAAGGAAAGAATTATTATTGTGGAAAGAAAAAATTGGGAGATATATTAAATTAAAATTTCTAATTTCTAATTTCTAATTACTAATTACTAATTACTTATTACTTATTACTTATGACATTCACTTCCACCTTAATCGCCTTAAATTCAGTTTTACCTTTAACATTTTCTCCGGCAATCACCGTTACTTCATCACCTACTTTTATCTGATCAAATTTAATCTGTTGCTTTTTAAACCACTCTCCAGACACGCCAGGCTTAACACCCTCTAAGGTTTTAGGAATAATCAGATTAACCAATTCGGTTTCATTGTCCACCATTACTTTAAGTTCTGTGTCTGCCAGGAGATAATTGTTATTAGCCGGCGCTGTGACTGTTATTTGGTTTTCTCCCACGGCCGCCACCGTTCCCATGTAAGAATAAATTTCATGCGGCAGACCATCGCCCTGGTTGTCTGTTTTTTCAAAAGCATTTTTGTCCTGGCTTCCCACCGGTGACTGTTTTTCTCCTTGCTGCGAGTTGTTTATCAGAAAATATGCGCTAGCCAAAGCAATTACTACTACCAGGCTGATGAAAATATAAAGCCAGGGCCCCAGACTTTTTTTAGCTGTCTTTTGCCCAGCCGTATTATTAGTTATATTGGCATTATCCATACTTTTGCTTTTAATTTTTAATCATAGTTGAATTATAACATTTTTTTAGCCAAAGCCAAAATAGATAGGCTTAATTCGCTAAATTTGCCAAAATTTTAATTTTTATATAGAATATGAATATATATGGTTAATCTTCCGGAAAAAGAAAAAGAAATATTAAAATTCTGGCAAGACAGGAGTATTTTTAAAAAAACTCTGGCCAAGGAATCACCCAGAGGCGACTTTGTGTTTTACGAAGGTCCGCCAACGGCCAATGGCAAGCCGGGCATTCATCATGTTTTGGCCAGAGTTTTTAAAGACGTAATTCCGAGATTCAAGACAATGCAGGGCTATAGAGTAGAAAGAAAAGCAGGCTGGGACACCCATGGCTTGCCAGTTGAACTGGAGGTTGAAAAGCAACTGGGGTTAAAAAATAAAAAAGACGTTGAAGAGTATGGCATAGAAGAATTTAATAAAAAATGCCAGCAGAGCGTCTGGATTTATAAAGAGGAATGGGAGAAGTTGACGGAACGAATTGGTTTTTGGATTGATATGAATGATCCTTATATTACTTATGACAGTAACTACATTGAATCTTTATGGTGGATTATAAAACAAATTTATAAAAGAGGACTGCTCTATAAAGGCCATAAAGTTGTGCCCCAATGCCCTCGTTGCGGCACTGGTTTATCCTCCCACGAAGTGGCGCAAGGCTATAAAAATATTGAGGAAGAATCAATTTATGTAAAATTTAAAATAAAAGGCGACCAGGCATGCATATTAAGTTGGACGACAACTCCCTGGACATTGCCGGCTAACGTTGCTTTGGCAATCGGCGAGCAGATTGATTATGTAAAAATTAAACAAAATCAGGAATATCTTTATTTGGCTAAAAACCAGTTAAATAAAATTGAAGGGGATTATATAATCGTTCAGGAATTAAAAGGTAAAAAATTAATCGGCTGGGCGTATGAGCCGTTGTTTCCGGGAGTGATTAAAGAAAGTGACAAAGATTTTAAAAATGCGTTTAAAATATATCCGGCCAGTTTTGTTGCCACTGAAGACGGCAGCGGCATTGTTCATATTGCCGTAATGTATGGCGCTGAAGATTATGAGTTAGGCGAGAAAGTGGGTTTGCCAAAAGTTCATTGCGTGAATTTAGACGGCACATTTAATGACTTAGCGCCCCAATGGCAGGGAAGATTTGTCAAAGATGTTGAACAGGAAATTATTGAAGATTTACGAAAAAGGAATTTGCTTTTTAAAATAGAAAATTACCGGCATGATTATCCGTTTTGTTGGCGTTGCGAAACACCATTAATTTACTATGCCAAGGACTCCTGGTTCTTTAAAATAAGCAAGCTGAAAGACGAATTAATTAAAAACAACGAGCAGATTAATTGGATACCGCCGCACATTAAACACGGCCGTTTTGGCGAATGGCTGAACGAAGTAAAAGATTGGGCGGTTTCCAGAGAAAGATATTGGGGAACGCCGCTTCCAGTTTGGGAGTGTGATCAATGCGGGGAGATTAAGGTAATCGGCTCCAGACAAGAGTTAAATGTTGCCCATGATTTTGATTTGCATCGGCCGTATATTGATCAGATTAAATTAAAATGCCAGTGCGGCAATGAAATGACAAGAATTCCAGAAGTAATGGATTGTTGGTTTGATTCTGGTGCAATGCCCTGGGCGCAATGGCATTATCCCTTTGCCAATAAAGAACTGATTGATCAAGGCAAAAAATATCCGGCCGATTTTATTTCAGAAGCGATTGATCAAACAAGAGGTTGGTTTTACACTTTGCTGGCGGTGGCCACGTTATTGGGCAAAAAATCGCCTTATAAAAATGTCATCTGCTTAGGCCATATTTTAGATAAAAACGGGCAAAAAATGTCAAAATCAAAAGGCAATGTGATTGATCCCTGGCTAATGATTGATCGCTACGGGGCTGATAGCTTGCGTTGGCATTTATACACGCTCAACCAGCCGGGAGAGCCAAAAAGGTTTAAGGAACAAGAACTCAAAGACAGCGCTAGGATTTTCATTACCCTGTTAAATGTTTTGGCATTTTATAAAATGTTTGCCCAAGATGTTGAGGTTGAAGATTTAACAGATCAAGATCTGGCAAACATTTTAGATAAGTGGATTAATTCAAAATTAAATTTACTGATTAAACAAGCAAGCGAAGAATTGGAAAAATATCACATTACCAGCAGCGCCAGAAAAATTGAAGAATTTATCACGGATTTATCAGTCTGGCATATTCGCCGTTCCAGAGATAGGTTTAAATCTGATAACAGCAAGGAAAAATTGGCGGCCTTAAAAACTTTAAAGCGCGTTATTCTTAAGCTGATTAAATTAATGGCCCCGTTCACTCCTTTTATCAGCGAATATATTTATAAAGAAATGAATGGCCAGGAAGAATCTGTTCATTTAGAATTTTGGCCGCTTAGCAATGGCGGAATGGTTAAGCAGATTGATCAGAAAGTTTTGGACTATATGGCCTTAACCCGAAAAGTAGTTGAATTGGGATTAGCCAAGCGGGCCGAAGCGGGCATTAAGGTTCGCCAACCCCTGGCAGAATTAAGAATTAAGAATCAAGAATTAGCTCAAGATTATTTAGATTTAATTAAAGACGAAGTTAATGTTAAAAATATAAAATGCGCCCAAGGCGCGGGAGATTTATCCGTGGAACTGGATATTAAAGTTACTCCAGTGTTAAAACAGGAGGGATATTTTAGGGAATTGGTGAGAACCATAAACCAAATGAGAAAAAAAATGGGCTTGACCATCAAGGATAAAATTGAAATTCAATATAATTGCCAAGATGAAGAATTGAAAAATATTTTTGAACAATATAAGAATGAATTAAGGCGGCAAACATTAGCCGAGGCAATTGCGGAGAATTTTAACGTACAGAATGAAATAAAAGTAAATGATAAAGAAGTTGGCTTGGCAATAATAAAATTGAAGCAACTACAACTATGAAATATTTTTATCAGCAAGCCCTTGCCTTTCCTGCGATTTTCTGCTATATTAACTAAGCAATTGAGCAAGAGTATGGAAAAGAAGGATGAAGTCTTAAATTTTTTA
>MFMW01000028.1:524-5133 GCA_001783595.1 Candidatus Kuenenbacteria bacterium RIFCSPHIGHO2_02_FULL_39_13 | reverse complement strand
GCCGGCTCTCTTGTCAGAACAGCCAACAACAGCAATCTCTACATGCTTATCCCGGATATCCCGAACACTAGCAGTGCCGCGCAAAAGAAGGTCTTGATTCCCATGAGTTCTTTTGGCAGCGAAGGCATCAACACCAGCAAAGCCATCACTATCACCCAAAAGGAAATGGACAGCTACGTTGATGCTGGCAGTTATGCCATGCTGAACAAGGACAATTACCCGACCATCTTCAGAGGTAATGGTGATTTCCTGTTCAAGATCGGCACGCCGGTTTATCTTTACGATAAGTCTGCTGGCAAAAAGAGACGGGTCTATACGGATAAGGCCATGTTTTCCTGGGGCTATGGTTGGAGCAATGTTGCCAGCAGCGGCCCAAGCTATGCCAAGAACGCCACTGACGGCGAGCCCTTGTATTATCGCGACGGCGCATTAGTCAGAGGCCAGAGCAATTCCGCTGTCTATGTTTTGGAAAACGGCTATAAACGAGCTTTCCAAACCTATGACATCTTTGCCGCTCTTGGCTGTAAGGACGCTAACATTGTCTGGTTGTCAGATTATGACATCAACAACAATGTGGGTATCAAAGGCGCTGGTCAGATGTTGACCTCAACCAATATCTGGCAGTCAGGCGAGTATCCGCTTGTCATCTCTGCCGGAGTTTATCCGCCTCAAAATCTGGCTATCGTTTCTGTCACCATGTCATCAGTCAACTTGTCCTGGCAGGACAATCAGAATAGCGGAGCTGCTTACAAGGTGTTCCGCGCTAACAGCGGCAATACGATTGAATACGCCACCGGCATTACCGCCCTATCCTTTACTGACAATTCTGTGACCAAAGGACAGACAAAGGGTAAGATATTTTTTTGACTTAATTTTTATTTTAAAGTAAGTTTAAAATAGAAGTTTAGTTAAAAATTAATTTTTAAATATATGACCAAAACAATCAAGATTATCTTAATAATATCAGCTATTATCATCATCATAGCTGTATTAGGTGTGGCTTTTTGGCCCAAACAAAACCAGCCGAGTAATACCAATCAACCAGTTATCACCGAGCCGAATGACAACAAGCCGGCTACTACGACCGAACCGGAGATTATTACTTCAGACATTGATACGAGCGAGTGGCAGACTTATCGGAATGAGGGGTATGGGTTTGAGGTGAAGTATCCAAATAGATGGGGCACTCCCACTGTCACCCAGATAAAAGGCCAGATTATTTTTCAAAACAGTAATTGCAAGGGCATGTGCGCCATAATTAATATGGAAGATTGCGTGGAAAATACAATGCAAAACAATTCCATTGCTCGTGTTTACGCAGGGGTCGGAAATTTCGGTATTGAATTAAAAAAAGTATTTATTTTAGCGGAGAACTCATGTGCTTTCTTATACTCGTATGATCCGTATATTGATATTAGTGAAGATGAGACATTGCGATTGTTAAAAAATATAAACAACGGTAGAAAAATTTTAAATGATAGTGGAGAAAGTGTCTGGCTTAATGAAGGTGAAATTCCCCAAGAAGTAATGGGAGCGTATAATATTTTCAAAAAAGTAGTTGAATCATTTCATAAATTTTAATAAAAATAAATCATAAAACCAATAACAAAAACATAATAAAACCAAAACCCAAAATAAAATAAATCTTACAAAAAGAAGAAAAGGAGGAAAATCTATGCCGAAAAAAGAATCAGCTGTTTTCGCAATTTTTAATCAACGCAACCCTAGAACCAAATGCAAGGAGTAAGCAATGAAAAAGACAATTCTATTCCAGCTGGGAATCATAGCGCTGTGTCTTTGTATGGTTTTACCGTGTCTGGCGCAGACAACATTCCCAAAATTCCTTACCTATCCTTTTATCGAAAAGTCAGTAGGGATCTATAATGGGTGGTATTACAAGGTTGATGGAAGTGGCCATTATGGCATTGATTATCAACTTAATGAGGTCGATGTTGTGTCCTCCGCGGACGGAGTAGTTGAAACTGTTGTTGATAATATGAGCAACAACTTTAATCAACAAAACATATCGCCCAGTGATAAGTATGGCAACCGCGTAATAGTAAGCCACAGTAATGGTTACAAAACACTATACGGCCACTTAAAAACAGGTACAATTCTTGTTAGGGTGGGCGATTCGGTGATACGCGGTCAGAAGTTGGCAATATCCGGTAACACTGGTTGGTCAAACGCCCCGCACCTTCACTTTGAAGTTCGTGGACCACAGAGCGATATTGCTACCCTATCCTATGGGCTTTATAAATACGATCCATACGGAATTTACAAAAAGGATGTTTCTCTCTACACCTCAAATTCCATGGATGATAGCAAACGCCTCTGGACCACCAATCCGCCATCGTATTATTATATGGTCTTGGTTCATCCCCACGGCTCCATCCTCCGCACTGCGTCAAACCCAGATCTCTATCTCATAGAGAACGGTCAAAAGAGGAAATTCCAGAGCTTTAGTGTTTGGCAAAGCAATGGTCAGCCAGACAACTTGGTTTTGTATGTCAGCCAAGAGGAACTTAATGGTTATGTAACAGGTAAAGAAATAGCTTACCCGGACAATGCCTACGGTTCCAATTTCCTAAGAGACCCAGGAGACCAACTCCTTAAAGTCTACGGTCAGGGTTCAACTGTTTGGCTATTTGACAGCTCGCAGGGCAAAAAAAGGAAGTTTATCCTGAATCAGGTATATAATTCCTGGAAATATTCTGGTTCCATTCCCACTCTTTTGCCGACCAAATACCCGGCCGATCAGCCCACTGGCGAGCAGGTCTATTTCCGCGATGGCACTTTAATCAAGGGTAGCGCCGCTACGATCTATGTGATAAGCCAAGGTTATGCCAGGCCATTTGAAAGCCAACAGGTCTTTGACGCTTTGGGTTACAAGACTGGCAACATCATCAGCTTGCCCCAAACTAACATTGATCAAAAATCTGGTTTCAAGGGCAATGGCGAGATGTTGACCTCAACCAATATCTGGCAGTCAGGAGAGTATCAGGTCATCATTACTGCTAGTCTCTACCCGCCCCAAAACCTAACTGCCTCGGCTGTTTCCAGTTCACAGATTAATCTCTCCTGGAACGCCAATGCAAATAACCCAGCCAGTGGTGTAGGATACAAGGTGTATTATGCCAATGGCACACTCATTGGGACAACCAGCAGTCTGAATTACGCGGTGACTGGCTTACTGCCCAGTACGGCCTATAGTTTCCAGGTGAGTAGCACCTATAACGGCGATGAATCAGCCAAGAGCAATACGATTTCTGCCACTACTCCTAGCACGCCTAGCTACTCCATTTACCAGACCATTGAAGCGGAAACTATGAATGGCGGGGTGGCTGTGACTGGCGGCAAGAAATTGGAACGCGGCGGTAATTATTGGTATTTGACCAAGCTGCAATATTTCTCCCAAGCTGGCAAAGTGCAGGCAGAAGTCATAGCTAGAAGCGAGAGCCAGACTGGAGGTGCCATACTTACCAAACTTCAAGGTTTTGAAGCTCTGGTACAAACCGTTGCTTCCACTGCCTATCAGAGTTACTATTTTGAACACACTGGGATAGTGGTGATTGACGATTACGTGGAGCTGAATCTGGTGTCAGGTCCGGCAGTGATTATTGACAAAATAATCTTGAGATATCTGCCAGCGCCGCCGCCTGCTACTCCTAACATTCTAACTATCCGTTTCTACGCCGCCAAAGATACATATTACGGCACATACTATGCCAAAGATGGCCGGCCCAATAATGAAGAACTGGCTATCGGCGGCTGGGGTGATTGGTATTATTCTTATATTGAATGGGATTTAACTAATGCACCATCAGCCGATCAGACGATTAAAGCCGAAGCATGTTTTACGGTCAAAGGAGTAGCGCCGAATGACCCCCAACACAAGCTCTGCCGCGTCACTTCCTCTTGGACTGAAGCCAGTGTTACTTATGCTAATTATCCCGGTTATACCACGACTGAAAGCGCGGATATGCCTAATACAGGCCTATCCCATGTTGGCGATATAGAACGTGGTGACATTACCGCTATTTACCAGAAGTGGATGAACGGCGCTTATCCTAATTACGGATTAAAAATTCACTCCTGCTACAACAATCACTCCAACAGCAGTTATTATTCGTCTGATTATTCTAATTCTAGTTACTCTCCGTATATTGAGGTAATTTATATAGTTAGTGGATCATCACCAAAAGTTTCACCTCAAGAATTAGCGGCAGGGAATATTGCGGAAAGTTTCTCCCTTTTCCAAAATTACCCCCACCCTTTCAACCCAATGACCACTATTAACTTTGCTCTGCCCAAGGCGAGCGATGTTAAATTAGTGGTCTATGATCTACTGGGCAGAGAGGTTGAGCGGCTGGTTGACGGGCAACTAATAGTAGGCGAGCATTCCGCGATTTGGAACGCTCAATATGTCCCAGCTGGAATTTACTTCTACCAAATCCGGGCCGGGACATTTATGAAAACAAAAAAAATGACTTTGATAAAATAGAGAAAAAAGATAAAAGGAAAGGAGATAAAAAAACAAGAGCCAAATTCACAAGCTGTTAGTGAATTGCGAATTTGGCTCTTTGATTTTTTACTGACATTCAAACCT
>MFMW01000028.1:0-486 GCA_001783595.1 Candidatus Kuenenbacteria bacterium RIFCSPHIGHO2_02_FULL_39_13 | reverse complement strand
CAGAATTAAAAGATATTTTATGTCCTGCCCTGAAATTGCCCGTTTGAGCAAGGGAAATTTGAGTCCCTTTATATTAAATGAAGAAGAGGGTGATTTTAGAGCAAACCATAAAAATTCAAAAACAATTCAAAAACAGCATATTTAACGGCTGTTTTTTAGGTATAAAATATAAAAAACTTGCATGAAATTGGAAAAAATTAACTGGCAAAGTTTTGGCAGAATAGCCGTATTGATTGATGTGGCGAATGTGATTTATAGTCTTAAAGATCTTAAGTGGAGGATGGATTACAAGCGACTGCAGAAATATTTTGAGAAAAATACCAAATTAGCGGACATTTATTTTTATTATTCCACCGACAAAGAAAACACGGGCCAAGCCAATCTGCTGGAAATGCTGGCGAGAAAGGGTTTTAAATTAGTAGTGAAAGAAGTAAAAATTATCAAGCCGAAAAATGGCAAAAGTATTTTTAAGGGAAATTGTGATGT
>MFMW01000027.1:794-18821 GCA_001783595.1 Candidatus Kuenenbacteria bacterium RIFCSPHIGHO2_02_FULL_39_13 | reverse complement strand
TTCGTGCGTCCCACATTTTGGCTTCCAAAAAACCGATGAGTTCCCTAATGGTGCGCCGTATAGGAATCGAACCTATAACCTTGTGGTTAAGAGCCACCTGCTCCACCAATTGAGCTAACGGCGCACGTATTTGCCCTCGGGAGGATTCGGGGAGTCATCCGACTCCCCGCCCCGGTCGAATGACCGGGGCGAACCCGAGGAAATGACGTCCGATTTACCTGCCATTGCTATTGCCCCTGTCAGGACTCGAACCCGAAACTTTTGGTCCGAAGCCAAAAATGATATCCATTTCACCACAGGGGCAAAGGCAATAGCGGGCAGGAGCGTGATAAGGGCAAATAAAAACCAGATATACCAAAAAATGGCTTCCAGTTTTCACCAAAAAATTCTACAGCTTGCTTACACCTCTTCACCAGCTTCACTTATCTCTTTTTCAGGTGCGCTTTCCGCCACAGGAGATGCAGGCTCTTCTGCCTTTTTCTTCAAGGCATCCTTCAAAGTTTTCCCTGCCCTAAATTTTGGCACAGTTACTGCCGGTACTTTAATGCGCTCGCTCGGATTCTGCGGGTTGACTCCAGCTCGAGCAGATCTAAACTTAGCCAGCCATGTACCAAAGCCAGTTAAAGTTACCTCTTCGCCTTTCTGAAGCGAGCTGATGACTAATTCCTCAAAACCTTCCAAGACTTTGGTCACCTCTTTTTTATCCAATTTAAGCTGCTCGGCTAATTTGTCAATTAATTCAACTTTATTCATATTTAATCCTGTTAATTGCTAAACACGTTTAATAAAGATTGACCTTTAATCCACTAATAATATATCATTTTGGGCTATTTTTAGCAAACTATCTGGCGTATTCTTCCACTCTCATCTCGCGAATCACAGTCACTTTAATCTCTCCGGGATATTTTAATTCCTCTTCAATCTTATTGGCCACTTCTCGAGCAATTTTTTTAGCATTCCAATCATCCACTGTTCCCGGCTGCACAAATACGCGCAATTCCCGGCCAGCCTGAATGGCATAACACTTTTCAACCCCGATAATATTTTTAGCCGTTGCTTCTAAATCCTCAAGCCGCTGAACATACTGTTCATAAGTGTCTTTCCTGGCTCCCGGCCTTGCTCCAGAAATCGCGTCAGCGGTTTTCGCGATCACCCCTTCTAACGTTTCCGGGTGGTCCATATGATGTTCCAAGGAAATTTTGGCAATTTCATTCGGCAAGCCAAATTTTTTCATAATGTCATAACCAATTTCAGGATGTCCGCCTTTAACTTCATGGTCAACTGCTTTGCCAATGTCATGCAGCAGACCGCCTTTGCGAGCAATGGTTGCATCAGCCCCCAACTGTTCTGCCAATAACCCTGACAAAAGCCCGACCTCTATTGAATGCTGCAAAACATTATGGCCATAACTTGTTCTAAATTTAAGCCTGCCCAAAATCTGCACCAATTTTGGATCCAAACCGCCGACTCCCACCTGATACATTGCCTCCTCGCCAGCTTTTTTAATCTCGATGGCTAAATCTTTTTTAGCTGCCTCAATCGCCTCTTCAATTCTGCCCGGATGAATCCGGCCGTCAGCCATCAGTTTTTCCAAAGCCACTTTGGCCACCTGCCGTCTGATAGGACTAAAACCAGACACCCAAATTGTGCCCGGTGTTTCGTCAATGACCAACTCTGTGCCGGTCAACTGCTCAATTGTTTTAATATTTCTCCCTTCTTTGCCAATAATTCTGCCTTTCATCTCATCATTTGGCAGGGTGACTGTGGTCGTTGTGGTGTCAGCGCTATGGCTGGTAGCGCAACGTTCAATCACATTTGACAGAATGCGCTTGGCTTTTTCCTCAAGCTCTTCGCTATTTTCTTTTTCCAGCTTGCGCACTCTTTGATACAGTTCGTCTTTGACAGCTGATTCAATATTTTTTATTAACACTTCCTTAGCTTCAGCTTGGGTGAGCTGCGATATTTTCTCCAATTTTTCCATGCCCTTCTGCTTTACTGTCCGCAGATCCTCTTTTAAAACTTCCAAATTCTTTTCCTTTTCAGCAAGCTTATTCCTCTTATCTTCAAATTCCAAAAGTTTCTGATCAAAAAGAGTTTCTCTTTTTTCCAAACGTCTTTGAATGTCCCGCAATTCCCCTCTTCTTTTGTCCTCCTCAAGCTTGGCTTTTTCCAAAATCTCAAGCGCCTTATTTTTCCCTTCAATAATAATTTCTCTTTGCTTCTCCCTGGCATCCGTAATCATCTTGTCAACTCTGGCTTCAGCAGTTTCCGCATCCCGCTTGGCCATGGTACGTCTAAAAAAGTAACCAGCGGCAACGCCGGCACCAAGCACAAATAAAAATATTAGAATTTCCATATCTTCCTTCTTTATTCTAAAGACAGGAATTTATTCGCCAGAGTCCCGCGGCCGCGGGACTATGGCGGAATATTAAGCAATTATGGATAAACAAAAAATTCTATCCACGAGTAAAATAGTAGTCCTAATAATAATCCGAATATTAGTAGAAATATTAATAGCTTGAAATCTCATCATAACCAAAAATTAACAAACACCTAATTACTAATTACTAATTACTAATTATCCCCCTTCTGGGGATCTCCCTCTGGGAGACTAATTACTTAATACCTTTCCTGCTCTAAAAAATTAAAAATTTGTAAATTATTAATTTAAATAACAACCTTTTGTTAAATACATACTATCACATATTCTTTTTTTTGGCAAATCAATATATTTAACGAATACTAGCCAAAAAACAGATACCAACTCTTTATTAACTTGATTTTTTCTTCTTTTATGCTAATATTCTATTAATATAGAAATTCATTATTAATTAATTAGCACGTTACTCTTGGTTCTGCCTATCTTCCAAGGTAAAACTAGGTATAACGTGAAGGCAAATAAATATGCTAGACCCAAAGAAAAAAGCAGCCATTATCAAGAAATTCAAAACCCATGATGAAGATACTGGCTCGCCTCAAGTTCAAATCGCAATTTTAACTGAAGAAATTAAAGAGTTAAGCGAACACCTGAAAAGCCACAAAAAAGACTTTTCTTCCAGACGCGGATTATTTAGAAAAGTCAACCAAAGACGCAAGCTCCTGCAATATCTAGCTAAAACGGAAGAAAAAGAATACGAGAAATTAGTGGAAAAACTCAAACTTAAGAAAAAAATTGAAATCCCAGGACTAACAGATGGGAAAGAAGAAAAAGTTGAAAAGGAACTTATTGATGAGGAAATCAACGTTGAAGAAAAAAAATCTATTGATAAGTAATTTTAAATATTATTAATTAACTATTTTGGCCATCAAACATTCAGGCTTATTTAAAGCTTGCAGTTTGGTGGTTAAAAACCACACTCTCTATGGAAAAAAATATCCGTGAGTTTTCCACTCAAATTGGCGGGAAAACTCTCACTATCACTAGCGGCAAATTTGCCGCTCAAACCAACGGCGCTTGCACTGTCCAATACGGCGGCACCGTTGTTCTCGCTACTGTCGTTCTTAGCCAAAACATCCGCGAAGGTCTTGACTACTTTCCATTAATGGTAGATTTTGACGAAAAGCTCTATGCTGCCGGCAAAATCAAGGGCTCTAGATTTATTAAGCGAGAGGGTAGAGCCAGTGATGAAGCAATTATTTCCGGCCGCATTATTGATCGCTCCATCCGCCCGCTTTTTCCCCAAACCATTAAAAATGACGTACAGATTATTGTGACTGTGCTTTCTTTTGATAATGAAAACGATGCTGACGTGCTGGGACTGATTGCCGCCTCTTGCGCCTTGTCTATTTCCAACATTCCCTGGCTAGGTCCGATTGCCGCAACCAGAGTTGGCAGAATTAACAACGAGCTGGTTTTAAATCCCTCGTATGAAGCCAGACAAAAAAGCGATCTTGATCTTTTTGTCGCTGCCAATATGGAGAAAGTTGTGATGATTGAAGCCGGCGCCAATGAAGTCAAAGAGGATGATATTTTGGCAGCCATTCAATTTGCCCAAAAACATATTAATAAAATCATTAAATTAATTGAAGAAATCACTGGCCAAGTCGGCCAGAAAAAAATTGATATTCAACAAGAGCTCTCCACGGAAGAACTTGCCAGCCAGAAAAAAATTCATGGCAAAGTCAATGCTTTTATGACAGCCAAGCGAATTAATTCAATTTTTAATTATCAGACTAAAGAAGAATTGAAAAATAATATTGACAGCGCTAAAAAAGAGCTTGACGTTCTCCTTAAAGCTGATAACGAAATCAGCAAAGATGAACGGGAGATTGGCGTCACTTTGGTTGACGAATATATTGATAAAAAAATGCATGCCCTGATTCTAGAACAGGAAAAACGTCCTGACGGCCGCAAATTAAATGAAATCAGACCGCTTTCGGCAGCAGTCGGGGTTCTGCCGCGCACTCATGGCTCCGGCCTTTTTGAACGCGGCGAAACGCAAGTTCTTTCAGTGGTCACCTTGGGCGCTCCGGGTGACGAGCAAACGGTTGACACTATGGAGGAATCTGGCAAAAAACGTTATATGCACCATTACAACTTTCCGCCATTTTCAGTGGGCGAAGTGGCGCCCTTAAGAGGCCCTAGCCGGCGCGATATCGGCCATGGCGCTCTGGCTGAAAAAGCGCTCCTGCCCATGATTCCAGACAAAGAAACTTTTCCTTATACCATCCGCGTCGTCTCTGAAGTGCTTTCTTCTAATGGCTCGTCTTCTCAAGCCTCGGTTTGCGGTTCAACCCTCTCCCTGATGGATGCCGGCGTACCGCTTAAAAAACCTGTTGCCGGCATTGCTATGGGCATTATTAGCGACCCAACCGATGAAAAAAAATACAAAATTTTAACGGATATCCAAGGCCTTGAAGACCATTCTGGCGATATGGATTTCAAAATCGCCGGCACGCGCGACGGCATTACTGCCATTCAAATGGACACTAAAATCAATGGCCTAACAAATGATATGATTAAAGACACTTTTGTTCAAGCCAAACGGGCCCGTTTAGAAATTTTGGAAGTGATGGCCAAAGCCATTGCCGAGCCGCGCCAAGAACTTTCGCCTTATGCGCCAAGAATTACCACGCTGCATATCAACCCGGAAAAAATCCGCGATGTTATCGGTCCAGGCGGCAAAATGATTAATAAAATTATTGACGAAACTGGCGTCAGTATTGATATTGAAGATGACGGCTCGGTCTTTATTACTTCAACCTCTGCTGAAGGAGCTGTTAAAGCCAAAGAATGGGTTGAGCTTATTTGCGCTGAAGCCGAGGTCGGTAAAATTTATAAAGGCAAAGTCACCAGACTGATGGATTTTGGCGCTTTTGTGGAAATCCTGCCGGGCCAGGAAGGCTTAATTCATATTTCAGAAATGGCTCCCTTTCGCGTCAATCAAGTAAGTGATGTCGTCAGTATCGGTGATGAAATTGAAGCCAAGGTCAAAGAAATAGATGATCAAAACCGCATTAACCTCACCTTAAGCGGCACTAATTTTGATTTCTCAAAAATCAAAAGATCAGACGCGCCAGTCAGACCCAGAAACGACCGCAATTTCACTCCCAGGCGCGGCAGCGGCAACAGAAACAACAACCGACCAAGATATTAATCTCTTTTTCTAAAAAATACTCCTGCTATTAGCTGGAATATTTTTTCAACTCATTAGATTGCATATGAATGAATGAATGAATGAATGAATTACCCTGCGCCAAGAGCGCAGGGAAAAGCAAGTTTTAAAATTAGCTAAGATTAAAGTATCAATAGTCTGCAATATACTATATATTCGTATTTAATATAAAAAAGGTCGCTTATACAAATTATTTACGGATATAAGCCAGTTGTGCGAAATAAATTTTTTATCTTTTCTGATAATTTCAACATTTAATCTGTTAACCACGACGAAAATTTGATTTTTTATTTTATTTAAGAGGGGAATACATTAAGGTATTCTCTCTCCGCTATCGCTCCGAAAACGATTTATTTAAATATTTTTTACAAATTATACTCTACGCCTATGCGATGTATAAAATGCGGGTTTAATAACCCAGATGATGCAAAATTTTGCCAAAAATGCGCTAATACTCTTGCATTATCAGGACAATTTAATCAATATGAACAACCGGCTGTCAATGATATTAAATCGCAAACAACAAATGAGAGTGATCAAAAAAATGACTATGCGGTGCAACCGAAGTCAAAAAAAAAGAAAATTTTTAAAATCTTTATGTGGATTATAATTGTTGTCGGTTTAATTTTTATAGCAAGTCTCGTCTTGCCTTTGATTTTTTTTAGCAATTCTTTAAATAATGCACAAATAAAGTCAAGGGATGCGCGCAGGGTTAGTGATATAAAATCAATACAGACAGCCTTAGATTTTTATTATAATGATGCGGGTAGTTACCCGGGGAACATTACGCCTGGCAGTAAACTTTCTCACAACGAAAATGTTTACATGTCAGTCATTCCTAAAAATCCAACACCAAATGACGGAAAATGTCCTAAAGATTTTGAATACAAATATGAAGTAAAAAATGATGGCCAATCATATAGATTAACCTACTGTCTAGGACTTGGTGCCGGTGGATTTAATGCTGGTATAAATAGTATCGTCCTTGATAATAACGACAAAACGTCCAACCAAAATAATATTACTAATGAAAATAAAATTGGTCCGGAAAAAGCCGCCATTGATTCAGATAATGATGAACTAAGTGATGAAGATGAAAGAAATACTTGGCACACTAATCCCAACAATCCTGATACCGATGACGATGGATATAAAGATGGGGACGAAGTCAAAAATGAATATGATCCACTCGTTGCAGGAAATACTCGTCTTAATGAAACAAAAACTGAAGAAATTCTTGTTAAAAATTGTAGCACAAACACGGAATGCTTTTATGGCAGTCTAATAACATGCGAAAAAGCAATATTTATCGACCAAGAACAAATAACCAGCAATGCTCAAAAAACTGATTACGCAAAGATTAACATTTTAGGAGAAAAAGATTCAAACGGAAGTTGTAAAATTAAAATTGAATATTTGGCGGAAAGATATAAAGACTGGGAAGATAAATATTGTGCAGTATCAGATAAAGATGCAAAAAAAATGATTAATAATAATCCTTCACTTATTCATTATTACTGTTTCCCTATTGATTTTTCCTTTTAACCAAAATTGATAATTAACTAAACAATAATTAACTAAAAAAATATGCAGAACTCAAACGAAATTAAGAAGACCCACATTCCTTATTTTATTACTGCCGCTATATTATTTTTACTTTGTATAAGCAGGGTATTGGGTATAGTTGAGATTCTTTTTTATCCATTGGCAATTATCTTTTTTATCTTTGGCGCTTTCAGATTACGAAGATACAATAAACAAATAGCGGAAATAAAAAAACAACGAAATGAAATTCAAAGATAAATTATTTCTCCTCCCATATTTTATTATATTTTTTATTGACTTAACTGTTATAGTATTTTTTATCGCCTATTTATTTAGTGGTGTTTTTCAATGGACTAAATTATTATATGTATTTTTAATTTTAACAACAACAACAATAATATACTTTCTAAGAATTGGGGTAATTGGCACTAAAACAGTTCTAGATCGTTTTTCACCAGATAAAAATTTTGGCAAAGGATTAACTGCCGTTACCTCTTTGGTAATGAGTATTTTAATAGTCACATTTTTGATAGCCAAAACTAGATGGAGTATTTTTATAAACGATTTTCAGAAATTAGATTTTGACCCATTAAAATGGTTTGAGTTTTTAAATAATAATTATCAACAGATAGTTTTATATGCTTCTTTAGTTGTCGTGATTTCTATTATCCTAATGGTTCCTATTATTTTATTTTCCAAATTCTTATCAAAAGAATCGGAAGAAGGTTTGATTAAGATCATGACCACAATAGGCATGGCGATTATCTTTTTGCTTTTTACTTCAAATAATTTTTTAATTTTTTGGCGATCAATTTTTGATATTAAAATAATACAACAAATTTTAACATATTTATTTAGTGGATCACTGATTTATTTTAACTTATTTTTCCTACTAAAAAGACCTTCTGATTGATTGCGTTGTAAATAAATAAAAAAATCATTCCGGTGTCTTGATTCAAAAAATTCACCCCTAACCCCTCTTTTTTGAGCCAAGACAAAAATAAAATTTGTTCATTACAGAAAAGTGGTCTCGCTAAGGCGAGACAAAAAGAAAAGCATACATCATATAACAGCGTATATCTGATTACGGCTTTTATACAAAAGCCTCCACCCATGTTTTGCTCCGCTAGGCTCCGCAAAACATCAGATATTCCTAACATTATACACCATATTATTCTTAGACCATTCAAATCTCTGAGCTGAATGAAATATTTATCATTCCCCAAACATCCAGTTCAACCCAGAGGGTTGAACTGTCAAAATTTTTTAATTTAATCTAAAAGTCTTGTCTTAATAATACTTATTAATTCCTTTTCACTTTTATAAATCCCATGCCTGGAAAAAACTAAAATTTCACAAATATCATCTACAATTTTAAATATTACTCTATAGCCTTTTGACTTGCCACATTTCTCTTTTAATGGAACAACCCTAGCTTTATAAATTCTTTCTTGCCCAAACCCCGGGTATACTTCAATGCCAGGTGTTTCCCGTAATCCCTTGCTACTAAAAAGACGCTCCCAAGCCTTAAGAGATTCTTCAGCTGTTAGGTAGCGCTTTAATAGTTTAAAATCTTTTTTAATATTGTGATGCCTTCCAACCTCCATAAAATCATATTTTACTCATCTCACCATACTTATTTCTATAATAAGCCAAGTTATAATCTATCACATCATTCGGCTTTGTGGCGATCCATGGCGCTTCCCCATGACTTGCATTTTTCATTTCGGCACCGGAAAACTTTTCCCATTTGTCTGCTACTTCCTCCATCATCAATAATTCTTCCTTGGAAAACAATTTAATATCAAAATCTTTATCATCGCAAGGCTGTATCAATTGCTGATCATTATAGCCTTGGCCTATTTTTTTATTAATAATACTTATTTCTTTACCTTTGCTGCTTTTCAAAATTTTCTCAGCCATTCTTGGCACTGGTCCATTTTCAAATCGTAAATACTCATCACCAGTAACTGACTTGCCGTACTTTTCAAAAAAATCAAAATCAAGAAAATATAAAAGCTTCATTAGTTTTAATTTACCTAATGTTCCATTCTGGATTTTATTAGCAAAAAATAAAATCACATTTTTATACTTTTTTTCATTAACTTTAACCATAAAAAATTCTTATATTTTGCACTATAATTATACTATATTTACAACAACGGCGCAATTATCAAACTGACAATGGCCATTAATTTAATCAAAATATTTAAACTCGGCCCGGCAGTATCCTTGAACGGATCGCCCACCGTGTCTCCGACCACCGCTGCTTTGTGCGCAGCAGAACCTTTGCCGCCGAACTTGCCAGTCTCAATATATTTCTTGGCATTGTCCCACGCTCCTCCGGCATTAGCCATCATTACCGCCATTAAAAATCCGCTGACCACTGCGCCAATTAACAGCCCGCCCAAGCTTTCAGCTCCTAAAGTAAAACCAACCGCTACTGGAATTAACACTGCTAAAATTGAAGGTAAAATCATCTGTTTTAAAGCAGTGCCGGTGGCAATAGCCACGCACCGCTCATATTCCGGTTTGGCCGTTCCAGCCATAATGCCTTTAATTTCTCTGAACTGCCTCCTCACTTCCTCCACAATTCTGTAAGCAGCGCGCCCCACTGCTTTCATGGCCATTGAACAAAAGAGAAAGACATACATCGCTCCAATAAAAAATCCGGCAATTACCTCTGGCATTAAAATATTTATTGTTTCAATTTTTGCCACTTGAGAAAAGCTGACTGCCAGCACCATTGCCGTCAATGCGGCCGAAGCAATGGCAAAACCCTTGCCAATGGCTGCGGTGGTATTACCCACGGCGTCAAGTTCCTCCGCGCCCTTTCTTACCTCTTCACCCATATCAGCCATTTCAGCAATCCCGGCGGCGTTATCAGCTACCGGGCCATAAGAATCAGTGGCCAAGGTCAAACCCAAGGTTGACAACATTCCCACGGCTGAAATGCCAACGCCATACAAACCAAAAATCTTGTAAGCTGCCAGTATTGCCAGCGAAACCAAAATTACTGGCAGGGCTGTACTTTGCATACCCAAGGCCAAGCCTGAAATAATATTTGTGCCCGCTCCTGTTGTCGCTGCCTCGGCCAGTTTTTGCGTTGGCTGATGTTCATGTGAAGTATAAAATTCAGTTATCAAACCAATTAAAACTCCAGTTACCAAACCAATTAACAGCACCCAAAACATTTTCAAATCATTAAATAATAATTGATTGGCAATGAAAATAAAAATCACGAATAAAATCGCGCTGGCAAAAATACCGACATTCAAAATTTTCTGCGGTTTTGCCTGGCTAAAAGCTTTAATTACAAAACTGCCCAAAATACTGGCCGCGATACCCAAGGCCGCAACAAAAATCGGAAAGATAATCGGGCTTTGAAATGAGCTCCAGTGCACAAAAACCCCGAGCATCATAGTGGCAATGATTGAATCAACATAACTTTCAAATAAATCAGCTCCCATGCCAGCCACATCTCCCACATTGTCTCCCACATTGTCAGCGATTACCGCCGGATTCCTGGGATCGTCTTCTGGAATGCCAGCCTCAATTTTACCCACCAAATCCGCTCCCACATCAGCAGCTTTGGTATAAATACCGCCGCCAACGCGAGCAAATAGAGCCACAAATGACGCCCCTAAGCCAAAACCATATATAATCACCGGGTCTTGAAAAATTAAATACAAAACACTCACTCCCAAAAGCCCTAAACCAACGACTGTCAACCCCATTACCAGCCCGGAGTTAAAAGCTACGGACAAACCGTTAAAAAGTGATATTCTCACTCCTTCGGCGCAACGGACATTAGCGCTCGTGGCAATGCGCATGCCTATTTGGCCAGCCAAGCCAGATAAAACCGCGCCCAAGAGAATGGCCACGCCAGTCTGCCAGCCAATGGGCGTCAGCGCTGCTAAAACTGCGACTAAAATTACAAAACCAGCCAAAATAGTCTGTTCTTTTTTTAAAAAAGCCCGCGCCCCAGCGGCAATGTAGCCGGCAATTTCCAGCGCCTTTTCATTCTCAACCCGTTGGCGTAAAATTGAACGGGCCAAAATAATTGCCCATACCAATGCTAAAACCGATGCAACGATCGGTATAAGAATAGAATTAGACAGCATAAATTGATAATAAATTAATTAATAATTTTAAGTGCCAATTTAAAATTTTAAATTATTTCTCTTCCTTCTCTTCTTGCTCTTCTTTTGCCCCTGCTTCTTTTTTCTCCTCTGCTGGTTTATCTTCCATAATATCTATCTTCCAGCCTGTTAATTTGGCCGCCAATCTCACATTTTGTCCTCCCTTGCCAATGGCCAAAGAAAGTTGATCCGACGTCACATAGACCACTGCCTCTCTGCTCGCCCGCATCGCCTGCTCGCCCGCACTGTCTTCTTTTTCATCATTTTCTTTTTCTTTCTCTTTATTGCCCTTAATCTCTACTCTGATAATTTTTGCCGGCGCCAAGGCTTTAGCGATAAATTTAGTCGGCTCTTCCTGCCATTCAATAATATCAATTTTCTCGCCCCCGATTTCATTAATAACCGTTTGCACTCTTGTACCGCGCTGCCCAACCGCTGAACCAATCGGGTCAACATTGTCTTCTTTTGAAACCACGGCGACTTTTGAGCGAGAACCAGCTTCTCGGGCAATGCTTTTTATCTGCACTGTGCCCGAAGCGATTTCCGGCACTTCAAGTTTAAATAATTTGCGCAAAATATCAGGATGAATTCTTGATAAAATGACTTTCGGACCGCGAGCAGACTCTTCCACGCTTTTTATATAAAACTTGAATCTGGCGCCAGGACTATACCTTTCACTGCTAATCCCTTCTTCCAAAGGCATAATTGCCGTGACATTGCCAAAATCCACCAAAACCACGGCGCCTTCAACTCTCTGCACCGTGCCGCTTAACAGCTCGCCAATCTTATCCTTATACTCGCTTAAAATAATATTTCTTTCAGCTTCCCGCAGCTTTTGTATCACCACCTGTTTAGCTGTCTGCGCCGCCATCCTGCCAAAATCCCCGCTCAATGTCAAGCGCTGCACTAGCTTATCGCCTAACTTAATTTTTTTATCAATCTCTTTAGCCTCGCTCAAACTAATCATCGTTTTTGGATTAAACCTTTTAACCTCCTGCTCGCTTTCATCCTGAAAACCGCCTGGCTCTTCCTGAACTGTTGCTTTTTCATTGGCCTGATTTATCTGATTTGTTTGAGCCGTTTCCGATTCTGCCTGCTTCATCTTTTCCTCTTTAATTCTTTCATATTCCTCTTTCAGCTCGTCCTCTACCGCTTCTTTAATGTCATAAACCTTAAAATCCCCAGTTTCCATTTCAAAATCAACCTTGATGTTTTGCAGCTTATTGCCAAAATCTTTGCGATAAGCCGCGGCCAAGGCCGATTCAATGGTTTCTATTACAGATGCCAAAGGTATTTTTTTGTCATTGCACACCTGTTGGATCGCTTGCATTAGTTCTGATGCCATCAAATTAAAGAAAACTTATTAACAATTAAAGCTAGTTTATTAAACTAGCTTTAATCATAGTATACCAGCAAATCTAAAATCAGTCAAATAAAATTTATGACCCGCTCTGTTCTACTTGCGCTTTATCTAGCATTTCTTTAGCTAAATCCTCAACCTTTTCTCTATTCACTAAGCCGCGGTCATTAGCTTTGGTAACAATGGCAGTAACCAGCTTATCAATCTCCTCATCATCTGCGCCCGACATTTTGTTACACACAAAATCCCTGACCACCTTAGACACAACAATCCCTCCTTCTGTGGTATAATTCTTCCTTGTTTCTTTTGTTCTTACCCTGCCGTCTACCGGGCTTATTTCGGTGGCTATGTTAAAAAAATTTTCCCGACTCATAATTTTACTCCATAAACCTAAAAAGTTGCCAAAGACTTTGTAGGTTTTAAATAATTATATAAATTTATTTAGTGAAACACAAGTTAATTATAGCACAAAAAATTATTTTTACAAAATCGCCCAGCCTTTATTGCTCATTTATTTTTACTCTAATCCCCTTATCTTTAATCACCCGGCCGTCTTTGCCTGTCAAAACCGCGTAAAAATCATACTCGCCAGGCAAAGCTTCAGTCAGGAGCGTCCCTGCCTCGGCGCTTTTAACCTCGCTATAACCAATCCAAGTTGATGAACCATCGCCTTTTTTCATGTAAAAATCCACTTTGTTATACAAAGAATAATTATTAATTCGCACCAGCAGATTATAGGGCATCTGTTCCGCGTAAATTTTATCATTCTCAACCGGCGCCAACCAAACCAGCGGCTCGGCGTATTCACCTGACAAATTCAAATAAATTCTAACGCTTTTTTCCCGGCTGTTATCAATGTCATCATAAGCTATTACCCGCAGCCATTTTTCGCCATTGCCAAAACCAGCCAGCTCATAACTGGCTAAATTAAACGGCCAGCGCGTCACCTTGGCTAAGAGCTGGTTATCCAGATAATACTCCAACCTGCTGATAGCGCGCTTAGTGGTTACTGCAACTTCTACATTTAAATTTAAACTGTTAAATTGAGCGCCATCACTCGGCGTGCGAATTTCCAAATTTGGTCTGTTCTCTTCAGTATGGATGTCGTCATAGGCAGTTGGCTGGACGGCGCTTACTTCCAATTTATTCTCCATTGCCCAGCGCTTGACTGCCGCTTCCCAATTCTCATATTGCGGATCATTCTCCGGATGCTCTGGAATGGACCCCAAAATATTATTAATATTGACATAATGCAAAATACAATGCACTTCCTGAAAATTCTTCTCTTCAATAAAGCTGGGCGGAGTTAGGGGCGTGGCCAATTTGCCTGAAACCCGATCAATCTGCACTAAATTTTCCTGGCCAATCTGACCATTAAGCATTGGTTTTTCCGGCAGTTCTTCCTGTGCCGGCGCTTCAAAATTTTCTACTGGCATGCCAGCCAAAGCTTTTTTCATATATTCATTCCAGATCGGCGCCGCCACAATACTGCCGTCAGCCCCCCGTTTCATTTCCGCATTATTATTGTTGCCCACCCAGACGCCGGTCACTAAACTTGGCGTGTAACCAATTGTCCAAGCATCCTTATAATCATTAGTTGTCCCTGTCTTGGCTGCTACCGGCCGATCTGGCAAAGTAAGCTGGCTGCCAACGCCAAAGATATAAGCGCGGGAATTGTCATCGCTTAAAATACTGTTAATTTCTTTAGCCACCTGCGGCTCAAGCACTTCTTCACCAGGATTATCTGCCGCATTGAATTCCTCCAAAACATTGCTATTTTTATCCGACACCTGCAGGATGTATTGCAAATTATGTCTTTGGCCATTCTGAGCAAAAACGGCAAAAGCTTTAGCGTGATCAATTAATTTTACCTCCCCGCCGCCAAGCACTAAGGACAATCCGAATCTTGAACGGTCAGCCAAGGTCGTATAGCCCATCTTCTCTGCCAAATTCAAAACGTTTTCCACCCCGGTTAAATAAATTGTTTTGACTGCCGGAATATTCAAGGAACCGGCCAAAGCCTTCCTGATTGGCAAAGGCCCATGCTCTTTGTCGTCATAATTATGCGGTTCGTATTCGCCCTCAACATCAGTTTTAAATTTTGTCACTACGTCAAATAAAATCGTTTCCGGCGATAAGCCTTTTAAAAAACTGGCGGCATAAACTACTGGCTTAAATGACGAACCTGGCTGCCTTGGCCGCATGGTCACATTAACCGCCCCGTCGTATTCTTCATTAAAATAATCCCGCGATCCCACCATGGCCAAAACTTCTCCAGTTCGCGCGTCAATGGAAACAAGCGCCGCGTTATGCGCCCCATAATTCGTTTCATTTTTCTCCACTCCTTTTTTAAGCGCCTCTTCAGCCAGCTGCTGTTTATCCCAATCCAAACTGCTAATTACTTTCAGTCCTCCCTTTGCCACCATTTCCTCCCCGTATTTTTCCGCCAAAAGCTCTTTAATGTACAAAACATAATGCGGCGCTTTGATGCTCGGCGGCAAATTTTTAAAGTCTAGCTGGCGCTCCATAGCCGCCTTAACCGCTTGCTCATCAATATAACCAAGCTTAACCATCTGGTTTAAGACAAAATGCTGGCGGTCCAATAACTCGTCCAGATGCGAGCCATGGGGCGAATAATATGTGGTTGCCTTAAGCATGGCTGCCAATACCGCCCCTTCAGCCAAATCAAGCTGGCTGGCTGATTTGCCAAAATAAGCCTGTGCGGCCGCTTCAACGCCGTAAGCAGTTGAACCATACGGCACCACATTAAAATACAACTCCAGAATCTCATCTTTACTGAACTTTTTCTCCATCTGATAAGCAATGATCATTTCTTTAATTTTCCTGCGATATGTTTTTTCAGGACTTAAAAGCGCGTTTTTTACCAGCTGCTGCGTAATGGTTGATCCGCCTCTTTGCGGCCCAATGCCCAACAGCTCGTGCAAGCCGACTTTGACTAGCGCTGGAAAATCAAATCCGCGATGCGCATAAAACTGATCATCTTCAATAGCAATCACCGCCCACTTCACCTGCTCTGGAATCTGATCCAAAGGCAGCCATTCTTTATTCATCTCTCCGCTCAAATCATACAAAACTATTGTTCCTGTGCGATCATAAATCTTTGTCGTTGATCCTTCAGCCGAAGCAATAAACTCTTCTCTGGTTGGCACTTGGGAAGAATAATAGAAAAAAGTTGCGATGCCAATCACCAAGATTATCACGGCTATATAAATCCCAAACCTTAATAATTTTCTAACTAGCGCATTTTTAAGCCAACCTCCGCTGTCTCTTTTGCCAAAATACATTAATCTCTTAGGCACTTTTAATTTTGCGCCTCTCCTATGTTTGTTAAATGAAAAAGCCGCCCTTCTTTTTTTAATTAATTTGTCAGAAGGATAGCTTTTTTTGTTTTTCCAACTTTGCGGGGATTTTACTTTAAGCGCTGGTATGGGCATCTTATTTGTAATTATAGCAATTATAAGCTAATATAGTAATATAATCATATGAACCCAAAAAATCAAGCTAAAATGGAGGCCCATACTAAAACCAACAAAGAAAGCACTCGCGCGGCAAGGGGCGAACATCCTGCACTAAAGCGACAAAGCCATGACAATAAAAAAAATGGCGCTTTTAGTGCACGGATTAAAGAACTGCTAGAAAAAGGCGTAGAAAGTATATACCCTGATAAATCCTATCTTGAAAAGCTTTTGGAATCAGACAAAAAGCTAACTGTTTATCAAGGATTTGACCCGACAGCCGATACGCTCCACATCGGCAGTTCCGTTGGTCTAATTAAACTAAAACAATTCCAAGATCTTGGACATCATGTTGTTTTCCTTATTGGCGATTATACAGCTATGATTGGTGATCCTGACAAAAGAACTGTTAGAAAACAATTAACTTATGAACAAGTCATAAAAAATTGCAAAAATTATCAAGCCCAGGCCAGTAAAATTTTAAACTTTTCTGGTAAAAATCCTGTTCAATTAAAATATAATAGCGAATGGTTATCAAAACTTACCTTCAAAGACACTTTAGAACTTCTAACTAATTTTACTGTTCAACGGATACTTGAACGAGACCTTTTTGAACAAAGAATCAAGTCTGGTAATCCTCTTTATCTGCATGAATTTATGTATCCAGTTATGCAAGCCTACGACTCGCTGGTGATGAATGTTGATGGCGAGATTGGCGGTAATGACCAAACTTTTAATATGCTTACCGGCCGGGATCTAATGGCTAAAATGAAAAACAAAGAAAAATTTGTCTTAACTATGAAACTGCTGGAAGATCCCAGCGGTAAAAAAATGGGTAAAACCGAAGGCAATATGATTACTTTAAATAACAGCCCAAAAGATATGTTTGGCAAAATTATGAGCTGGCCAGACACGATGATTGCCCTTGGCTTTGAACTGTGCACCAACTACTCAATGGATGAAGTTGCCGAAATAAAAGAGAAGCTAACTAATCAAAAGACTAATCCGCGCGACCTTAAAGCAGAGCTGGCCAAAGAAATTATTACCTGCTACCATTCAAAAGCCGAGGCTGATAAAGCCGAGCAAGAATTCAATAGAATATTCCGCGACAAAAATACGCCAACTAATATGGAAAAAGTCTTTATTATGAACATTGAATACGATCTGCCAGAGCTTATGGTCTCTGCCCAATTAGTTCCCAGCAAATCCGAAGCCAAACGGTTGATTGAGCAAGGCGGAGTTACTTTAGATAATAAAAAAATCACTGATTGGAAAAATAAAATCAAACCCCGAAACGGCGATATTTTAAAAATTGGGAAAAGAAAATTCGCCCGACTAATAATAAAATAGTTCGCATAATATACAAATAATAAAAGCCAATTATACGCAATGTTTGCGGATAATAAGGAGTTATGCGGACATCGCTCGCTCCGCTCGCTCGTCCGCATAACACCGAATATCTGGTTTCGCTTCGCTACACCCAAATTGCTATCGCAACTTCAGATATTCGGATTCGTTTATTTAAAACAAAACATGATAGATACAATTACAAAAAAATCAAAAACCGCCTCTTATAAAGACGGCTCCTGAAGTGGAGCCAAGTGGTATTGAACCCCTCAATTCCGAATGTCAGATACGAAATCCTCTAATTAGAGAAAACCTGCAAATTATTTTTTTCGCTCCGTCAGAGTCTCCATACAGGGGACTCTAACGAAAATTAACAACCTCAAATAATTGACGCTTTTAATAGTAAATGATATTATAAAAGCATTATAATGAGTAATTATAGTGCTTTTATTTTATAATACGGGCATATAGCTCAGTTGGCTACCTGCCCGCCGTACATCGAAATTTGGGCGCATAGCTCAGATGGTTAGAGCGCAACACTG
>MFMW01000027.1:632-763 GCA_001783595.1 Candidatus Kuenenbacteria bacterium RIFCSPHIGHO2_02_FULL_39_13 | reverse complement strand
TACTATGGCAGGCGGGGAGCGCAACACTGATAATGGCGAGGGTTTAAAAGCAACAGTGTTGCTTTTAAACGGTTCAAGTCCACGTATGCCCACCAAATAGGATTTTGCAAATTTTTGGAAGCTGATAACAA
>MFMW01000027.1:246-600 GCA_001783595.1 Candidatus Kuenenbacteria bacterium RIFCSPHIGHO2_02_FULL_39_13 | reverse complement strand
CAAGGAATGAAGCCGTAAAGTCAAACGGCGGTACGAAATTCCAAGAAACAATTTTTTCGGAAATGAGGCGGTTCGTTCCAATTTTTCTCACCAAGTCCGAAATTTCTTGCAGAAATTTCGGTGAAGCGATTTTTCCTGCTTGAATCAAGGTATTTACGAAGTTTCGGGTTGGTTCGATCCAGCCGCTCATCCGCTTTTGTCCAAGAGTATATTTCTCGTTTTTTAACGAGATTTTTTGTTGGACAAGTTCCTCTTTTTTCCGTTTGTAAGTTTCCTCGTCAATGAAATTATCTAAATAGCCCTCAAGCAATTTGTCGAGTTTGTCTTGGACAACAACCATTTTCTGATTTATCT
>MFMW01000027.1:0-204 GCA_001783595.1 Candidatus Kuenenbacteria bacterium RIFCSPHIGHO2_02_FULL_39_13 | reverse complement strand
CGTTATCCAAATAATCCAACATTTCTTTTACCCAATCAGTGGGCAAAGCAATTGTTTGCGATTTTTCAAAGAGTTGCCTCGCAAGTTCCTGCTCTTGAATGTATTTAGCGGCGCAATGACCCTGTTTTCGAGTACATCTGTAATAACGATAAATTCCACCATTACCTTTTGCGTATTGAGCCGTGAACATTGCGCCGCAAAAAC
>MFMW01000026.1 GCA_001783595.1 Candidatus Kuenenbacteria bacterium RIFCSPHIGHO2_02_FULL_39_13 | reverse complement strand
CTCCCGGCTTTACTTTGCTAATTTCCCGGGCCGAATTAATTATTTTTACTTTTCCGATGGCTCTACCAGTTGAAGCGGATAATCCTCTTAAATCCCGTACTTCGTCTTGCCCGCTTTTAGTTATCATCATCTTCTTAATTTCTTCCACTTCTTTGCCAGTAGCGATATAATAGCCATCACGCCAAATAGCAATGCCGCAGTTTTTCATTCTTTGGTTTAATTCTTTTTGGTTTGGTATTTTATATTTGAACCATTTTTTGACTTCCGGTCTAATCAAAAATTTTGTGCTTTCTTTAGTATAACCAATTCTATCAGCCATTTCTCCTAGTATTTGAGTTCCCATATGAATATTCAGATAAGTAGATCTTTTTCTCTCATCCTGCCACCAAGTAAAATCCTCGGAAATTTTGATAAGTGTTTTAAGAAGTGAAGAAAATCTGTGTTCCCTAAATAATTTCTGCTTCTTTAGTTTATTCATATGGGGTGTATTTTTAAATTGATTCAATTGCTCCTTTAAATCCGCTTTTGATTTTCGCCAGACTGAAATTTCTTTTTGAAAATGCTCAACTGTTAAAATTTGAGCTGTAATATAGTTATTTTTTGTCCAAAAATATTTCCGCTTATATTTTTTAATTTTTTCTAAATTATTTGGTGAGTTAATGGTAATTTTTAATAAATCTATTTCCGCCTGATTGATAAATGATTGATGAACAGGCGCAGTAACAACACTAAAAATATCAGTAAAATCTGATTCTTTTTTAATCTTGCCTATCTCCACTCGTATCATTTTAGCAATAATCTCATCCGTACCCAAAGCAAAGTGATCGATCACGGCTGACGAACTAAAACGGTTTAAAAATAGCTTTGAATATTTGTTAAACAATTCGAGAAGTTCTTTGTTGATTAACTTCTTGAGATTAATTTTATGAAAGTCGTTAAAAAACTCTTCAAATTTATCTTCATCTTCTTTCCAAGCTTTGAGTAACTTAGTGCTGATATTTTGATTTTCCCTAGCCTTGTTAATTATGACTTGCGCGCCCCGTTTGACATCTTCCATATCTAAATACCAATCTGCTTTACCGCTATTAAAAAAACAAACCCGAACATCTGCTTCTGCGCGAGCTGGTTTTCTTTTCTCTTTCTTTATCTCTGCTTCGCCAACGGCAAATAGATACAGCGGCGATCCGTCAAAGCGCTGATGATACCATTGTTTATTCTTTAAACTGGCTAAATTTATGATGTCTAATTTTTTCATAAGTGTAACAATTATTTCTTAATAATATTTACTATACCCTTCTCCGCGTCAACTTCCACCAAATCACCATCTTTTAGAACTTTAGTGGCGATTTTAGTGCCGACGATACAGGGAATTCCCAACTCTCTAGACACAATCGCCGCGTGGCAGGTCATACCGCCTTCATCAGTAATAATAGCGCTGGCTCTTTTGATAGCGATAATGTAATCGGGTGAAGTCATGGCGGCGACTAAAATTTCTCCCTTTTTAATGTTATCGGCTTCTTTAGCGGAAGTTAAAATTTTAACTCTGGCCTTAACGGTTTTACCACGGCTAACGACTAACCCCTTGATCTGTGTGATATTCTTATCAACTATAATCTCGGTATGTGGCTGAATAAAATTTTTTACTTCTACGCCTGAAAAATATTCTAAAGAATTTCTTTTTTTAGAATGCAAAAACAAAAAATATTGACAACGCTTATTTAATTCATTTCGGCTGACTGATTTTTTATTATCGATTAACAATAAAATCTCTTTATAATTATAATAATGCAAATCGTTAAAATTAACTCCCCATCTGAAACTAAACTCTTTCAAAAATAAGTCAATATAATAATTGGCCCTAAAAATATAAAACTTGCGCAAGTCTTGCCACCAAATACAGAAGCTCAAACGCTCGGCAATCCTTTGAATCTCGGGGCTTAATTTATATTTTTTTATTAGTTCTCTTTTCTCTTGTTTAATTTTTAGCGGTAAGAGTTCTAATTCCTGAATTTTTTGTTCCGCCTTCTGCTGAGAATATTTTAATAACTCTTCTACAAAATATTGCTCATTCAAAATTTGAGTGTGGTGATAACTATTTAAAATATGAAAATATTTTTGCTGATACACGGATAATTTCGCGTCAAACAACTTTTTACCTTGATATTCTTTTAATTTTAAAAGTTCCAGATCAGCTTTTTGATAAAATGATAATTTTTCTGGAGCCGAGAGTCGTTCAAAAAGCATAATAAAATCAGCATCATTAACTTTGCTTTCCAGTTCCCACTTCAATATTTGTTCGCCTCCCCAGCTAGACAGCTCTGGCAATAATCCGATTGTCCAAAAATTGAAATATAGTTCGGACCATTGCTTAAAAATCCTGATAATTGCTTGGTTGTCTAATCTTGATAACTCTTCTTTATCCATCCTCACCCAGAAGTTTAAAATATTCTTTAAAATAATATTCCACTGCTGATAATATTTTTTGAAATTTTTATCATGGAGAATATATTTTCGAAAATTAATCACGCCGCTAGTGTATAATTCTTGGTAGCCAATAATTAATGTCATCTTTTCTTTATTAAAATAATCGAGTACATCCGGCCAAGGATGGAATTTTTTCTGATATTTTGTAAGAGCGATATTAAAAAAATCAACATAAATAGGTAGCCCGTCAATCGGCCCCCATTTGAATAACTGTTTATCAGGATTAATTTGAGTATTAATCATATTTTTTATAACGTCGTAATTGGGCGGGATTGCGTAATATATATTTTCCCCTTTTCCATCGCCCATTCAATATCACACGGAAAGCCGTAATGCTTTTCAATCTGCCCGCAAAGCTTGGCCAGTTCAATTATTTTTTTGCCTGATAATTTTTGTTTCTCTTGATCAGCTTTCTTAATTTTGGTCATGGCAGTAATTCTGTCAATTTTAATGATCTGTTGTGCCTGTTTGGCAATATTGATGTCAATAATTGACCAATCCCGTTTATCAATCACATAAGAATCAGGGGTGATTTGCCCGGAGACAATTGCCTCACCCAGCCCAAAGCCGGCTTCAATAATCATCTGATTTTTATCTTGAGTAACCGGATGAACCGTAAAACAAATTCCGGATACATCAGACTGGACCATTTTTTGTATTACCACTGCTACCGACACTTTCGCTTTGAGGAGTTTCTTTTCGTGGCGATAAAAAATCGCCCTTGGGGTAAATAAAGACGACCAGCATTTTTTAACGTTTTCAATTAAATCTTTTTCGTCAGTGTTTAAATAAGTTTCCAACTCCCCGGCCCAACTGGCAGTTTTGGAATCTTCCGCAGTTGCCGAACTGCGCACTGCCACCAAAGGTGCTTTTAGTTTTTTAAATTCAGCCACAATTTCTTTTTTTAAGTCCTCTGGAAATTTTGTCTTAGCAATCGTGTCTCTGATAACATTGGCATACCGGTCAACTGAATTGGTATCCTTATAATTGACTTGGTCAAGCTGAGCTTGAATGTCTTGGGCTAAATCTGTTTCATCTAAAAATCTGTCAAAAGCACTGGCGAGCACCACAAATCCCGGCGGCACTGGAATCTTAGCTTGAGCCTGCCCGCCGAAGAGGTGGGTCATTTCGCCCAAACTGGCTCCTTTACCGCCTGCTTCAGCCACTGAATTCTTATTTAATTGGGTGAATAATTTTGTGTATTGCATATTTTTATTGCTGTTTAATTATCTTTTTAACAATCACAAAATCCGAATTCTGAAAATTGGCGGAAGGGGCGGGATTCGAACCCGCGATACCTTGCGGTATACGCGCTTTCCAAGCGCGCGCCATCGGCCACTAGGCGACCCTTCCACATTTTATTTCATCGTCTGTTTGCAAAAAACTCAACCGTTTGTTTAAAATTCTTCTACCTTGCCCTGTTTTGTAAAATAATTCTTGTTTACGTGCCGCACTTTCATCTTTAAAAGCCTCATAATAAACCAAATCCAGTGGTCGCCTATCTTTTGTTATGCCAACTCTTCCCAACTTATGTGCTTCTATCCTCTTTTGCAAATTGGCACTAAAACCAACATACAATCTTTGGTCTTTTTTGCTTTGTAAAACATATGTATAGAACATAACACATAAATCAAATTATTTAAACTTTCTCCGCTCAGCCCGCTCGGCGCTTTCAGTATGAGCGGGTGAGCGGATCCGCTCGCAACGCCGAGCGGACAAGCATGCGCCTTCAACCACTCGGCCACCTCTCCATATATAAATATAATACCACTTTACTTCAATTTATCCCCAAAGTCAAAATAAACAGGGCCGCTTAGCGGCTCTAATTTATCATTTATCATTTATCACTTATTATTTATTATTTATTATTTATTATTTCTTCCTCTTCCTCTTCTCCACCTTGGACAAGTGAACCATGGTTTTCACAATCGTATCAGCCGTAAGTGAGATTGAATCAATTCCCTCTCTCACTAAAAATTCCGCGAAATCCGGAAAATCGCTGGGTGCTTGGCCGCAAATGCCAATCTTGGTTTTTGTCTTTTTGGCCGCGGCAATAACTTGGCGAATCAAAATTTTAACTGCCTCATTGCGCTCATTATAGATATGAGAGACCAATTCCGAATCCCTATCCACCCCCAAAACCAACTGCGTCAAATCATTTGAACCAATAGAAAAACCGTCAAACAATTTAGCAAATTCAGCAGCTAAAATTACATTAGACGGAATCTCCACCATCACATACAGCTCCAAGCCGTCTTTGCCTCTGACTAAACCATTATCCTTCAGCGCTTGAATCACCTTTCGCCCTTCTTCAACAGTCCGGCAAAATGGCACCATAATTTTAATATTTTGAAGCCCCAACTCATTCCTAACTTTTTTTAACGCCTGGCATTCCATTTGGAAAGCCTCTTTAAATTTTTCACTGTAATATCTTGAAGCCCCGCGCCAGCCAAGCATTGGATTTTGTTCCAGCGGCTCAAATTCACTCCCGCCAATTAAATGCGCGTATTCATTACTTTTAAAGTCGCTTAATCTGACAATCACATCTTTTGGGTAAAAAGCCGCTCCAATCATGGCAATCCCTTCAGCCAACTGACCGACAAAAAAGTCTCGGCCATTCTGATAGCCAGCCTGCTTAACAATCTCCTTAACTTTTTCGCTGGGCTGATTAATTAAGGCCAAAGGATGCACTTTAATATATTCATTAATAATAAATTCAAGCCTGGCCAAACCAACGCCTTGGTTGGGAATCTGCGCTTGGCTAAAAGCCTCCGCCGGCTCGCCAATGTTCATCATAATCTGTGTTCTTAACTTGGGAATTTTAGCAATATTAATTTTATTCACCTCAAACGGCACTAATCCTTTATAAACCAACCCTCTTTCGCCCTGCGAACAATCAACAGTAATCGGCTGGCCATTTTTAATCAGCTTTGTGCCAACTGCCGTGCCCACAATGGCAGGAATTCCCAGCTCCCTGGCCACGATTGAAGCATGGCAAGTCCGGCCTCCGGAATCAGTAACAATGGCCGAGGCTTTTTTCATAATCGGTTCCCAATCAGGATTAGTCATGCCAGTCACCAGCACCTCGCCTTTTTTAAACTGATTAATCTTTTGAATGTCCAAAATCACTCTGGCTTTGCCTTGACCGATTTTCCTGCCCACGGCCACGCCGCTGACCGCAACTACCGCTGACTTTAACTTCAGCCGATATTCTTCCAGTACATTTTTATTTTCTTGAGAGCATACGGTTTCTGGTCTTGCCTGAACAATAAAAAGTTCGCCGGTCAAGCCATCCTTGGCCCATTCAATATCCATCGGTTTTTTATAATGTTCCTCAATTACTATTGCCCAGCGCGCCAACTGCAAAGCCTCGCTGTCGTTAAGAGAATATTCTAAACTCTCTGCTTTACTGACTGGAATATTTTTAACATCGCCTTTTTTATCATAAACCATCCGTAGTTTTTTCGTGCCCAATTTTTTGCTTAAAAGCGCTGGAAAACCAGCTTTTAAAAGCGGTTTAAAAACAATAAACTCATCAGGAGTAATTCTGCCCTGAACAATATTTTCTCCCAAACCATAGATTGAATTGATTAAAACTACTTGGCGAAACCCTGATTCCGTGTCAATGGTAAACATCACTCCTGAACTGGCTTTATCTGCCCTGACCATTGTCTGCACGCCGACTGATAAACCTATCTTCAGATGATCAAAATGCTTATCTACTCTGTAAGAAATCGCGCGGTCAGTAAAAAGCGACGCCATGCATTTTTTAACAGCTGCCAAAAGCTCCTTTTCCCCTTTGACATTCAGAAAAGTTTCCTGTTGCCCGGCAAAGCTGGCATCAGGCAAATCCTCTGCCGTGGCTGAACTCCTAACAGCCACGCTCATCTCTTGGCTGCCAAGCAATTTCTGGTATGCTTTAATGATCTGCTTTTCAAGCTCTCCGGGCAATGTTGCTTGCAATATCAACTCCCTTATTTTTTTGCCGCGCGCCTTTAAATTAACCATATTATTCGTATCCAACCCTTTTAAAATTTCCTTGATGCCTTGCTTGATGCCAGCTTTTTTTATAAAATACCAATAAGCCGCGGCAGTGACAGCAAAACCATTAGGCACTTTAACTCCTTTTCTTAAAAGCTTGGCATACATCTCGCCCAAAGAGGCATTCTTGCCGCCTACCAGTGCTAGATCGCTCTTATTAATCTCTTTGAAAAATAAGATGAATTTTTCCTTTTTTGGCATCATATTATAAATTAATTTTCTTGGCGTATTGGCCCAGATATGGCATCTCCCATTGTTTGCCGGCCAAGCCGTTAATAATCCCCAAAATTGACAAAATTATAATGAACAGCCAGCCCAAAGGCAAAATTATCAGCCAGCCTAAAATGGGAATCATGCCTAAAATCATAACCACAAACGAACCAATAAATAATACCAATCCTTGCTTGGCGTGAAATTGGCAAAATTCGCTGTCTTTTTTGGCAAGCAGCGGTATTAAAACCAAAACCCAAATATATGAAAGAGCCGCGATGGCTCTCTCATTTTGATTCAAATCTTTTTTCTCCGGCATATTTTTATTTTAGTTAATTAATAAATTAATAAACAATGGCTTAAATTAATTTTTACGTTTCACAAATAAACTAACAACCAAGCCTATTACCACTGCCAGCAAACCCAGATACACCGGCTGCGCTATGACATTAAATAATGTCCAATACTCGCGAATCCAAAACGTTTTAAAAATACTTAAAATAAACCCTAGGGCAAAGCCGGCTAAAAATACCGCGACCAATCCCTGCCAAGCCGTCTCTTTTTTCTTTTTTATGACACTGGCAAAAAGCCAGCCGAAAAACACCAAATCAACCAAAAGCATTAGCGGGTCAAACACTTCCATCATTAAAATCTTTAAATTCGGTGCTAGCGCCAAGAGATAGAGCGCAATCTCTAATCCAGCCAAAATCAAAACTGGCTTGCGAATCATTTCCCAATACCAGCCCAAATCCTTAAAAACAATTTTTTTTGCCCTGTCTTTTTTCAGCTCATCTTCCTGGAAAAAAATTTGTTTTTCAGCTTCTATCTTATCTAAAACATGGTCAAGCTGCTGGGCGCTTGATTTTAGCTCTGAATTATCCACTTTTTGCTCATTAAAATCAGCCATATTAGTCTGTTAATATTATAGCATAAAAAAACAAAACAAAAAAACCCTTGGCATTACGTCAAGGTGGTTTGTTGGCTCCGAGAACAGGATTTTCATCCCGCACCTTTTCTCTCGGGGCAGGATTCGAACCTACGACATCCTGGTTAACAGCCAGGCGTTCTACCACTGAACTACCCGAGAGAAAATGTGCGGGAATTGAAATAACCGGCTTGCTGGCCGGTCAGTTTTTAAAAAATAGTTAATTAAAAACTAACCGGCTGTAAGTTGATTATTATTGTTATTATTGTCATTGCTGGCTAATTTTTTCATAGTGATTCTATTATATACTATAATATAAAATTTATCAAGTATCTGTATCAGATTTTGGCAAACCTATTTTTTCACCTTTCTTTTCTTTGATAATATCAGTCAAATAAACGGCAATGGCAGCGGCCACAGGCACGCCCATCATACCGCCGATGACACCGCCCAACTTAAAACCGATAATGATAGCCATAATGACAATAATGGGATTTAAACCAACCATCCTGCCCATCAATTTAGGAACAATAATATTATTTTCAGCTTGCTGAACCAACAGATACCATAAAGCGACTAGCAGGACTTTGATGATTGAGCCATCGGAAAAAGCGATAAAGACGGCGATAATGCCTGATATCCAAGGACCAAGATAAGGAACGATTTCCAAAATAGCGGCGATTAACGCCAGCAGCAGAGCATATTTAACGCCGAATAAAAGCAGGCCGGCATAAACCAGAATACCGACAATAATAGACAAAAGCAACTGCCCTCTTAACCACAGGCCAATTTTGTACTGCATGCGATTAATCAGATCCATAGTATAGGCGCGGTATTTTAAAGGAGTTAAAAATTTTATAAAATATTTAAGCGCGTTTTCTTCCACGGTTAAATAAAAGGTAATGACTAAAACGACTAAAAGTGAAAAAAGTCCGCCGAAAATGCTGGTGATGGTAACAAAAATACTTTTGGTTGTTTGGGCTAAAGTCAAACTCAACGACTGCAGGGTTTTGACAATTGAATCACTGCCAATTTGAATATTATTGTCATCGGCTTGGCTTTGCATGGTATGGATGCCAATGGAAACTTTTTCATAATAAGCTGGAAAGTTGCTGATAATCTGGCCGATTTCTTCAGTAATTGGCGGAATCATCAGGATAATCACCAAACTAAAAACAGCCAGCAGAATAATATAAATCATGAGAATGGAAGCGGCGCGGGGAATTTTTCTTTTTTGCAGCCAGTCAACCAAAGGATCAATAGCGGCGGCAAAAATGATAGAGACGAATAATAAAGCTAGGGCATCGCGGATAAGATAGATAAAAAAAACGACGAGAAAAACAATCAGGACGCGGATGATTGATAAATATGAAATTGTGGCAGAAGTGTTTGCGTTAGACATAGTTTTTATTAATTTAAAAGTTTTAAAAATTTTTTATCAGCTGACTGTTTGAACGGGCCAATAACAGCTAAATTAAACCTGTTTTTTTGAAATAACTTGCGGGCTAATGCCATTATATCATTTTCTTTAACTTGCAGCAATTCTTTAATTCTTTGCTCCGGGGTTTTAATGCGCTGATAAAACAAAGCTTGGGAACCGTAATAAATAGCCATGTTTTCAGTGCTGTCCAGCTGCAGGCGAATATTGCCGGACAGATATTCTTTGGCTTTATTCAATTCTGCTTGACTGACCTTAACCCGGCTGATTAAGTCAAGCTCGGCTAAAATGGCTTTAATCGCCTCTTGAATTTTGCCTGTGTTTAAACCAGCGCTGATGCCAAAAATACCAGTATCAGCAAATTTTTCACTAAAGGAATTGATATAATAGCACAATCCCCTTTTCTCGCGGATGTTTAAAAATAAACGCGAACTCATACCGCCGCCAAGAATTGTTTCCAAGAGCGCCAGGGGGTTTTCCAGTTGGTGGCCGCGCGGCAAAGCAGGCACGGCTAAACACAAATGGGCTTGGTCAGTGGTTTTAGAATGAATTAAAACCCGCGCTTTGGTTTGGCCAGTAATGACTTTTTTAAATTTTAACAGCCGGCCGTTTTTATTCCGGGCAAAATATTTTTTAGCATCTTGCACAACTTCGGCGTGGCTGACTTGACCGGCAACAGCTAAAACCATATTTTGCGGCTGGTAAGTGTTCCTTAAATATGGCATAAAGCTGGCGCGAGTGACAGCGGCCAAACTGGCTCGCCTGCCAATAATGTCGCGGCCAAGAGAATTATCCGGCCAAACTGTTTTCATAATCAGATCATAAATATATCTGGTGGGCGTATCAAGATACATATTTAACTCTTCCAGAATGACGGATTTTTCACGTTTAATGGCAGCCTGATCAAAAAGCGAGTGATTAATAATGTCGGCCAAAAAATCAAGGGCGAAATGAACGTGCCGCGCCGGCACGCGATTGTAGAAAAAAGTGTAATCTTGGCTGGTGGCGGCATTGGTATAACCGCCAACAGCTTCAATGGCGCGGGAAATATCAGCTGGGGTAGGACGTTTTTTAGTGCCTTTATAAAACATATGCTCGGCAAAATGCGAGATGCCGGCCTGTTTATCCGTTTCAAAACGAGAACCAACGTTGACAAAAATGCCGCTGGTAACACCGTGGCTGTGAGGCATGGGATAAGTGATGATTCTTAATTTATTTTTAAGAGCGCTAAGTTTATACATTAGAATATTTTTTATCCAAATACGATTTGAGGTCAACAATATCAATTCTGTCCTGTTTCATTGTGTCGCGTTCCCTGACCGTGGCTTTTTTATCAGCCAGCGAGTCAAAATCAACGGTAACGCAGTAGGGCGTGCCGATTTCATCTTGGCGGCGGTAGCGCTTGCCAATGGAAGCGCTACTGTCATATTGGCTCATATAATACGGGGCTAATTCTTTTTGGATGTTGCGCGCCATAGTTTCAAGGTTTGTTTTTTTAGATAACGGCAAAACAGCGACTTTTATCGGGGCTAATCTTTTGTCCAGGCGCAGAACAACTTCTTTGCCATGTTTGCTCTGGTCGTCGCCAGAGCGGGCGTCAACTTCTTCATAGCCGTTAATTAAAAATGCCAGCATGGCGCGGCTAACGCCGTCTGAAGTTTCAATAATCCGGGGAGTATATTTTTCTTTGGTTTCTGGATCTAAATATTTTAAGTCAACTCCTGAAAATTTTTCATGGCGCGACAAATCCCAATCGCCGCGATCGTGCACGCCAGCCAATTCTTTCCAGCCGCCAAAGGGTGAATCAAATTCAATGTCCCAGGCAGCGCGCGCGTAATGAGCCCGTTCCTGCTCGCCATGTTCGCGCCATTGGAGAAAACTGTCTTTAAGCCCTAAATCTTTATACCATTTTTCCCGCTCGCCTTTCCAATATTTCAGCCATTTGTCAGCCTCCCGAGGATGGATAAAATATTGCATTTCCATCTGTTCAAACTCACGGGTGCGGAAGATAAAGTTGCCGGGCGTAATTTCATTGCGGAAAGCTTTGCCGATTTGGGCAATGCCAAAAGGGATTTTGACGCGGGATGAATCAATGATATTTTGGTAATTAACGTAAATGCCTTGGCATGTCTCGCCTCTTAGATAGGTTTGGGAAGTTCCATCTTCAACTGCGCCAACAAAAGTTTTCATGAGCAAATTAAAATTACGAGGCTGGGTTAATTCGCCGCCGCATTCCGGACAGACGATATCAGCGATATTTTTAGGCGGTTCGCGGTGGCCGTCCAAATCAGGTTTGGCGCTGGAAGCTTCTAACAGATGGTCGGCGCGAAATCTCCGTTTGCATTGTTTGCAGTCAACCAGCGGGTCGCTGAAGCTTTCCACGTGGCCGGAAGCCTCCCAGACTTTAGGGTGCATGATAATCGCAGAGTCAAGGCCAAAAACATCCAGTCTCATCTGCACCATTGACCGCCACCATTGGCGCTTAATATTATTGGCTAGCTCAACGCCTAATGGGCCGTAATCATAACTGGAGCCAAAGCCGCCGTAAATTTCGCTGGATTGAAAAATAAAGCCTCTTCTTTTTGCAAGGGATTCTATTTTTTCCATCAGAGACTGCTTGTTGTTCATATTGATATTTATTGATTGAATAAAGCGCTGATGGCGCCAAATAAAGGCAGTTTAATCGGGCCTTGGGCTGAAACCACTTTGCCGACTATCTGCCCTGGGGCAATTATTTTTAACTGGCTATCGCTGGCATCGCCTTTGACCATAACGGTATTTTCATTTTTATCCTGAACGCGGTTAACTGTCAGGACGTGATTTCCATCTGAACCGGTTTGATAAACAATGACATCGCTGACATTAATTTTATCTGCGCTGACTACGCCTTTGACAACCACTAAATCATTTTTTTTGAAAACCGGCTGCATAGAATCTTCGCCGATAACAATCAAGGGATAAGGGGTTTTGAGCAAATATGAGAGTAAAGGATGAATAGCCAAGCCGATAACAACAATCAGGAGCAAGAGCGACAACCACAGCCAAACATGGTTTTTAGCACCAGCAATTTCAGGCATTTCCAGCTGGTTAAAATGCTCGCTTCTGTCTTGGCCGTAAATATCCTCAAAAATTTCAAATGAATTATATCGGCTAATATTTTTGTATTCTGGAGCATGGTTCATATATTACTATCTTAGCCTAAAAATCTGAATGTGGCAAGAGCTTTTGACAAATTTTTGAAAATGGTCGTCTTTGTCTTTTTTAAACTGAAAAAACTTTTTTGCCGTTATAAACAAAATCAAACATATTGTTTTGCCCCATTTTTTCATTTAAAAATTTAATAGTCTTGCTCTTACCTTCACCCTTTTTAACTTGTGCCAGCCTTTCTTCTGAAGTTTTAACATATTCAGAATTAATATCTATGCCAATATAATTTAATCCTAATTTTTTGGCAGCCACTGCGGTAGTGCCGCTCCCGACAAATGGATCTAAAATTGTCGCTTCTTTATAAAATGCCGTTAATTTGATGATATATTCGCAAATCTCCAGCGGTTTGACGGTTTTATGCCCGTTAGTCTCGCCTTTTTCATTTTTACTTTTTCTTTTGCTTTCTCATTGATGTTCATTTTTCCGTAAATTATCAATAACATTATTAAGCGTTGCGTCAAGTTGTTCGTTAATTTTATGACCCCAAATTCTCAGCACTATCCACCCCGTCCTTTTCAAATATGCGGTTATTTTCCTGTCTCTATTTCTGGTATTTTCTATTTTGTTTTTCCAAAAATCATCCTTTAAAATTTTTCCCCATCTTGGATATTGCCAACCGTGCCAAAAATCGCTGTCTAAGAAAATGCAAACTCTCTCTTTTTGAAAAACAATGTCCGGCTTACCTTTCAAGTCCCCGGCATTTGTTCTGAATTTTTTCCGAGTCTTTTTCTTAAGCTCCGCAACGAAATTCTTTTCAAACTGCGTGTTTGAAGAACGAATTCTTGACATTCTTTCGCTCCTCTTTCGTTTGGAAAATTTGTCCATAATTATTCATATCAATTTATCGGCTTTAAAATTTTCCAAAATTGATTTCGCCAACGCATTTGAAAAAAAGGTCGGGACGGCGTTGCCGATCTGTAAATTTCTGTCGGTTCTTGAACCGAAAAATTGATAATCGTCGGGGAGGCATTGAATTCTCGCGCCCTCTCTTGTCGTCAACGGTCTTGGAGCTTTCGGGTGTATGCATCTCGACGACGAAGGAGTGCTTAAATTCCTCGTAATCGTCGTTGCTGGTCTTTTCCACCAAAGACGACAATAAGTGTTTTTAAATCCTGAAGTTGGTCTCAAATTTTCAGGCAAATCTTCCGGAGTGCCACCGTCCGGCAACAATTCCATCATCTTTACCAGTCTCGCGTTATTGTGCGGAGCATTATGGTCCATTAATTTTTTCGGCGCGTTCAAGCGCATTTTCTTTTGAAAATCACCTATACTGACGCGTTCCAACTCACTTGTTTAATTGTTCTTTCACTTTTTATAAAATCTAATTCGCGTGAAAAAATAGGATTTTTGAAGAGATCGTGAACTGGCATTTCAATAAAATTCTTTACTAAAAAGACGAAATAATTCTCTTTCAAATAGAAAGCTGTTTTATACTCTTTGTTGGTCAATCCAATGGCCCCTTTTGCTTTTTCAAGACCTTTAACTTCAACGGCGTAAAAACCCGCATCGTGTAAAACTCTAAAATCAAACCCACATCCAAATTTTGTTGTTTCTTCAAAAGCCAAGCCATTAAAAGCCGGCACAGACTGATAATTGTCTCTAAAATACTGTTCAGCCGCTTGCCCGGTAATTAATCTTTTGGCAAAAGTTCTTGATTTGTCTTCTTCGGATTCTACTTTTTCTTCTATCAAATTAACGGCGGGGTTTTGATATATGATATTTTTTATTAAATCCGTAAATACTTCTATATCCAAATCTTTATATTTATTGAGCATCTCAACCCTTGTCTGAAACATGGGTCTTTTGTGCCAACCCTTTCTTTTGTTCGGGAAAACAGGATCAAATTCGTCCCGATAATTGCGTATTGATAATGGTTTTACTTTTATTGCTAAGCCAATTGTATTGTATGCTTCAATAAAACTTTCAAAACCAAGAATTTCCAATGCTTGTTTGTCGTATTTTGATAAATACATCCCAATAAGCATCGCTTTTTGTAGTTCCTGTTTCATATTTTAAGCGTAATAATTTTTAAGGATGTTTTGATACGACGGTGGCGTATTCCGCAAATTCCAAAAGAAAAAATTTTGATCTATGTTCCAAACTAATCCCTCATTAAGATTTATTCGCGTTATCCAGTTAACGCTGTTGTCTTCAATTTCATCAAGTTTAATAAACGCGACCTGTCCGTTGTATAAATCGAAATGAATCGCCAAGGTGTGAATTCCGCTGTCAAGAAAAACTCTTTTTGCTTCCAATACTTTATGTTGTTTAACATCATTTGTCCCCGTAAAACCTGACTGCATCTCAATTCTGATTTTTTCTTTTCCGTTTAATTTTATTTCCAAATCAGCTTTCGGGGTTCGCTTAAATGTTTCTGCGCTTCTCAAATCGTCATCACCAATAAGATCTATTTTTGAAGTGTCAACGCCAAAAATCAGGCCGAGAGCTTTTAAAAAGTAGTTTGAAGCTACATAACCTCGCATCCAATTAAAATATACTTGTTCGGGTCTTCTGCCCTGATTGTTGAGTATCGGTAAAATGTCTCTTTTCTTCATTATTTCAAATGTCCGATTTATGCGTTCTTTTTTAAAAGCAACTAAATCGTCAATTTTTATTTCGGCGGCGACAATGCCGTTGACTTTATTAATAATATCGTAAAGTCGTCTATTCAAAAGCTTTATGTAATTCAAATCCACACTCGGAGCAATGTCTTTCGCTCCGAAAAAATTTTTGGCATCGGCTTGACTGGCAAAACCTAACTTGCGCCTGTATTGTTGAAAATACTCCGCCGTAATTGTAATTGTCTTTGACATATTTTTTTTTGATTAAGTCATAATAATCTATTATTTTTTAAAGCGCTTAACAAGCGGCATTTCTCCATTTATTTTCCCACTTTTTCCTCTTTTACGCAAATAGGGCGGTTAAATTTTTAAATAACTAAATGCGAAAATAAAAAATGGCTTAAATCAGCCATTTTAGAAAAGTTATCCACAAAAATATGAGGAACAAAAAAATTTAAACTGCCTGCCTCTCTGCGCTCTGCCAGCGCTTGGGCGGCGTCCAGACGCCGCTGGAGGTGGTGGTATAAGTGAGGAAAAAACCGGTGAATAAATAATAAGCGTCAAGCCAGCGGAAAAAGAGCATGGTCGGACCGTAAAAAAGCAATGCCGGACGGCGATTGACAATGGCAGTGATGATGGTATAAAAATAATCAAAGATAAAAAGAATTAAGAACCAATCTAGCATGACATAAGCCGCGGCTAATTTATCAGCAGTGATCAAACCGTATGAATTAAAAATTATGGCCAGTATAAAATAAAGAATAAATATAGGAAAAATCAGCATAACAAAACCGACCAAAATAATTTCAGCCAGATAAATTATGAGATTTAACCAAAAAAAACTGGACCAAACGCCATTAGCTTTGACTGTTTGCCAAAAACCTAGATTCCAACGTTTAATCTGATGGCAGTAACTCTTAAAAGTATCAGGATCCTGGGTATAACCGGTAATACTCGGATAATGGGCAATTTTACCCAGTTTCTTTTTTTGCAGTTCAAAAGTCATGTTAAAATCTTCTATCACCAGTCCTTGTTTGGCAATATTAATTTGGCGCAGAACTCTGGTCCGGTACATACTGGCAAAACCAGGCACGATCATATTGACATTGGTGTATTTCCAGCTCATGCCAAAACGGAAAAAGGTTTGGATAATCAGCCAGACGCGGCAACGGTAAGCGATAAAAATATTGTTTTTCCATTGCGAGCGGGCATAGCCGGCCACCGCGGCAATTTTATCGTCTTTGAATAAAGGCATGCCGTTTGCCAGATAATCAGCCCTTAAGCGGGTGTCAGCGTCAATAAAAACAACATATTTATATTGATCGTAGATATTAAAATGTTCCAGCGCGGCGGCTAAAGCTCCGGCTTTGCCGCGCTTAGGATAGATATCCAGCACATTGGCGCCATAAGCTCTGGCAATTTCCCCGGTTTTATCCAGTGAGCCGTCGTTAGCGACAAAAACATTGTGCGGCGGAATAATTTTTTCCAAAGCCTCAAGCGAGTCATTAATTACCGACTGTTCATTATGAGCGGCCATAACAACAGCCACTTCAAAAATGCCGGGCTGGTAATTATCAACTAAATTCGGTTTAACTTGAGTAATAACCGCGCCATTGCCATTTTTTGAAAAATTAATTTTTTTTAAAATAAACTCAATTATAAAACGAAGGAGCCCGATCAGACTCCAGAAAGTAAAGCTGAAACCAAAAATTATTATGACGCTAATTACTACTTTTAACATAAGCAATCATCTTTAATGTGCCTTGCGCCAGTTCAACGCGCCTTTGCCAGCCAAGGGCTTTGAGTTTTTTAATTGCGGGCAATCTGTGTTTGTGATCTGTAATTTTATGAGGACGATGTTTAATTTTTGATTTGGAGTTGGCCAATTTAATAACCGTTTTAGCCAGCTCATTAATAGTGGTTGGCTGATTAGAACCAAGATTGTAAATTTCGCCTTGCTTGCCCTTATCCATTATTTTAATCAGACCGTCAAGAGTGTCGGTAATATAGCAGAAAGTTCTGGTTTGGCGGCCGCTGCCAAAAACGCTCAGCGGCTGATTTTTAAGAGCGCGATTGATAAATTGGGCGTGCACGCGCATGTCATGAGCGGACATTCTCGGGCCATAGGCATTAAAAACGCGGGCGATTTTCGCCTTGACCTTATATTTGCGGACAAACATAGCCACCATAGCTTCGCTGAAACGTTTGCCTTCTTCATACGAGGAACGTTCGCCAGTGGTTGAGACATTACCGTTGTAGCTTTCAACTTGAGGAAAAATTTCCGGGTCGCCATAAACTTCGGCAGTGCTAGTCACGACAATCGGGCAATGGTGGTCGCGGGCAAGGCTTAAAACTCTTTTTGAGCCAAAAGAACAGGTGTCAATCATTTCTTCAGATAAGCGCAGGCAGTTTAAAACTCCAGTGGGGCAGGCTAAATGATAAATTCGGTCAAGCTTGATTTTTCCGGGCTGGAATCCCGCTGAAAATTCCTGGCTGGTAACATCCAGTTTAAAAAACTTAAAATTGGGATACTTGGCTAGCAAGTCCCTGATGTTTTCAAAACTGCCTGTGATTAAATTATCTACGGCGATAACAGTCTGGTTCGCGCGCAGTAACTTTTCTGCCAAGTTGCTGCCGATAAACCCGGCGCCGCCGGTGATTAAAATTGTCATATTTTTTTACTAAAAGACGCGATAAATCGCGTCTTTTAACGATTTTCTTATTAAATTAAAGCTCCCTCTTGCTCCCTCGCAAACTATTATCTCAAACTATTACAACTCCCTTAGCTCAACATTGTCTATTTCAAATTTAATCGTTGAGTTGGCGTGCGTCAGAAAAAATATTTCAGCAATTTTTGCGCCGGGAGATGGGGTGTAATTATAGTAACGGCTGCCCAAAAAATTATAATTAAATCCAGCCAGCCATTGGCCGCCCAGATAGCCGTAGTTTTCATCAAATTCGGAAAGCCAGATGGAAGTATCGCCTTTGACATAATCACTCACTCTAAAAAATGCTTTCAGGCGGTAATTTTTACTGCCGTCAACATTAATGCCGTAAGTGGAAAGACTGCTGTTGCTGGCAGAGCCGCCATTAATCAAAGCCAGACTGTTAGCATATGGATAAGCTCCGGTTTGTTGGCGCGCAATCTTAACCTTGCTCTTATTAGAGCGAATCCAATTATCACCGTCATCGCCAGCGCCTTGCTCAAAACTGTAATTAGGCACAAGATTCTCTCCCCTTGCCCAAGCCTTAACGGCTTGGCTAATGGTTACAAGCGGTATGTTTGTTTGCTTAATATAGCTAAGGATCTCACGGAAATTATTAACATTGTAATCATCGTTCGCTGGCTGTGCCGTGCCCGGTGTCAGGCTGTGAAAATAAAGGATCAGCCACTCATTATTGGCTTTGGCTGAATCAATCCATGATTTAACAGTCGCCGGGTCAGTATCAGGCAAAACAGGTCTGGCTTTCAAATAATAATCATTGATAGGATAAGTATTGGGCAGATTCCAGGCAGTGCGATGAGAACTGAACAGCTTGGCGGCATAATTAACAATCTCATTATTATAAGCGCCGTAAGGCGAGGCAAAGCTTTGCGGATTAATGCCGTGGGCAATCAAATCATTGCGGGACTGATCAATTTCCCATTTGGCCTGATCAAAAGGCATTTGAGTCAAATCGGGGTGAGAATAAGAATGCGAGCCGATTTCCCAGCCAAAATAATTCTGCAGAGAAACAACCTGATCCCAGCTCATAAACTCATTATAATAGCCAGGCTCTTGCTCGTTTTGCGCTTGAGTATAAACATAAGCCGTGCCTTTAAAGCCATATTCTTTCATAATCGGAGCGGCCAGGGTGTAGCTAGCCAGCAAACCATCGTCAAAATCTATGCTAATCATACCGCTATCTGGCAAGGGCTTTGGAATCGGAACTGGAATCGGAGTTGGAATCGGAACCGGACCAGGACAAGCTGCGCCGCCGCCGCTCGCGCTGCCAGCGCCATTGTTTAAGCTAACATTGACATTAGAATGCGACATGGCAAAAACCACGCTGCTTGGCGCAAGTAAAACGCTTAATAATATTAACAAAAATATTTTTTTGAACACAGGCATGGTGGTCATATAAATAATTAAATTATCTTCCTGGTTTTATTATAAACTTTTAATTTTATTTGTCAAATTTAAAAAATTTCTTTCAGTGCCACATTATCAACCTCTAATTTCATATCACCGTTTTCATGAATTAAAAAATAGATTTCAACTTTGGCCGTGCCAGCGCTCGGGGTATAATTAAAAGTTCGTTCACCAAGATAATTAGCATTAAACCCGCCTAGCCATTGGCCGCCCAGATAGTTGTAATTGGCATCAAATTCACTGATCCAAACTGAAGCATTACCAGTTTGGTAATCGCTCACTTTAAACAACGTTCGCAGTTGATATTTTTTGTCTGCTTCAACATTAATGCCATAAGTGGAAAGACTGCTGTTGCTGGCAGAGCCGCCATTAATCAAAGCCAGTCTGTTAGCATATGGATAAGTTCCGGTTTGCTGGGACACAATCTTGACCTTGCTCTTATCGGAGCGAATCCAATTATCACCGTCATCGCCAGCGCCTTGCTCAAAATTTCCATTGACCACCAGATTGGGATTGGGGTTGGTATCCGGAGGGTAGATTTGGTCGTTTATTTCTTCGCCTTGATAATTAATACAGCTCTGCTCCATAGAACAATATTGAAAATCTATCCAGTCAGCCGAACGCGCCCCGGCAGAAACGCGCACCTCGTCAACCGTGCCGCCAAAACCGCCGCCAATGCGCCACCATGTCCAGGCGCTAACCTCGGTTGGTTCATCAGCGCCGCCTTGTTCGCCGTAAAGTATGCCGTTGCGATAAATCTTGGCGCGATTGTTGCCACTATCAGTTTTGACAAAAGCGGCATAATACCAAGTGTTATCAAGATGGCTGGCGCCAGTATAACTAAGTGATTGCGGGCTAGTGTTGGTTGAAAAATAAGTAAAGCCATTGTTTTTAATGCTATAGCGCACAGACTCGCCCCAGATTTGTTTGGCCGTAGCGCTAATATTAGTTGGTTTGTACCATAATTCCCAGGTGTAGGGATCATTGCGTAAAAAACCGCTATCCGTTCTAGTGATGTAATTATTCTGACCAGCAGTAATGGCTGCGCCATAGCCAAGCTGGCCAGCAGATTGATAAGCAATGCCTGTTTCAGCAGTAC
>MFMW01000025.1:10520-19067 GCA_001783595.1 Candidatus Kuenenbacteria bacterium RIFCSPHIGHO2_02_FULL_39_13 | reverse complement strand
CCCCGTCAAAATCAATAGACCCAAATAAAAACTGTCCCAGTATCCAAACGGACAATAATGGCAATGGAGCTGTTAGTATTACAGATCCTTTAAATATAGGCGACCCGTCAGAATTATATGCTCGCATTGTCAGTGCCTTGCTTGGTTTTGTGGGCATTGCTTCTTTAGTTACTTTTGTTTATGCCGGTTTTCTTTTTCTGATTTCCAGCGGCAATCCAGAGCGAGTTAAAAAAGCCAAAGACGCGATGCTCTATGCTGTTATTGGCATAGTTGTTTCCATTGCGTCTTATGCCATTTTAAGCTTTATTTTCAAGACTTTAGAAGGAGCTACTGGACAGTAAAATTTTTCCCTGAAATTTTTAAAATTAATAAATTTACTATGAATAATAATAACCAACCAGTTACTAAAAAAGAACTGGACGAAATATTGGACCATAAACTTCACCAATGGACGAAAAAAGAAATCGTGCCCACGGTTGAGTCAATGTTTGATAAATTCGGGGAAAAGATAGATAAGAAGTTTGAGGAAATTAACAAGAATATTAAGACCAGCGAAAATAGAATTGTGAATAGCAATGATAAGTTGGCTGGAGAAATCAAAAAAGCTCACGAAGAAATGATGGCGACTGTAATGTCGTCCAAGCAGGCTAATGAAAAATATCAGCAATATGATAAAACTCTGAAAAACTATGGAGAGCGTTTAAAAATTCTGGAAGGGCAGTCAGTTTAAAATTTTTCTTTCAGAAAAATTTATTTTAGGCAAAAAGAAAACACCGGGTAGTAAGACTACTCGGTGTTTTTTTATTTCAGGTAACAACTTTTTGTTGCACCACCTCCTTTCCGGGTGACTTTTTTATATAACTTCAACATTCTTTTGGTTTTTAGCAAATGCCTGCTGGTCAATCCAAATCAATTGAGTTCCAGCTTCAGCCGTCGGTATAAACCAACTGCTCTGGTAACCGATTTGAATAACCTTCGTCCGCTCGCTAGACATCACATGAAATTCCTCGCCCGAACTAGTATTGATCCGGAAATTTTTACTATTCGGGTTTTGGAGTGTTACAATGGTCCCAGTAGACCATGTAACATTCAGTGGCGGGAGCTGATTACTCGCTATGGCTAAATACTGCTGAAGCGAATCGCTTGCAATAACAGTAGCGGCCAATTTTTCATCCCAGCCCGGCTTTAAACAATCATCGCCGGGATCAACATAACCGACTTTGCTGATGGGATTACTGCGATAAATGGCATAATGCTCCACGCCACCATATTTCAACGAATCGTCGAAATCCATATATATAAATTCCCCGGATTTCAATAAACCAGCACTGGCACCACTTGAATCGACAGCAACAACGGAACATAGTACGGTAAACTTCGGCCGTGTCTCATTGTTCTTTATATCGGCATCCACCCGTTTTTTCTCGGCATAATTTAGAACTTTGCCAAGATTCTGTCGAGCCGCTAATTTTTCCAAAGTGGAAGTGAGACGGGCATTTGTCGCGCTCCGAAAAGTCGCCAGTCCACTGCCTACCATTGTTCCTCTCAAGAAAGCAAAAAACACAATGGCCGCCACCGTCAATAAAAGCGTAATGTTCCGGTAGGTGGCATAACTGACAGGCATACCCTTTATCGCCGACAGCAGACCCAAAAGGATCAGTATGTTGAACCAAAGAAAACATTTATCAACAATACTGAATGTAACTGGCAGAAATACCGAGGCAACTACCGCCACTATTGCAAAAACCAAGAAAGCGGCTCCGAGCAATCCCCTGGTTGCGTTTTTTATTACGCTTACCTTGCCATCGGTTGGCTTCGGGATCAAGCCATTGATCATAATTAGACCGATGGCAATATCCGCCAGGAAGAAAAACCAGAGGTAAATCCCGCGCGTGTATAACTCCGAATTCACTGGAGCATTTTTATAGGTAATGATCAGCATCACCGCCAAAAACAACTTCCAAAGCAAGAACGGAACAAAAACGCGTCGGATGTGGATTTTCAAAATCCCATATCTGGCTTTCAAATTCGTCGCGATTTCCTTAAAGGTCTCACTCTTGAAAATTATTAATAGAGCGAGAAACCATGCCACAAAATAGGTTGTAAAGGTGCTAATTTTTTTTATATCTAGCTTTTTCATTTTTTACTCCTCAAAATAATTTGAACTTTTTTTGGGTTTGCATCCGGGCCAACTTAACTCTAAGTTCATCAGTGTTGGCCTTGATTTTCTCCGCGATTTCGTGATCGGCTTTCTTAATCCCATCCACCCCTTTTTCTGCCAGCCGTATGATAGCGTTTCCACTATCAATAAAAAACGGCGTAACGACATCCCAACTGATTTCAGCGCCTTTCACGAATTTGGCCCAACCTAATTTACCATGAACAACTAGTTTGGCGCGCATCTGGCGAAACGCCTGTACCAAGTGGTTTTGGTTCAACATCTGGATAATGCGTAACTGACTTTCATATTTTTTATGAAAGTCAACAACCGGCAAATCCCCATCGGCGCCAGTTATAGTTGTGTCAACTGGTAAAAGCTCAATCGCCGTGACCAGCATCTCGGTTTCCTCGTCGTTAAGTTTGTTCAAGATAGCAACAAACTTGTCCTCCGTGATTAAATTTTTCATATCCGGAGACAAAGGAAGTCCGAGATCAGTGTTGCTACGATCATACAGCGCTTGCATTACCTGTAAACCATTGCCTTGTTGTAGCAAACCGATATAAACCAAGGCAAATGATGTCCTGTGTTCACCAGTGGCTTTTTTCTTATGCCAGTCCCACATCTCGCTCACCGCTTTGTCGTAAAGACCGTGACTAAACAGGTTTTCTATGACAGCTCCAAACCGCTCACCAATTTTTTTTAAAAAATTTTTATTTTCCATTAGAATTCTCCTCTAATAAATTATTCTGTTCAGCGAACGCGTCTTGACTAGAAAAATCGCTCGCCTTAACTTTTTTCGCAATTTGAACGACCAACAAAGCCGCTTTATCTACATCTAATAATTCCAGATTATAGATGACCGCGTCTTTTTTGCAGGTGTGCTTTAGCCATCTTTCAAAATGCCCCAGCCAAAACTTGGCTAAAAATTTATTGTCAAAATTTTTTTCTACTCTCTCGTATACATCAAGCAGGGAGCATTTTTTAGCAGGCTTCGCTTTTTGCCCAACAATGAATTTATCACGCGACCAGCAAGTTTGGTTGGACCACTTAAATCCAACGGCAAAATTGATAGTATGTGGCCTATCTTCCAGCTGAATAGAATAAACAAATTCACCGGAGCCGTTGGAAAAAAATCTGCCTTGATTTTTGAGGAGGTCATTATTATTAACAATAAAACTAACAACTTCTACTCCATCAAAAACCTTTATTTCTTCTTTTTTGGGCAATTCCCAACGATAGAAAAGAATAGTGACATCAAGAAAAAGCTGATCGCCATCCTTTCTTTGCTGGAATTGCCAGTCAGCGCTAGGCGGGTTAGGTGGGGTAGATTGTTTTTTATTTTTTTGATACATACCCACCTCCTAACTCATCACAATAATTGTGATTATAATGGTAGCAACCATTGCCACTATTACTGTGCGATTTACCAGCCACATCTCCCAAAAAGAGTGGAGTGTCTCATCGTCATCTTCGGCATCAGTGCCAGAAGAAATAGCACCGCCGTTAAAAAGCAACCAAGCGACCCGAGCTGACAAAAGTGTCCCAAAAAATAATGAATAGCATAAATCATTTAAAAAATCCGATTTTGCTACCCAAAATTTTATAGCAATAATAGCCGTTAAAATTACCACTATTGTGGCAATGATGGCCCAAGAGTACTGACTTTTCCATATTCTCCACCGCCAAATTCCCCACTTCCAAAAATGCCACCACTTTTTTGTTCGGCTAAATTTTGGCCAGTGAATTCTATCCCCGATGGCATAAATTTTAGCGAGCCAGTCGCCGCCATCGGGTTCGAGTTTTGTTTTTTCTGGTCGCGGTTGTCTGCCCGTGGCCAGGATTATAATAATCCCGACTAGCGCGGCTAGGCAGACACCAGCCGCGACCCAGTGAATAACACTGGTTTGCATTGGGTCGTACGCAAACCATGCCGCCGCTATGGCGACAAATCCTATGAAAACTAATCCGATCGTTTTCATTTCAACTCCTTTCCGCTTTTTCAGCGTAATTTTTTATTTTCCATCTACAATTATTTACAAAATTATATAAAAACGAGATTGCTACGCTCTCCCTCACCTTTTTTTCAAAAGGTGAGTGGATCGCTCGCAATGACGATGAGTTAGAAAATTTTTACGCTTTCTTGGTCAGTCCGCTAAAGAGGCGGACTGATTGCGGAAAGGAGTGATTTTATGTCTCCCCGACACTAATTTGAGTTCAAGATTATGAAAATTATGATCTGTGGATAATATACCTTGACATTGTTATATCGTAATGCTATATTATCAACAAGTATCAGACAAAGTCGCATACATCTTAGATGTACCGATATGGCAATAACAATTCTCCAGTTGAAACTGGGGGATTGTTTTTGTTTATGATATAATTGTTTTACCGGAGGTAGCGGGGAGGGTGAAATCCACTGGGTGGATCTTTGTCTGATACGCAAAAGGTACACTGCGAGGTGTATGCGGTTCGACTCCGCCGCCCTCCGGCCTATAAATTTTATTTGAACTTAAATCAGTGCCGGGGATTTTCATTTTTTGTTTTTAAAATGGCAAAACAAATTTCCTCATTAAAAAAATTTTTACGCTTTCTTGGTCAGTCCGCAGAAAAACGGATTGATTTCGGAAAGGAGTTTTTCCAGCACTAAGTTCTTGCTTTTTTTAAGATCAATTTAAGTTAAAGATTGAGCTTGTGGATAAATGCTCGCTTGACACTTATTTTAACTGTGCTATGATTGTAATCAAGATATGGCATACTCATATCACGGGTATCGCACATGTGTCAAACAGAGGGAATCCTTGAAACAGGGTTCTTTTTGTTTTACACTAAATATGGTGGATCCGGGCCCGTGATGTAATGGTAACATGCCATACTTGACACATGTGCTATGCCGGTTCGACTCCGGTCGGGTCCACCCATGTAAAATCATTTCTAACTAGAGAAGTGATTTTTAGTTACTTGCAATGCTGAAAGGTTAATTTGAAAAAAGCAAAAATTTAGCGCTGGATAAATATTCAGTTTTCAAACAGCTATCCGTACAGATTTAGCAACCATATCAGTTCAAATTATAATAGCATATTACATGCTATTTGTCAAGATTGAATATTATTAAAAAATTATATATACTTAAAAAATACGGAATATTTATTTTTTATATTTTTTTTATGGCTAATTTTACAGCAAAACAACTAGTAAATTATTGGTATAAAAACGCGCAAATCAAATGGGAAACAGCCAAAGCCCTAAAACAATCTAGAAAATATAGTGATTGTTTATTTTTCTGTCATCTTGTTCTGGAGTGTTTGCTTAAAGGCTTGGTCTGCCAAAAAATTAAAAAAGAAGCTCCATATATCCACAATCTGATCAGATTGGCGGAGATTGCTAAATTAGAGTTAAGCGCAGAGCAGAAAAATTTATTAAAAATTGTTACTACTTTTAATATCAGGTCAAGATATCATGATTATAAGTTCAGATTTTACAAAAGAGCCACTAAAGATTTTACTGAAAAATATTATCAAGAATGCAATAAAATCCGCTTATGGTTATTAAAAAAACTACAACAGAGCTAGCTAAAAAATTTGTCCGGGATTATATAACTTATCTAAAAAAAGATAAAAAGGTGCCTATAAAAAAGGCATATCTTTTCGGCTCCTATGTATCAAATAAACAAAGAAATTGGAGTGATATTGATGTTGCGATTGTATCAGATAAATTCAAAGGCAAAGTAGATCCCTATGAATACTTATGGCTTAATTTAAGAGACATTGATGTCCAAAGAGGAATAGAACCAGTTGGCTTTCATCCCAAAGATTTCATAAACCAAGATCCTTTAGCTTGGGAAATCAAGCAAAATGGGATAGCCATAAAATTTGACAGATAACTTAATATAGTATTAAATAACCATAGAGGCTTATAAAGGGGATTAATCCCCAGATTTTTAGCCTATATTTTTTTACACAAATCAAATGGCCACAATAAATCAACTAATTAGAAAAGGACGGAGGAGAAAATCTAAAAAAGACAAGACTCCGGCTTTGGCTATTACCCAAAACGTCATTAAAAGAACTAAAAGAGAGCTACCCAAAGGCAGTCCTTTTAAGCGCGGCGTTTGCTTAAAAGTTACCACTACCACTCCTAAAAAACCGAATTCAGCGCTGCGAAAAATTGCCCGCGTCAGATTGTCCAATGGCGAAGAAGTTACCGCCTATATTCCAGGCGTTGGCCACAATTTACAAGAGCACTCCATCGTTCTCTTGCGCGGCGGCCGCGTTAAAGACTTGCCCGGCGTCCGTTATCATATTGTCCGCGGTGTTTACGATACCCAAGCCGTTGAAAACAGAAAACAAGGCCGCAGTCTGTACGGCGCTAAAAAACCTGCCCGCAATGCTTCCCGACCAAGTCGGGATGCAGGCAAGGAAAAGGACGGAGCTAAAAAAACCAAAGCCCCAGCCGAATAATTAATTTAATTTTTAAAATAATGAGAGGTAAAGCTATAACCAAAAGACAAATTAAACCCGATCCAAAATATAATCGCCTTGACATTGCCAAGTTGATTAATTACATTATGCGCCGCGGCAAGAAAACCACTGCCCAGAAAATTGTCTATAAGGCTTTTGATATTATTAGCGAGCGCAGCAAACAAGATCCTTTTGAAATTTATCACAAAGCTTTAAGAAATGTCGGCCCTTCTCTTGAAATACGCGGCCGCAGAATCGGCGGCGCCAATTATCAAATTCCATTTCCAGTGGCTGATAACCGCCGTCAAACTCTGACTTTTCGCTGGTTGATTACTGCTGCTAAAGCTAGACGGGGCAAGACTATGGCTGAAGCCTTGGCTCTGGAAATGTTAGATGCCGCCCAAGGCGAAGGCGCTGCTGTTAAAAAACGCGAAGACACCAGCCGTATGGCTGAAGCCAACAAGGCTTTTGCCCATTTTGCTAGATTCACCAAAAGGAAGAAATAATCAGCGGTAATTTATCAGGATAAACTACAAACTACAAACTGCAAACTACAAACTTATGCCCCGCGAGTATTCTCTTGAACAAACACGCAACTTCGGAATTATGGCCCACATTGACGCCGGTAAGACTACCATTACCGAGCGTATTTTATATTACACCGGCCGCAAACACAAGATTGGCGAAGTCCACGAAGGCGCCGCAGAAATGGATTGGATGGACCAAGAAAAAGAGCGCGGCATCACCATTACCAGCGCCGCCACTACCTGTTTTTGGAAGGACTACAGATTTAATATTATTGACACGCCTGGTCACGTTGATTTTACTGCTGAAGTTGAGCGCTCGCTGCGCGTTTTGGATGGCGCTATTTGCGTCTTTGACGGCTCGCAAGGGGTTGAGCCCCAATCGGAAACCGTCTGGCGCCAGGCGGAAAAATACAATGTTCCCAGAATTGCTTTTATTAATAAAATGGATAAAGTTGGCGCTGATTATGAAATGAGCTTCCGCTCAATTCTTGAGCGCTTGAGTTCTAAAGCCGTGCGCTATAATATTCCCCTTGGCGCGGAAAATAATTTTAGCGGCGTGGTTGATTTATTAAAAATGAAGGTTATTCGTTTCAGCGGCGCCAACGGCGAGCAAGTGCGAGAAGAAAACATCCCGGCTGAATTAAAAGAAGCAGCCAGTAAATATCGCCATGAGTTAATTGAAAAAGCTGCTGAACAGGATGATGGTCTTTTAGAAAAATATCTGGCCGGCCAAGAGTTGACTATAGAAGAAATAAAATCAGGCTTGCGTCAAGGCACTTTAAAGAATGAAATTTATCTGGTCCTGTGCGGCAGCGCCTTGACTAACCAAGCCGTTCAGCCTCTGTTAGACGGAGTTAATGATTATTTACCGGCTCCTACAGATATTCCAGCTATTGTTGGTTTTGATCCTAAAGACACAGCGCAACAAATTGAAAGGCATGCCAATGACAATGAACCTTTTGCCGCCCTTGCTTTTAAAATAGCCACTGATCCCTTTGTCGGCAGCCTTACTTTTTTTAGAGTTTATTCCGGCACGGTTAAAGCAGGCACTTATGTCTATAACACCTCCAGTGGTGAGAAAGAGCGCTTTGGCCGCATCGTTCGCATGCATGCCAATCACCGGGAAGATGTCAATGAAGTTTTCTCCGGAGAAATTGCCGCCGCCATTGGTTTAAAAAAAACTACCACCGGCGATACCTTGTGCGCTGAAAATCAGCCTATTATTTTGGAAAAAATTACTTTTCCCGAGCCAGTTATCAAAGTGGCCATTGAACCCAAAACCAAAGCTGATCAGGAAAAAATGGGCACGGCTCTGCAAAAATTGGCTCAAGAAGACCCAACCTTTAGGGTGAGCACTGATGATGAAACTTTGCAAACAATTATTGCCGGCATGGGCGAA
>MFMW01000025.1:0-10508 GCA_001783595.1 Candidatus Kuenenbacteria bacterium RIFCSPHIGHO2_02_FULL_39_13 | reverse complement strand
GTTTTGGTTGAACGGATGAAGCGCGAGTTTAAAGTTGAAGCCAATGTCGGCAAACCGCAAGTGGCTTATCGCGAAACCATTAAAAAAATGGCCGAAGCCCAGGGCAAATATATCAAACAATCAGGCGGTCGCGGCCAGTATGGCGATTGTTATATTCGCCTTGAGCCAATCATTGAAGTTGACGAGAAAACAGGCAAGAAAGAAAATTTTGAATTTATTAATGCCGTTAAGGGCGGGGTTATCCCTGCTGAATACATCTCGGCCATTGAAAAAGGTCTGAAAGAAGCCATAACCAACGGTGTGGTGGCTGGCTATCCGATGACTAATATCAGGGCGACAGTATTTGACGGTTCTTACCATGAAGTTGATTCATCGGAAATCGCTTTTAAAATGGCGGCCATTATGGCTTTCAAAGACGCTGCCAGGCATGCCAATGCCGTGCTCCTAGAACCGATTATGAAAATAGAAGTTATTACGTCAGAAGAATATATGGGTGATATTATCGGCGATCTTAATTCCCGGCGCGCGGTCATCAAAGAAATGACCGACCGCGGCAAAGCCAAAGTCATTAGCGGTGAGGTGCCGTTGGCAACTATGTTTGGCTATGCTACTGCTTCGCGCTCGCTTTCTCAAGGCCGCGTTTCATTTTCCATGGAATTTTCTCACTATGCGGAAGTTCCCCGTAATTTAGTGGCTGAAATAGTAGGGGATAAGGGATCTAAAAGTAACTAGTAATTAGGGATTTATATAAACCGCTCCGACGTAAAGTCGGAGCGGTTTTAGTTTAGAATTTAAAATTTAAAATTTTATTCAAGTCCCACCAATTTTCTCACTTCACTCATAGTTTGGCTGGCAATAACTCTTGCCCGTTGCGCGCCCTGATTCAATATTGCTGTCACATAATCAGGATTTTTTGCCAGCTCTTTTCTCTTTGCTTGGATCGGCTTTAAAGCATTAATGATGACATTGGCGAGCATTGGTTTTAGTTTTGAATACTGCAGTTCTCCGTTTTTATAATCCTCCTCAAATTTAGCTGTGATATTTTCATCATCCACAAACGCGGTAAACAGATCAAGTAAATTCCTGCCGCCATTTACTTTCCCTTTATTGCCGCCAGTATCAGTCACTGCTTTTGATATTTTTTCCCGTATTACATCAGCTGAATCAGACAGGGCAATATATGATTTTTCTCCCAAATCCTTACTCATCTTTTTAGTTGGATCAGCAAGAGACATCAAACGGGGAGTCCGAGTCATTTTAGTTTTGGGCTCCTCAAAAAGTTTTCCCCAATGATTATTAAACTTTCTCACTATTTTTCTAGTCAGCTCCACATGCTGATCTTGGTCTTCGCCTATTGGCACTACAGTTGCATGATATAGTAAAATGTCAGCCGCCATGAGCGCTGGATAGTCAAATAGTCCGGCATTAACATTTTTTTTGTGCTGTTTAGCTTTATCTTTATACTGCGTCATTTTTTCCAGCTCGGCAACGGGTAAAATACAATTAAATATCCAAGCCAATTCAGTATGCTCTTTAACATGCGATTGCACAAAAAATATTGATTTTTCCGGGTCAAGCCCGCAGGCCATAAGATCAATCGCCATATCATGTATGTTTTGGCGCAGCTCATCGGCCGCTATGTCAATCGTAATTGAATGCAAATCAACGATAGCATATATTGTCTTATATTCCCCTGAATTCTGCATCTCCACCCAATTTTTAAGCGCACCTAAATAATTACCCAGATGAAGTTTGCCAGTGGCTTTTATCCCTGAAAATATTGTTTCTTTATTGTCTGCCATATATTTTTAGTTTATATTATTTAAATAAATATCGCAACTTAAACCTCTATCACCACAGGCAAAACCATCGGTCGTCTTTCAATTTTCATAAACAAAAATTGTCCGATGTCATTGCGGATTTTGTTTTTGATGTAATCAGGGAAAGCTTCAATTTTCGGATCAGTGTCTTTAAGAATTCTTTTGACTTTGTTTCTCGTTTCTTCCATCAGTTTTTTATTCTCTTTGATGTAGATAAATCCGCGAGAAATCAAGTCAGGTGAGTGTAAGAGCCTGCCCGTTCTTCTATCCACTGTCACAATCACCACAATCATGCCGTCTTCCGCCATAACTTTTCTGTCGCGCAAGACGACGTGTGAAATATCGCCGACGCCGAGTCCGTCAACAAAAACGTAATCGGTATTGACTTTTTTACCAATTATCTTCGGTTGGCCATTGGTCGGGAATTCAATTATTGACCCGTTATCAGGCACAAATATTTTATCTCTGTCAAATCCGTCTTTGGCTATTTCAATCGCCGCTTCCTTGAGCATATAGTGGTTGGCATAAACCGGGATAAAATATGTTGGCAGAATTTGCTTGACCATCAGCTTCACCTCTTTTAAAGTTGCGTGTCCGGAAACATGAACATCCATAATGTCCGAGTGAATAATATTATCAGACAGTCGATACAAATTGTCCTTCAGTCTTTGAATAGTTCTTTCATTGCCTGGAATTATTGACGAGCTGAAAACAATCGTATCGTTTTTTTGCAGTTTTATGTAGTGATGGCTATTATTGACAATCCGAGATAATACCGCGTTGCTTTCACCTTGCGCGCCGGTGGCTAAAATTACCAGTTTATTGTCAGGATATTTGGCAATATTTTTAATATCAATCATTGTCATCGGATTGATTTTTATATAACCCAGCTGCTGGGCAATCTTAATATTCATTTTCATGCTAAAGCCGTCCATGGCAATTTTTTTGCCACGGGCACTCGCAATGTCAATAATTTGTTTTATCCTTTCCACTTGTGAAGCAAAGGTGCCAATAATAATTCTGCCCGGCGCTTCATCAATCAGTTTAGTTAAATTAGCCAAATGCGTATAATCCACCATTGGCCTGCCTTGCGGGTCATCTTCCATTGTCCAGTCGCCAGGATGAATCACTGTGCCAGCCGGTGTTTCTAAAATCAAGCCGACCGCGTCTTTAATTGAATGCTCCACGGCAAAGAACTTCAAAGTCATCTCGCCAAATTTAAACTTATCATCAGGTGATTTTATGTATGAAGTTTTCAAATTTTTACTCGTCCCTTTTTTGTAATCCTCAAGCCGGTGTTTGATCATCTCAATCGTTAAATCACGGCCAATAATCATGGGGTTGCCTAATTTTTCTAAAAGTATTGGCGCCGCTCCGATATGGTCCAAATGTCCGTGAGAGAACACCACTGCCCTGATATTTTTTTCCTGATTTTTTAAATATTCAATATTGGGGATAATGTAATCAATGCCCGGCATATCTTCTTCCGGGAATTGCAGCCCCATATCCAAAATGATTATGTCCTTATTTTTTTCGTTGCCTTTTTTAAAATATTCAAAAACCGTCATATTTCTGCCCACCTCTTCGCAGCCGCCCAGTGGAATAATGCGCAGTATGCCGTCACCGACAATCTCTTGCGCTACCTTTGGCCGCCTTTGGCCTGGTATTTCCTGGGTTTGTTTTCGGGCCAGTGCCATTGTCGGGCTTCTCTTGATCTGCACAGGATGAACATGGCTCACTCTTGCAATTCTTCTCTCACTATCCCTTCTTTGCGGTTCTTTTAGCGGTCTCTGCCTTGTAATTTTTTTCCCCGCCATATCTTCATTTTTTCTTTTGCTTTGCGCCAGGATCAACATCGGGTTTCTCCTGTGACTGGCATAAGAACCACCGCTCAAATTTCTTTGATAACGCGGATGCTGGTCAGTTTTTCTATTTATGTTTCTATACATAGATTATTATTATTTAATAATTTAATAATTGCCCTGGGAGGGATTTGAACCCTCAATCCTAAAAAGGAACATGATCCTGAATCATGCGCGTATACCAAATTCCGCCACCAGGGCGCAGTATGCAATTAATGAGTAAAATAAGAGAAAATTAATTTCACCCTGCGGGTGATCCGCCTGCCACAAACTTGAATTATTCACTAGGAGACTTGGCGGAGAATCCTTTTCTTGTTTTTATATACCACTGATGAACGGCATTCAGACGATCAGCTGGGGAGACTATTCGTGTCAGTCCAATCCCCCTCACTTTATTGGCCACCACGTAAGTATAATTTGGATTATATAAAAAAATAGCCGGCAGCTCATTTTTTAAAATCGCGTCAAATTTAATATATGTTTCAGCTTGCTTGTCATAATCCTTTTCCTGGCGCATTGTTTCCAAGAGTTTATCCAGCTCGCTATTTTTGAAATTCGCCAAATTTAAGCCGTTATTGTCCGCTTGGCTTGAATGCCAAAAAGGATACAGGTCAGGGTCAGCGCCTAAAATTTCGCCAAATAAAAGCGCTTCAAAGTTGCGCGGTCCAATGACGTCATTTTGAATTTGCCCTGGTTCAACTACAATTAAATTTGTTTTCACTCCGATTGCTTGCCACATCTTTTGAATCATTTCTCCCACTGCTACTGACTGCGGTTGGTTGGCCACAGTTAAATTTATCATTTGCTCTTCAGTGGTAGTTGCTTGTCCATTTTCCTTATTTATTTCAGCTGAAGAATTTTCCTTTTTCCCCCAGCCAATTTCAGCTAATATTTTTTTGGCCGCTTCAATGTCAGGAAGACCAACGGACTGGTTATCGCTATACCCTGGAAAACCAGGTAAAATTGGGCCTTCAATCGTTTTTGCCTGGCCAGCCAGCACTTCTGCAACAATTTTTTCCTTATCAATTGCCAGGAGCAGCGCCTGGCGCATCTTTTTGTTTTTTAAAATCTCGTTTTTTCCCTGGTTAAAAAATATCGCTGTATATTGTGGCAATGACAATGAATAAGAGTTCAAATCTTTTCTCGGCGCTAAAGATTCTTTTAAATTGAGCGGCAAAAAGTTTATGCCGTCAGCATTTCTGTTTTTTAATGCCTCAACCCCCAGTTCAAATGTTGGCTGGAATTTCAGAATAATTTGTTCAATATATGGCGCTCCCAGATGATATTCCCCATTTCTTTTCAGGCTATAAGACTTAATAATGCCTTGCTTGTCTTTGACGAAAGTATCAACCCGATAAGGACCCAAGCCGACCGGTTTAATGTTCAGTTCTGCTAACTTAGCATTGGCCGGCAAAATATCTTGCCAGAGATGGGCCGGCAGGATGCCCACTGTCGCATTTTCAATAAACGGCGCGAATGGTTCAGGCAAAGTAAATTGGACAATAAAATCATTAATTGCTTTGACTTCAATCCCAGCCCAATTCGCCCTGATGGCGCTTCCATAGCTTTCATTTTTAATCGCCTCAATTGTAAAAACCACGTCTTCTGCCGTGAACTGTTTTTCATCAGGCCAATAAATGTCGTTTCTTAATTGAAAGGTATAGGTTGTCCCTTTGTCATCTTGAAACCATTCCTGCGCCAAATCGGGCGCTAAATTCTGCTGCTCATCATATTTGAGAAGTCCGGCGAAAACAAGTTTTACCAAATCTCGGTCAGCCTCGCTGGCCGTTGAATAAAGAGGATTAATATATTGCGGCGCGCCAACTACTATTTCAGTGTAAGTGCCGCCGGCATGCGGTTTTTCCACCAAGTTGCTGTTTAAAAAAAGATAGCCCATGGCAACCAGACTAAAGATTATAAAAAATAAGGCAAGGCGAATTATATTTTTTTCCTTCTGGGTTAAAAATTTTGAAATATACTTGATCTGACGCCAGTTCAAATTTTGACTGGCATCTTTTTCTTGCCCATTATTTTCCTGTTGAATTACCTCCCCGTAATTTTTTTTCCCTCCAAACTTTTCAACCTTTTCAATCACTTTTTTGATAACACTTAATGGTTTTATTTTTAACATAAATTAAATCAATATTCGGGCTAGCCCTAACCCCATGAAGAGAACGGACAATATGATTGAGGCATAGAAAATAATTTTTTCCGCGCCTCGCTTCACCAAATAGACGTTGCCTTCTCCGCCAAAAGCCGCTCCCAGTCCAGAGCCGCGCTGCTGAAGAAGGATGGAGATAATTAACAGTATTGCTACTATAATTAATATAATATTTAACATAACACCTTCTATTTTATTTAAAAAATAGCTAATCTTAGCTAAACAATTAGAGAAATATACATTTTATTAATTAATCTAATGATAACAGAAATAATGAATAAGTCAAATTATGTTATTCCCAATGCACTGTTGCCTCAAATTTTTTCAATCTGCTTTTAATCAAGGGGAACTTATTTAATTCAGCGTCAATCTTGATTATCTCATCTGCCGCTGTTTTTGATTTTTTTATAATAATATAATCAGTCAATTTAGCCACCTTAAGCTCGTCTCTATATCCAGACTGTTTGATGCCATACACTTCACCCGGACCCCTGAATTCCAAATCGGCTTCTGCCAAGGCAAAGCCGTCGTTTGACTTAACCACTGCCTGTAATCTTTTCATGGTTTCCGCCGCATCGGATTCGGTAAACAAAAAGCAATATGACTGTTTTTCGCTTCGCCCCACTCGGCCGCGGAGCTGGTGCAGTTGCGCCAAGCCAAATCTTTCCGCCGATTCAATCATTATCACCGTGGCGTTGGGCACGTCAATTCCAACTTCAATCACTGCCGTTGACACCATAATCATTGTTTTTTTATCCAAAAAATCCTGCATTACGCGCTCTTTATCCCGTGCTTTAAGTTTGCCGTGCATTAGTCCAATCGGAATTTCTGGAAATATTTTTTTGTCTAATTTTTCAAATTCATCTTTGGCCGCCTTGACTCCCAGCTTGTCAGACGGATCAATCAAAGGGCAGATGACAAACACCTGCTCGCCGTTATTGATTTTATCCAGCACGAATTTATATTTCTCCGGACGATGTTCCGGCGGCACAACTTCAGTTCTTGTTTTTTTTCTGCCCATGGGCAGCTCATTGATCACGCTCAAATCCAAATCTCCATAAACAGTCAGCGCCAAGGAGCGCGGTATCGGCGTCGCAGTCATTGACAGTAAATGGGGAACTAATTTATTACGCCCTTGTGACTTTAATTTTTTTCTTTGCTCAACTCCAAAGCGATGCTGTTCATCAACAATCACCAGCCCCAAATTTTTTAATTCAACTTTATCCTGAATCAAGGCATGCGTGCCAATGACTAAATCCAGTTTGCCGTTAGTTATTAAATCATATATTTTTTGTTGTTTATTATTTATATCCTGCCCATTATTCACCATTTTTTCCGAACTGGTCAATAATCCAATGTTTATTGGCCAATTTTTGAACAAGTTGGTCAACGTTTCAAAATGCTGTCTGGCCAATATTCCAGTGGGCGCCATATAAGCCACCTGAAATTTGTTCAACACCGCGTTTAAAATAGACAGCCCAGCCACTACGGTTTTGCCAGAGCCGACATCACCTTCAAGCAAACGATTCATCGGCATTTGTCTTTGCATATCTTTCAAAATCTCCCAGCCAGCTATTTTTTGCGCGTTAGTCAGCTGAAAGGGGAGTGAGCTGACAAATTCTTTGGTTTCGCTTTCCTTAAATTCTATTTTTACGCCTCTTGATTTTCTAAGTTCTGCTTTAGCCAAGGCTGTCCGCAGCTGGATTAAAAAAAGTTCATCAAACTTCAATCTCTCCAGCGCCCTGTTTAAACGGCCGTTGTTATCAGGAAAGTGTATCTGTCTAAGCGCTTCTGCCAAGCTGTTCAGATTATTTTTTTTAAGCAGATCAATTGGCAGCCACTCCGGCATATTATCAGTCAAGCTAATTACACTGCTCATCACATAGCGCAGCTGCTTTTCTGTTAAACCTTTAGTCAAGGGATAAATCGGCACAATTCTAGCTGTGTGGGTTGTCTCGTTTTTATACCTCGTAATGCGCTCATACTGCGGATGAACAAATTGTAAGCCATCTTCCCGAAGTTCAACTTTGCCAGATAAAAACAGCTGATCGCCCGGTCTTAAGTTTTTAACAAGATACGGCTGGTGAAACCAAACAGCTTTTATTTTATCAGACCCGTCAGCGATTATCGCTTCCGTAATTAAGCTTTTTTTCCAGGGTGATCGTTTATTCTGGATTAACTCAACAACCCCGTTGATTGTGGCAGTTGTATTTGGCATAATCTCGCTGATTTTTTTAACTTGGCTCCAATCCTCCCAGCGAAAGGGAAAGTAATTCAAAAGTTCCTCAACCGTTTCCACGCCCAGCTTTTTCATCTTGGGCGCGATTCTTTTGGCTATCCCATTAATGGTTTCAATTTTAGAATTAAGTGTTATCATATACTTATCCTAGCAAATCGTTGACTTTTTATCAAAATTCAAATATATTTAATTATAACACTGCATGGAAGGGTGCCGGAGTGGTCTAACGGGATAGTCTTGTCCGCTACATCCCGCTCATGTAAACTGAGCGGGTGAGCGGATCCGCTCGCTTTTGAAAAAAGACGAGCGGAAAAAACTTTATGTATTACGTCTACATTTTAAAAAGTCTTATAAAAAATAGACACTACATTGGCTATAGTGCTGATTTAAAAAGAAGGCTAATAGAACACAATAGTGGCAAAGTTAAGTCTACAAAGGCAATGAAACCATGGGAGCTTATTTATTATGAAGCCCATCAAAAAGAATGTCTGGCACGAAAAACTGAAATATTTTATAAGACAGGACAAGGCAGAAGACAGCTTAAAAAGAAACTCGAAATAAAATAATTCTAATATGGAAGGGTGCCGGAGTGGTCTAACGGGATAGTCTTGAGAACTATTGAACCTTTGCGGGTTCCGCGAGTTCGAATCTCGCCCCTTCCGATTTTAAAAATTGTGTGAAAATAATGGCGAAGATTGCAAAAGCACTGGGCGTTCCAATTGATGATTTAACCAAATAATTTATGTTGCAATACCTCGTTTTATTAGGCGCGGCAGTTAATATCTATGGAGCAATCTTTTACATAAGAGATACTTTGCGCGGCAAAACTAAGCCCAACAGAGTTACTTGGCTAATGTGGTCTGTGGCTCCGCTGATCGCGACTATTGCCGCACTCGCGCAAGGTGTGAGTTGGGCAGTATTGCCAGTTTTTATGGCTGGGTTTGTGCCTTTGCTAATTTTTATCGCCTCTTTCGTAAATCCAAATTCCTACTGGAAACTTGGTGTACTAGATTATGTTTGTGGTTCACTCTCCGTTTTGGCGTTAGTCCTTTGGTGGGTTACGAAAGAAGCGAACATTGCTATCATTTTTGCTATCGCAAGCGATGGCCTCGCGGCAGTTCCAACTTTAGTAAAGTCATGGAGGCACCCTGAAACTGAATCGGTTGTCGCATATACAACAGGGCTATTTAACGCACTAACAAGTTTCGCCGCGATTAAACTTGGTGGATTTTTAGAATTATCATTTCCGATTTATTTGGTTATTATGAATTCATCATTGATTTTTGTTGTCTGGCGACGAAAAATTTTCGGGAAAAAATTTGCCGCCAAAGAACAAAATAAAATATGACGAAGCTAATTGATAAAAAAATTTGTTTACCAAAAATGGGGTTTCACGAGAGTGTTGTGCCGCAAGTTTTTTGTGGGAAAATAAGCACTTGGAGACTTAGAGACCATAAGTTAAAAAAGGGCGATGTTGTGGCTTTTGAAAATAGCCAGACAGAAGAAATTTTTGGGTTCGGAGAAATAAAAAAGTTATTGAAACAACTGTCGGGCAGATAGACCTAAAGGATAAAACCCACTATAAAACATATAAAAACAGGCAAGAACTTATAAGAGCATTTAAACGTCATAATCCTGCATATAAAATTAACAATAATACGCCAGTTTTTGCCTACACATATAAATTTAAAAAAATAGTATCATAAATTATAGTATTATAAATTAAGAAGAAAAAATATGAATAACCAAACAATCCAACCAACCGGCTGTTGCGAGCCGTTTAATCCTGAACCATGGCAGGATAAAGAGATTACCTGGCAAGATAAAATTTTTGTCAAAGACCATGTTACGAGTTTTTTCCATATTCCGCTGAACATGGGAAAGAAAATTGTCAAAAATATGGAGATGATTGAGAAAGCGGAAGCCAAAGCGTCACATCAATTAATGCTGACTGATGAGAAATCACTTTGGGGTGCGGATATTTACATTGATGTTTCCAAAAATGTTCCGAGCGCGCAAATAACGACTCTTTCAGGGACATTTTTAACCAAAGTATTTGAGGGTCCATATCAAAATGTTGGCAAGTGGGCGCGGGAAATGAAGGGATATGTGGAAAATAAAGGCAAGAAGCTAAAAAAGTTGTATTTTTCATACACGACTTGCCCGAAATGTGCTAAAGTTTACGGTAAGAATTACGTGGTGCTTTTCGCGCAAATAAATTAAAAGTTTTATGGAGAGATGGCTGAGCGGCTGAAAGCGGCAGGTTGCTAACCTGTTATACGTCTTTTTTGGGCGTATCGAGGGTTCGAATCCCTCTCTCTCCGCCAATTTTCACTTTTTGTGAAATCGTAAGAAACAGCCTCGGCGCAAAGCGCCTCGGCATGGTATTTCCCCGCCAGAATCCAAGCATTTTTGAGGGGGAACGA
>MFMW01000024.1:30938-38520 GCA_001783595.1 Candidatus Kuenenbacteria bacterium RIFCSPHIGHO2_02_FULL_39_13 | reverse complement strand
CAGGAACAGCAAAAAGAAATTGATGAGCTGAAAGAACAAATAAAAAATTTAAATGAAAAGGTCAATAATAAATAATAAAATTAGATAATTTAATAAATACTACGGGATTATGTTCCCGCATTAATTAACCCCTTCTCGCTTCTTCTCTCTGATGGCCATCGGAGGGAAGGATGGGTGGGGGAGATAAAAAATATGTCCAACAAAAAATTTATCGTCATAGGTATAATTATCGCCGTTGTTTGTTTCGCTCTCGGATTTATCGTTGCTCAAATGAATAAAACTGGCGTGAGCTTGGGCGAGAATACTTTCCAGGCCGGCTGGGATGCGGCAAAACAACGGCTGGCGGAAAGCGGTTTTGCTCCGGCGATAGCTGGCATGGAAATAAAAACCATATCAGGCGAGGTGAAAGAAATAAAAGGCAATAAAATTAATTTGAAAATCAGGCCGTTGGAGCCATTGGCCGACCCGAAATTGGATAACCGCGTTGTTGTAGTTGATGATAATACTAAAATTTTCAAGCTTGAATCAAGGGACCCGGTTGAATACCAGAAAGAAATGGATGTGTATAACAGAAAAATTCAGCAGCAGACAGCGAATCCTGCTGTTGGCGCCCAACCGCTTGTGTTCCCTGATTTTTTTATCAAGAAAGAGGTAAAATTATCCGATTTGGAAGCGGGACAGCAAATTACCGTTGTAACGGACGAGGATATTAAAAACATCCTTGAATTTAAGGCGGTTGAAATAACATTGCAATCCACAGCAGCCATTTCTCCCGCCACAGCGCCAATCGCTCCGGCTGTGCCGCCATCTGTTCCGGTTGTTCCAGTTGAATAAATCTTCAATTACCACCCCCTTTGCCAAGGATACGGATGGGGAGGGAGTGAGAATGCATATGAAACTTGAGCATTATCCGGAGAAAAATTGAAGAAGGAGATAAGATTTGACTTTTGATTTTTGATTGTGGTAGAATAAATAAAAATGTTATAAAATGTTTAGTGATTATTCATAAAAGTAAATATGGCTACGATATTCATGCACCGGCTCTTCCAGGGTGTCATAGTCAGGGAGCAACCGAAAAAGAAGCATTAAAAAATATTCAAGACGCTATTCTTACTTACCTTGAAATGGAAAAAGATGAACTAAAAGGAGCAGAGGCGCGAGAAATTGAAGTTGCTTTTGCTTGTTCAGGGTAACTAATTTTTCATGCTTTTTACAGATGTGTCTTCCGAGATAACGGTAAGTGCTTTCAAGAAAGCCGGTTTTTAGATTTCAAAGGAAGGCAAACATACTGGCATGACTAATGGCCGAGGAGAATTATTATTCCTCGTCATTGCAGATTAAACCCTTATACTTTAAATGGTATTATTAGAGACGCAGGGCTTACAGATGAAGAATTTAAAAAATTGCTTTAATTAAAGGAAAAATGGTGTCAACCTTTATTTTCTTAGGTTAAAATATGAAGCTTGAGCATTATCCGGAGAAAAAATTAAAAAAAGAGATTTTAGAGATTGTCGGCAAGCGGTTGGATTTGAAAAAATACAAGGTTTTCTTTTTCGGGTCAAGAGTAAGTGGAGATAATTTTCCAAAGTCGGATATTGACATTGGCATTGAAGGGCTTAATCCTATTCCATTTGAAACTATATCAGAAATAAAAGAAAAGATTGACAATCTTCCAATTCTTTATCGCATTGATATTATTGATTTTCAAAATGTGGACAAGGACTTTTACGAAGTTGCGAAGCAGCATATTGAAGCCATAAACTAATTTATGACCAAATTTGATGCGCTAAAAAAACAATATCGGTCAGCGGTTGAGCGGTTAGATGAGGTTTTAAAAGTGAAAAAAACTGATATTATTCGCGATTCTGCCATTACGCGGTTTGAACTTTGTTTTGATTTGGCATGGAAAGCCGTTAAGGCGTTTTTAGAAGAAAAAAAGGGATTCAGATGCGCTTCCCCAAAAGATTGTTTTCGCGAGGCGTATCGCCAAGGTTTGATTGATTATAGCGATCTTTGGATGAAAGTAACTGATTGGCGAAATGCGGCGGTTCATACTTACAGCGAGAAATTAGCGGATCAGCTATTTGAAAAATTGCGCTCTGTTTTCAAGTTGTTTCAAACGTTAAAAGATAAATTTGAGGAATAAGAACACCCCCCCTCAATTCTCCCCTTTTTTGAGGGGGAGAAAAGTGTAGTAATATTATGGGTAGCAGGATAAGATATTTTTCAATGTTGAGTGTAATTATAGTTGCTCTTATTGTCGGCTCTGTTTTGTTTTTTTCGGATAAAATAATGGCTGGCGCTTCTGATAATATTCGGGGCTGGATTTGGGGAGAAAATATCGGCTGGATTAGTTCTAATTCGCTTAATTGCGATTTTGACGGCAATCGCATCACTGATACCGGAAATTATTCTGAATGCCCGACAGGAACTGCGAGCGTTGACTATGGGGTTAATGTCCCAGCGAGCGGAATTTTTTCCGGCTATGGCTGGTCGGAAAATATCGGATGGATTAATTTTGCGCCAGGGGGCCCGTATCCTTCAGCTCCCAATTATTCAGCTTGTTTGGATTGGCCTGCTTTAACGAGCGAACCTTGCAATGGGTTTGGAAATTATGCTGTTTCCGGCTGGGCAAGGGCTTGCGCTGTTTTTCCAAACAGTTCTTGCAGTGGGGCAATGAGACCAGATGCGGAACGGGGCGGGTGGGATGGTTGGATAAAATTAGCTGGAAATTCAGGATCTTATGGGGTCTCTTTTGACCCGGTTGCGGGAATATTTTCTGGCTGGGTGTGGGGAGGCGACGATTCTTCTGGAGAGGCAATAATCGGTTGGAGTGAAGTTAATGGGGTTATCCCACCCGCTTCATATCCAGTGCAAGTTACACCTCTTCCGCCTGAAGGAGGGAATTATTGCAATCCGAGCGGAGGGTCAAAATATTATCCTCCAATTACTTTGAGTTGGAATTTTGATGGTGGAGGCGGAAATACGCAGTCAGCATATCAAATACAAGTAATAAATAGCGGTGGCGCCACTGTGGTGGATAGTTGTCCGTCTGGGGCTGGAACTTGTACTTTGGGACATAGTAGCGCAAATTTTTACATTGACCCGCTTAGCAGGTACGGATCTATTGATTTCAATAATACCTATAGCTGGAGAATAAGGGTTTGGGGAAGCTCTGGTTCTGTTTCTGATTGGGTAAACGGCGCGAATTTTTCAACAGCCAGTCATAGGTGGCCCAATGCCAGTTTTACAGCCAGTCCGACGAACACTCTGCCCAATAGAGATGTTGTCTTTACTAATAATTCAACTTGCTATAATATTGCCGGCAGTTCAGTTGCATGCGGCTCTTATCTCTGGAATTTCGGAGACGGCGCAACATCAAACGCAACTAATCCTGTTCATCTCTACACCGCTAAAGGAGTTTACAATGTTCAGCTTAATGCCACGGACGGATTAGGGACATGTTCGGCAAACGCTAACATCACAATTCGACCGCCGCTTCCTTCATGGCAAGAAGTTCCTCCGACTTTTTAAAATATGAATTATATCATGAGCTTAGCTCATGATAAGTTCATGATGAATTATTAATCTTAATTAATAATAGAAACTGGGTCCCTGCAAGCCCCCTTTTTCATTTTTATATCTGTGTGCCTACCTGGTAGGCACACAATGTAAATATAAAAATACGGGCGAAAGAGTCCCACAAAAAATGTTGCTATTTATATATATCGTCATGGGAGTAATCATTGTTTTGGTTTTTTGGGCGATAGCGGTTTTTAACCGCTTGATAACGCTTCGGACAAGAACGCAGGAGGCGTGGTCTGATATTGATGTTCAATTAAAAAGAAGATATGATTTGATTCCGAATTTAGTGGAAACAGTAAAGGGTTATGCCAGCCACGAAAAAAATCTTTTTGAAAGCGTTACGTTGGCGAGAGTGTCGGCAATGGAAGCCAAAACCGTGCAAGAACGAGCAATGGCTGAAAACGCGCTTACAGAAACATTAAAAACATTATTCGCTGTAACGGAAAATTATCCCCAATTGCAGGCGTCCCAGAATTTTCTGGAGCTTCAGCGCGAACTGCGCGACACTGAGAATAAAATCCAGGCGGCGCGGAGATTTTATAACGGCAACGCCAGAGATCTTAATATAAAAATTGAGGTTTTTCCAGCAAGCGTTATTGCCAGTTCTTTTGGGTTTAAGAAAGTGGAATTTTTTGAATTGATAGAAGAAGTAGCCAAAGAACCAGTGAAAGTCCAATTCTAATAACTACGGGAGCATGTCCCATAGTATCGGCCGAATAAAGATATGACAATCTACAATCAAACTGTCTGTGTTATTATCGGATAATCACACAAACCGTGTTATTATCCGATAATAACACGATAATTATGACACTCTATAATCAAGCAGATTCTAACATTCGTAAAACCTGGTTTTATGTCACCGGGTTTTTGGTTCTTGTGATTTTTTTCGGCTGGCTGGCTTCTTATTATTTAAATTCCTACGCTATTTTATGGATTGCGGTGATTTACAGCATTTCGGCGAGTTTTATCAGTTATTGGTATTCCGATAAAATAGTTATGGCAATTACCAAAGCCCAGCCGATTGCGAGAGAGGATAATGCGGAGCTTTATCGGCTTGTTGAAAATCTTTGCATTACAGCCGGACTCCCTCTGCCAAAAATATATATTCTGAACGAAGCCCAGCCAAACGCGTTCGCGACTGGCCGCGACCCAGAACACGCGGCGATAGCAGTAACAATTGGATTGATGAATAGACTAGAAAGAACAGAATTGGAAGGCGTAATCGCTCACGAATTGTCCCATATCGGGAACCGAGACGCTCTGCTACAGACAGCCGTGGTAGTTTTGACAGGAGTTGTGGTTATTGTGGCGGATTTATTTGTAAGATTTAGCATATTCGGCGGAGGATTTGGGGGTAGGCGGAATAGCCGAGATGGAGGCAATGCCGGCGCAATTTTTCTTTTAATTGCCTTGCTTTTTTCCATTTTGGCTCCATTGGCCGCGACTTTGATAAAATTAGCCATTTCTCGAAAAAGAGAGTTTTTAGCTGATGCCGATGGCGCGCTTTTGACAAGGTATCCCGATGGCTTGGCAAGGGCGTTGGAGAAAATATCCAGCGACCAATCGCCTCTGCGAGTTGCCAATAATTCAACCGCCCATCTTTTTATCGCTTCGCCATTTAAGTCCGGGCAGAGGCAAAATTGGGTAAGCAAATTGTTTATGACCCACCCGCCGATTGAGGAAAGAGTGGCGGCGTTGAGAGGAATGAATATGTAAAAATCTTAAATCTCAAAATTATTGCGCCGCTTTGCGATAATTTATAAGATGTGAATTTGTCCTTTAATAAGATTAAGACATATTCCCAATATTATCTAATAACAAACCTATATATTTTAATTTTGAAATTTAAGATTTGAATTTTGAGATTAATTAACAGAGATCGGGTCTCTGTAAGCCCCCTTTTTTGTTTTTATATCTGTGTGCCTACCAGGTAGGCACACAATGTAATTCAAAGTCAAAGTTCAAAGTTATTATGCTTTGTCCAAATTGCAAAAAAATTTTATCAACTTCGCTTCTGCATAATACGGAAGTGGACTATTGTCCCGCTTGCCTTGGTCTTTGGTTTGAAGAAGACGAATTGCGGCTGGCAAAAGACAATAAAGACGAAGGTCTGAAATGGCTGGACATTGGCTTGTGGGAAGATGAGAAAAAATTTAAGATTAGTCGCGGAATACGGGTCTGTCCTGCTTGCAGAGTTCCGCTTTATGGGGTATACTATAGCGATTCAGGCATTAGCGTAGATGTTTTGCAATCTTTGCCATGGTGTTTTGTTAAAAAGGGATGAATTCAAGAAAATAATTAATTGGCTGGAAAAAAAGCGGACGATGAAGCGCTCCATAATTACGCTAAAAATTTATTCGCAGAGTTTTCGGAAATTTTCATAGGACATGAAATATTAAGGGAAGAAATTTTAGATTTTCTGGCGGTCTTAAAAATTTTGAATTACAAATTTTCCTCCAAGCATCCGAAAATCTCTCAAATAATCTCCGGTTTACCGAAATAAAGGAAGGGTGCAGGAGCGGTTTAACTGGCGGTCCTGGAAAGACCGTGTATCGAAAGGTACCGTGGGTTCGAATCCCACCCCTTCCGCCAATTTTCAAATTGCGACTTTTGGGCGATTGTTGCCTCGCCCCGCCAGAGGCGGGGCTCGGCTTCGACAAGGATTTTGAAGGGATTTTTGAAATCGCAAAACAATTTCTGCCCGCTCAAACGGAAGTTCGCAGAGCACAACAGAACCTTTTTGAACTTCTGTTTTTTATTTGCGAGGTAATGGCGTCCTCTCGTGTATTGACATCCTACAAATAATCGTGTTTAATTACAGCAAAATCAAAATTGAAAATAACATAAAAAAATAGCAAAAAAGAAAGGTAGGGTATTGGAATGAGGAAGAATTTTGCGATTTTACTGTTCATTTTTTTAAGCTCCCAAGTTTCCCTCGAGGAGCTTAATATTAACGTCATCAGTGACAGCATTTTCGTCACCGGCGACAGTATCTCCAGTAATGGAGATAGCCTCACCAAAGTTGTGTTCACTCCCGGAATCCACGTCTCGGATTCCACCTGCGAAATCTTTGGCACCGGCGCAAGCGCCAAGTTGCCTGATGACTTTGATTTCTCGGCCACAGGTCAGTTAGGTGTTGGTTTTTACCACCTGACCTCCGGCCCGGTTCCGGCAAACTTCGAGGATTCGCTCCGTGTCACCTTCGTCGCCCTAGGCAAAACCATCTTTTGCCAAGGCCGGGAATTTCACAGCGAGGCAATCATCGCCTTCCCGGATTTTTTCACTGCCCGCGAGTTCCCGTTTTTCTGGGCCGACCCTGGGCAATTTGAAGTTGAGACATACCAGATGAACGGGCTTGATTCCGTCAAAGTCGTTTTTATCTGGTCCGACTCGTCAGGCCAAGCTCTTCTTGACACCGCCAAAACGATCGCTTCCGCGGCGGTTGAAGAGGTGGGCAAATTTGCCCCAAAATTTTGGCATAAGCATATTCAAAGTTGGGGCGGCGGAGATTATATGCTCACGGTTTTTTTGGGGATTGGCCAGAGGTATAAAGGGCTGGAGCATTTTAATTCGCCTTTTGTGGTTGTTCCAAATTGGTTGCAAAGGGCGAAGGACACAATTATCCATGAGATGTTCCACTCTTTGGTGGGTAAATCATTGATGCCCCCAGAATACATCCGCGGCCAAAAAGTTTACCAGCGCACAGATGTGCTCTGGTTTTACGAAGGGTTGACCGAGCTGGTCGGGGATCGCTATATTGTTTTCCCCGATCCTTTTGCTTTTTATCTTAATCGGCACGTTTTGCAAAATGTTTTAGTGCCGGAAAATGATTTAAGGCAATTAAGCCTTCAATCATCAGGGGAAGGAAAGATGGGGTATATCTATTATGACAAAGGATATTTACTCTTCCTTTGTCTGGCCAGTCAGATAGATATTGACGGGTGGCTGCACTGGCTTTTTGAGAAAGAATTATATAACCGACCCGTGCCAATCC
>MFMW01000024.1:19297-30875 GCA_001783595.1 Candidatus Kuenenbacteria bacterium RIFCSPHIGHO2_02_FULL_39_13 | reverse complement strand
TCGGACCATATCATCGTCAAGGGATTTACGTGTTCAGTGATCTGGACACCTTGGGCTTCAGTGCAGATAAATTCAGGTTTGTTTGTGTCTTAGCCACTGATGACGATTCCTTGCGCCTGGGGAATAACGAGGCCGGGTGGAAGACGATCTCCGAGCATCCCGACAGCCTTTTTGATTTTATCATCCAAAAAGACGATTCCAGTCGGATCGTGGTCAGGATATCCAAAAACTCTCGTCTTCCCAATGGCGAGGATTTGTATATTTTCCTGCGCCATCACATGGCGCAAATTCCTCTCTCCCGGCGGAAAGAGTCCTTAGATTTTCTCCGCCAAATAATTCGGGAGGAAACGCAAAAAAATAAATAGGAGATATTTGCAACAAAAAAGCCGAGTTGGTTCACTTACTCGGTTTTTCATTTTTATGGGAAATGAGAAATGAAATGGGGAAAATGGGCGGATGACCCCATTTCCAGACAACTATCTGTCCAGAATGTGTTGGACTAATACAAATGTTTGACAAAAGCCAATCTTGCGTTATAATGTTTATAGAATTTTAAAAATTCTGCTGACAGTCAGCGGATTTTTTATTTATCTTATCAAATTGTTAATTCTATATTTAGATTCTAATTTATGAACATCAGAAATGTTGCTATTATCGCTCATGTGGACCACGGCAAAACTACGCTGGTGGATGCTTTGCTGCGCCAATCAAAAACCAATCTGGGCAAGGGAATGGACGAAAAGGAGCTGATAATGGACAGTAATGAATTGGAAAGAGAACGCGGCATTACTATTTTTTCCAAAAATGCTTCCATTGAGTGGCAAGGCGTAAAAATAAATATTATTGACACGCCCGGTCATGCTGATTTTGGCGGGGAAGTGGAGCGCGTCTTGAATATGGCTGACGGCTGTTTGCTTTTGGTTGATGCCAAAGAAGGGCCAATGCCGCAGACAAGGTTTGTATTAAGAAAAGCTCTGGCAATGGGACATAAGGTGATTGTCGTGATAAATAAAATTGATAAACCTGACGCGCGGCCGGATTATGTTTTAGACAAGACATTTGATTTATTCGTTGAGCTTGGCGCTAATGATCGCGCCTTAAATTTTCCAGTTATTTATGCGTCCGCCAAACAAGGCAAAGCTGGTTTGGAAGATGATTTATCTAAAATGCGAGACATTAACCCGATTTTTGACGCGATTATCAATCATCTGCCGTCTCCCATTGATAATATTGACCAACCTTTGCAAATGTTGGTCACCACTGTTACTGCTGATAATTTTCGCGGTCGTATTGCGATTGGCAGAATACATAATGGCCGAATAAAAGCCGGACAAAATGTAGCGCACATTAATCGTCAAGGACAAATAAATAAATATCGTTTGGTTTCTTTGATGACTTTTATTGGCTTGGGACGGATTGACATTGCCGAGGCAGCTGCCGGCGATATTGTCGCTGTTTCCGGTATTCCTGACGTTAATATTGGCGAAACCATTGCCGGCGTGGAAAATCCAACTGCTTTGCCGCTTTTAAATATTGAAGAACCAACAGTCAGAATGACTTTTATGATCAATAACTCGCCTTTTGCCGGCAAGGAAGGCGAGTATTCAACTTCCCGCCAGATTCAAGAACGTTTGCATAAAGAATTGGAAACGGACATGGCTTTGCGCGTGGAAAATAATGCCAGCGGCACCTGGACTGTTTCCGGCCGCGGCGAATTACACTTGGCGATTTTAATTGAAAGAATGCGCCGGGAAGGCTATGAGTTTCAGGTTTCCCGGCCGCAAGTGATTAATAAAGAAAAGGACGGTAAAATTTTAACCCCGTTTGAAAGAGTGTTTGTTGAAGTGCCTGAAAAATATTATGGCACGGTTATCCAAAAGCTAGGCAACAGAAAAGGCGAGCTGAAAGAAATTCGTACGGTTGACGGCATTACTTATTTAGAATTTATAATTCCCACGCGCGGTCTTTTTGGCTATCGCAGCGAATTCTTAACAGATACCCGGGGTTTTGGTATAATTAATGCATCTTTTTATCAATATGATGTTGACCCGAATAACTGGGGCGAAAAAGAGCAAGGATCTTTAGTCGCCCATGAAACAGGCACTACTCATTTATATGGTTTAGTTAATGTGCAGAGCAGGGGAATTTTATTTATTGAGCCGGGAGTCAACGTGTATGAGGGACAAGTGGTGGGACAAAATTCTCGGTCAAACGATATCCGCGTTAATGTTTGTAAGGAAAAACAACTCTCTAATATGCGCTCAAAAGGCGAAGGCACCACAGAACATTTCAATAAGCCAAAAGAAATGGATTTGGAAGATGCCATGGAATATATTGGCGATGATGAGTTGGTTGAAGTTACGCCAAAAAACATTAGAATCAGAAAAGTTTGTCTTAATCAAGCGGCCGCCAAGAGAAAGGCCAAAAACCTTATATTATGATTCAACTTACTGAACATTCGTTCAAAAAATTTCTTATCGCGCTCGCCTTGTATTTAACCTCGCTTTTTGCCGCGAACACTTTGGGACTCAAGATAATGCCTTTTATCTTTGGTTCCCATCTTTCAGTGGCGGTATTTTCCTTTCCAGTAGTTTTTCTTATGACTGATGTCATCGGGGAAGTTTATGGCAAACGCGCGGCCAAGTTTTTTGTTCTGGCTGGATTTATCAGTACGGCGCTGTTCATCGCTTATTCTTTCCTGTCGCTGGCCATGCCATGGTCTGATGACGGTGAATGGGCCAAGCAGGGATACAACCAGATTTTTGGCATTTCAATTCGCATGGCAATTGCCTCTCTCGTCGCATTTTTAATTGCCGCATATCAGGATGTTTTTTCCTTTTTTTTCTTCCGCAAAAAGTTGGGGACAAGATTCTTTTGGTTACGTTCCTTGCTCTCTAATCTTTGGTCGCAGTTGCTTGATTCCATGATTTTTATGGTCATCGCCTTTGCTGGCGTGTATGCGACCAAAACACTGATGAGCATCATCATTTCCTGGTGGCTCTACAAGGTAGCCATGGGCGCGCTCTATACTCCGCTTTCATATATTGGCCTTAGCTTATTAAGGGATAAAAAGGTATGAAGAAAAAAATTTTTCAGATTGTTATTTTAATCTTACTATTAAGTTATTACGGCTTTTTTCTGGCTGATAAAATTGATTTGACAACCACTGATCTGGGGCGGCACTTAAAAAATGGCGAAATTGCCATGAGCGCTATTTTTAATGACGGCGCAACGTTCAATCAACTGCTTAAAACCAACTTTTATTCTTATACCAATCCCGATTATTCTTTTATTAATCATCACTGGGCAAGCGGAGTGATTTTTTATCTGCTCGTGCAATTATTTGGCTTTAGCGGCCTGTCTTTATTTTATATTATTTTCAGTCTGCTTGTTTTCTTTTTATTTTTTAAATTAGCTCAAAAGAACTCTAATTTTACCATAGCTGCTTTAAGCGCTTTATTGTTAATTCCCTTAATCGCTGAAAGAAGAGAAATTCGGCCGGAAATTTTTAGTTATTTATTTTTTGCTTTGTTTTTGTGGATCCTGTGGCATTATCGCCAAGGATTAATTTCCCATCGCTGGCTAGCCGTCTTGCCGCTCATGGGGCTTGTTTGGGTTAATCTTCATATTTATTTTATTCTCGGATTATTTTTAATCGGGGCTTTCTTATTTGAGGAGATTGTTGTTCCGAGGTTCAGAAATAAAAAGAAAATAAAAAATTTATCGCTGGCGTTCGCCTTGACCGCCCTAAGCTTTTTAATCCAACCTTCTGGCTTAAAAGGAGCGCTTTATCCCTTAAATATTTTCAGAGAATATGGCTATCGCGTAGTGGAGAATCAATCAGTCTGGTTTTTGGAAAAAATCGGCATTATTAATAATCCCAACCTTCTTCTTTTTGAGATTGTTTTTCCGATCCTGATTGTCAGTTTTATCTTGTTGTTTTTTTTAAATCGCAAGGAATTTTCTTTGATCTTTTTTTTCTTGGGCATAATTTTTGGAATTATGGCATTTTTAGCCTTAAGAAATTTTACTCCTTTCTCTTTTTTTGCTTTAGTGATTTTGGCTTATAATTTTGACAAGATTTTAAATAAAATCAATTTTCGCCAGCCAGTTATCAAAGCAGTCGTGCTGATTTTATTTTTAATTATTGCCTGTTTTGGCATTATTAATAATCAACGAATAATACTTTACAGCGATAAGGGCCTAGGATTATTGCTTAATAACAACGCGGCGGCGGAGTTTTACAGAGCGCTGAACATTCAAGGGCCTGTTTTCAATAACTATGATATTGGCAGTTATTTAATTTATCATCTTTTCCCCGAGGAAAAAGTTTTTGTTGATAATCGGCCGGAAGCCTATCCAACGTCTTTTTTTAAAGAAATTTATATTCCAGCGCAGGAAGGGGAGAATATCTGGGAAACACTGGACAGCAAATATAATTTTAATGCCATATTTTTTTCTCATCGCGATTATACCCCTTGGGGTCAGAAATTTTTAATCAAGCGGGTTAATGATGGAAATTGGGCGCCGGTTTTTGCCGATGGGTATTCAATTATTTTTCTCAAAAGAAATGATTTAAATCAGGCAATTATCAAAAACTATGAGATTCTCAAAAACTTTTTTAGCATAACGAAAACGCAATGAAATTTATCGGATAAAATGAAGCTCCTCACATTACTCTTTTTTTATTAGCCAATCTGTGGTAAAATAGTAATATAAAAATTAACTTAAATTATATGCCTGATGAAAAAGAAAAAAAAGAACGTTTGGTTAGCGCAAAGCTAGTCAAGCCGTTAAAATGGGTTTTTTCTGAATATGCCAAATATGAGCGCAAGCGCGGCTGGTATTTTTGGACAATACTTATCGCTCTGATTATTATTATCCATTCCCTGTTGACTGCCAATTGGCTATTCGCTCTGATTATTATTATGTTTGGCATTATTCTGGTGATCAATCACCGCGCTGAACCAGCCACAATGGAATTTGAGATTAACCATGAGGGCATTAAATTAAACGGCAGGTTGCATCAATATAATGAGATCAATAAGTTTTGGATTATCTACAATCCGCCGGAAGTTAAAAGTCTTTACTTTGACATAAAATCACTTCTGCATCCAAGGCTGACAGTGCCGCTGGAAAAAGAAAATCCGGTTGAAGTCAAATCATTTTTGCGCCAGTATTTGGCAGAGGATTTAGAGCAAGAACAAGAGCCGTTTTCAGATATCTTTGGTCGCGTATTCAAATTGTGAACAAGCCCTCGTAGTTTCCGCTCAGCCCGCTCAGTGCTTTCAGTATGAGCAGGTGAGCGGGATCCGCCCACCTGCTCAGTTTACATGAGCGGGATGGGCGGACAAAGGGATACTTGCGATTATTTTCTGCCCTCGTAGTTCAAGGGATACCCGCCCGCTTTGCCTGGCTTGAGTCCCCATAGCTCAGCTGGATAGAGCGTCAGCTTGCGGAGCTGAAGGTCGGAGGTTCAAATCCTCCTGGGGACGCCAGTCAAGCCAGGCGGGCGGGGAACGCGAGCTTGCGGAGCTTGTGATAGAGGTTCGAGTCCTCTCGAGGGCATTTGACATTTAATTCAAATCATGTAATACTTAATTTTAAAGTAAGTTTCTCTAAAAAGTGTTTTTTGTTTTTTGGCAACTTGTGTGCGCGTACAAGCTTTCCAACAGCAATTTATAGCTTATTGAGAATAAGTCGACTTACATTAATAAGTTTAATTTAGTAAAATATATTATGGCTAATAAATTGTATGTTGGGGGTCTTTCCTACGACACTACCGAAGATACTTTGAAAGAACATTTTTCAGCAGCTGGTACAGTCCAATCTGTCACCGTCATCAAAGACAAATTCTCAGGCAAATCAAAAGGCTTTGGTTTTGTTGAGATGGCTAGCGATGAGGAAGCTCAAAAAGCTATTGAAATGTTCAATGGACAAGAATTTGAAGGACGTACCCTAAAAGTCAATGAAGCCCGCCCAATGGAAGACAGACCGCGCAGAACTTTCAATCGCGGCGGCGGTGGCGGCGGATACCACAACGATAGATAAAATTTGACATAAACCCAAAAAACAGACAGCGCACAGGTCTGTTTTTTGTTTTTTTAAAAAAGTGGTATTATTAAAGCAATGAAACTTTCTCTTAAAAAAGGCTTTAGTTTTGGTCTGACATCAGGCATTATTACCACCCTGGGGCTGATTGTCGGCCTAAATGAAAGCACTCATCTCAAATCAGTAGTCATGAGCGGTATTTTAATTATTGCCGTTGCCGACTCTCTTTCCGATGCTTTTGGCATGCATATTTCAGAAGAATCAGAAAATCAGCACAGCCACAGGGAAATTTGGGAGTCAACCGCAGCTACTTTTTTGGCCAAACTATTTTTTGCCCTCACCTTTATTATACCCATCTTAATATTCAAATTAGACGCCGCGGTGATTGTCAGTGTTATTTGGGGTCTGATGGTAATTTGCTTGTTAAGTTACCTCATGGCGCATAAGCAAAAAGAAAATACCTTAAAAATTATGGTTGAGCATCTCGTTATTGCTGTCAATGTTATTATTTTCACTCATTTAATTGGTGATTTTATTTCATCAATTTTTAACTAATTTTAGCCAAAATAATTCCTGTTGACATATCTTATCATTCTTGTATAATATACTTATACCTCTTGAAAAGCACTATTTTATATTTATATTTTGCACGAAAATTATTCAATATTCAAGCAATTAAGTAAATAACGGAAATTGTGTAATTTGGGTTACACAATTTTGTTTTATCCCCATTTAAGCTAAAAAGTATAGAGATACAAAATAACAATTCAACAGCAAAGAGCAGCGGCCATGATGAAAGTTTCAAGGTCAACCAAAAAGGATTTATTGAAATGAATGGTGAGGTCATAGAACTTTTGCCCGGAGCTAATTTTCTGGTCATGCTTGAAAACGGCCAAAAAATTTTAGCGCACCTTTCTGGCAAAATGAGAATAAATAGAATTTTACTTCTTGTTGGTGATAAAATTAGAGTTGAGATATCGCCTTACGACTTGTCTAAAGGCAGGATTATTTATCGCTATTAAAAATATTAAACGTTTCGTGATGAAAGTAAGATCATCGGTAAAAAAAATCTGTCGCGATTGCCAAGTTGTCCGCCGCAAAAAGCGGGTTGTTGTTATTTGTAAAAACCCTAAACATAAACAACGTCAAGGTTAATAAAAATTATGGCTAGAATTTCCGGTGTCAATCTTCCAAATGAAAAAAGATTAGCAATAGGTCTGACCTATGTTTTTGGCATTGGCCATTCTCTTGCCAACGCCATTATTAAGACAGCTGGTCTAGATGCCAACATAAAATGTAAAGACCTAAATGAAGGGCAAACCAACCAGCTCCGTAAAATAATTGACACTCAATACCGCACGGAAGGCGAACTAAAAAGGGAAATTTTGGGCAATATTAAAAGACTTAAAGAAATCGGCGCTTACCGCGGCATCAGGCATAGCAAAAATTTACCAGTCAGGGGACAGCGCACTAAAACAAACTCCAGAACCGTTCGGGGCAATGTCCGTAAAACTGCCGGTTCTGGCCGCGCGCAGTCTGCCCAAAAAACATAACACTTCGACTATGGCAACAACCAAAAAAGTAACTCTAACTAAAAAAAAGAAAAGCAAATTTCAACCGCGTCTTTTAAAAGGCCGTGGTCAGGCTCATATTAAATCAACTTATAATAATACCATGGTAAGTATCAGTGATATGAACGGCAATGTTATTTGCTGGAGCACATCTGGCCGTTGCGGTTTTAAGAGCGCTAAAAAATCAACTCCTTATGCTGCCGGTATAGTCGTTAAGGCAATAACGGCGCAAGCCAAAGAGGCCGGCATCAAAGAAGTTGATGTTTTAGTGCGCGGCATTGGTCCAGCCAGGGAAGCTGCCATGCGCGCTTTGGCTGCCAATGGCATTCAAATTGTCAGTATCAAAGACGTCACACCAGTACCTCACAACGGTTGTCGGCCAAAAAAGCCGCGGCGAGTCTAGGAATTTAGTAATTAGTAATTAGTAATTAGTAATTAGTAATTAGTAATTAGTAATTAGTAATTAGTAATTGTTTGTATAAAAAAATTACGAGTTACTGATTACAAAAAAATTATGGGGCGCGATATTGGTCCAAAAGACAAACAAAGCCGTAGAATCGGCGAAAAATTATTCTTAAAAGGCGCTAGAGATTTGTCAGCCAAGTCTGCTATTGTTAAACGTGCCTATCCGCCAGGCATTCATGGCCCCAAAAGCATTGGCCGCAAGTCAACTGAATATGGTCGCCAGCTCATGGCCAAACAGAAAATTAAAAAAATGTATCGCCTGCGCGAGCGCCAATTTAGTAATTATTATCAGGCAGCCACTAAAATAAAAGGCGATGTCAGCAGCAACTTGTTAAAACTTTTGGAAAACAGATTTGACAATGTTGTCTACCGTCTTGGTTTGGCTGATTCGCGCGATCAAGCCAGACAGCTGGTTAGTCATGCCCACTTTATGGTTAATGATAAAAAAGTTAAAATTCCCTCATATCAAATGAAATTGCAGGACAAAATCAGTATTAAGAAAAAAAGTCAAGATAATGCTTACTTTAAAGAAGTTTTAAAACAAGTTTCAGGTAAAGATGTGCCTAGCTGGCTCGAGTTTGACCAGCAGAGCCGAGTTGCTTTGGTTGTTGACAGTCCGACTGTCAAGGATTTGAACCTTGGGGCGGATATCACCATGACCATTGAATTTTATTCAAGATAATAAATAAAGAATTTATTATTAAATATAATTATATGCAACACATTCCCGTAGCTAAGATGATTAAGTTTGAATCAGTCAATGATTTTAAAGGCAAATTTATTATTGAACCGCTTTATCCAGGCTATGGCTTGACAGTCGGCAACGGCTTAAGAAGAGTTTTACTTTCTTCTATGCCCGGTGCCGCCATTGTTTCAGTTAAAATTGCCGGCGTTGAACATGAATTTTCTACTCTTGATTATGTCAAGGAAGATGTTGTTGATATAACTTTAAACATTAAACAAGTCAACTTGAGCATCCAAGGCGAGTTAAATCCAGCCGAGCCGTTGGTTATAAAAATCAGTAAAACCGGCGAAGGCAAAGTCACGGCTAGAGATTTTAAAGTGCCAACGCAGGTAACAATTGCTAATCCTGGCCAACACATTGCCACCCTAACTGACAAAGCCGCTAAGTTTGAGATGGAATGCGTGGTTGACAAAGGTATGGGCTATTTGCCAACTGAAAATCGGCCTGGTGAAAAACTGGAAATCGGCCATATAGCCGTTGATGCCATTTTTACTCCGGTCAATCATGTTAGCATAGAAACAGAGCATGTCCGCGTTGGCGAAATGACCAACTGGGATAAACTAGTTTTATCCTTGGAAACCAATGGCACTTTAACCTGTGAACAAGCTTTTAATCTGGCCATTGGCATTCTAGTTGAACAGTTTAGCGCTTTGTCCAAAAAAGAAGAAGTTAAAGAGGAGATTGAAGAAAAAAAAATAGCACTGGCGCAAGAAGCGCAAAAAAATATTGAACCAGTTATTGAGCCAAAGGCTGGCGAAAAAAAACCCAAAAAACGCGGCCGACCAAGAAAAGATGGGAAATAGTCCTTAATTTTTATGAGACATCAAAAAGTTAGACAAAAATTAGGCAGACCAAGAGGGCATCGTAGAGCCTTACTCAAAAATTTGGCTAATTCTTTGATATTATATGAGCATATTAAGACAACTGAAGCTAAAGCCAAAGTTTTGAAGCCCAAAGTTGAGCGCCTGGTTACTCTTGCTAAAGTCGTTGACCTGCACAAGCGGCGTCAACTATTAAAAGTTTTACCCACCAGAAACGCGGTTAAGAAATTATTTGAAGTTCTTGGCCCTAAATACAAAGAAAGAAAAGGCGGCTACTTGAGAATTATCAAATTAGAACCGCGCCAAGGCGACGGAGCTAAAATGGCTGTAATTGAGTTCGTTTAAGAATATATGCAACGACAAGAACACAAATTAGACGCGAGCAATATCCCACTCGGCAGATTAGCCAGTAAAATCGCCCTGCTTTTGCGCGGCAAAAATAAGCCAGATTTTACGCCGCAGCTAGATCAAGGCGATGCAGTTATTGTGGAAAACATAGCTAAGATAAAAATCACAGGCAATAAACTGACCAATAAGATTTATTATAGTTCTTCCCGGCATCCTGGCGGTTTAAAAAAAATCAAGTTAAAAGATTTAATTGATAAAAAAGGCCATGCTGAAGTTTTAAGGCGCGCTGTTCATGGCATGCTGCCTAATAACAAGCTGCGCCAAGAAATGTTGAAAAGATTAACTATTACATAACGGCTAAATCGCTTAACATGGACAAAGAAAATAATATCAAGCAGAATAAATATTTATATTCACTCGGCCGCCGGAAAACGGCGGTGGCTAAAGTTAAGTTATTTCCAAACGGATCAGGCAAGTTTTCTGTTAATGGCAAAGATTACAAAGATTTTTTCCCCCAATTTACTTGGAGTGAAAATTTAGAATTGCCCTTGGCAATAGTTGGAGCTAAAGATAAATTTGATGTTGTCATTGAAACATCCGGCGGCGGAAAGAATTCAAGCTCTGAAGCCTGCCGTTTGGGTATTGCCAGGGCTCTAATTAAAGTCAGTGAAGATAATAAAAAACCATTGCGCGCCGCCGGCTATCTGACTCGCGACCCTCGCGCCAAAGAGCGTAAAAAACCCGGTCTAAAACGAGCTCGCCGCGCTCCGCAATGGTCTAAGAGATAAGATTAATTTTTTAAACAAGCCCGCAACGGGCTTGTTTTTTTATCTAATTTCCGCCATAATGACAATATGACAACATGGCTTAAACAACACAAAACGCTCCTGTTTTTGGTGATTTTTTGTACCATCTTTTTCTATATTTATTCAAGTTTTAATTTAACAGTTACCTCACACCCCAGTCCTAAATTTAGTTCCCCGGACGAAACAGGTAATTATTTTTGGATTAAAAGATTCGCGGCTGGTGAGTCCCTTTATTATTTTGAAGAGCTCAACGGAGTCGGCACAAACCTTATCCATTTGCGCGCTATGAATACCATTGAAGGGAAAATCACTCCCGGCTCATTTATTGGCATGATCATTGTTTATGGCTCATTAGCTAAGATTTTTACTCCGGCCATTATTCCCTTTCTCACCCCATTTTTTTCAATTCTGGGCGTAATATTTTTTTATTTATTAATCAATAAATTATTTAACCATAAATCTGTTGCCCTTATCTCTGCAGTTCTTCTTTCTTTTTTTCCAGCATGGCTCTACTATTCTTCTCGCGGCATGTATCATAATGTTTTATTTATTTCGCTTCTAATAATTGGCATTTATATATTATTAAAAAATTTAAATAAAAAATCACTAATGGCTAATTATTGGCTGCTGATTGCTTATTTTCTGTCTGGTTTATTTATCGGCCTTGCTATTATCACCAGAACTTCCGAAATCGCCTGGATTGTTTTTACTATTTTAATTATTTTTATTTTTAATTTCAAAAGAATTCATTGGCTTGGTTTTATTTTATTT
>MFMW01000024.1:18158-19269 GCA_001783595.1 Candidatus Kuenenbacteria bacterium RIFCSPHIGHO2_02_FULL_39_13 | reverse complement strand
GTTACCGCGCCGTCGTGTTTGAAGGCGGCCTGGGCGCGGCAATCCGCTCCGGCATTCTATTCCAAATGCTAATTTCTCCCTTTGGCTTTGATCTCAAATCAATTCTTATCAATTCATATAACTATCTAATTAAATTTTTACCGTACTGGTCTATCCCCACCATTTTCGGCGGATTATTATTCATCACCCTGCCTGAAAAAATATTAAAAATAAATTATAAAAAAAGAATTATTTATACAATTCTTTGTTTATTGCTTATTGTTTACTGTTTATTGTTTTACGGTTCTTGGCAATTTGCTGACCGCATTGATGAGCAGACTCTTTCCCTGGGCACCTCATATTTGCGCTACTGGCTGCCAATTTATATTTTAACTCTGCCATTTCTGGCAACACTCATATATAATTTATCCCGAGTTCCGATGCTAAGCGGAACGAGGGATCCCGACAAGAGCAGAACTTATGAATCAATTACTAAAATATTATTAAGTTCGGTTATAATAATTCTCCTTGCCATGCCTTCTTTCAATCTAGTCTATCGTCAAACAGACGAAAGCTTATTTCTCTTAAAAAATTTATCCGAGCAAAGAATTAAATCTGAATTAATAAATAAAAAAACAAATCCCCAAGATATAATAGTTATTTACAAGCAAGCTGACAAAATATTTTTTCCAGAGCGGGCGAGAATTATCACTGATTTAGTGGTGCCAGCCGATTATCAGGCCGTTGCCCGCTTAGCCAAACTAAAAAATATTTATTACTACACTTTTGCTCCGCCGGCTACTGTTGAGTTTATCTCGCATCGGGATTTTGAGCCTTATGGCTTAAAAATTATACAAGGGGATAGATTACTTGGAACTGATTGGCTTTATAAAATTATAAAAAAATGAAATATTATAAATATATTAAAATAATTTTAATTTTTATTCCAATTTGCATTTTGGCTATTTTAATTTACAAAGATTTTAATCCAGCCGGTTATCTAAAAGTTGATTATGACTTTTGCCGCGAAGATCCATTTGTTTCTAAATTTTCTCCTATTGGCCGGGTTTTAGAGATTGAGAAAATAAAAACCGTCGCTGGCAAGGATTGCCAACAGAAAATGGTGATTGAC
>MFMW01000024.1:3402-18106 GCA_001783595.1 Candidatus Kuenenbacteria bacterium RIFCSPHIGHO2_02_FULL_39_13 | reverse complement strand
AGCTTTGGTATCAAAAAGACCCTGCCACACCGCTCCGAATTGGGCCAGCAATAAACTTAAGCAACTGGCAATGGCAACTAATTGACATCAGCTATCTAACCGCAGAAGAGGATTGGCTTTTTGGCACTACTGAATATAATTTAAAAAATATTCAGCTGGATAAAAATAATTTAAGATTTTTAATTTCCTCACCCGGCTTAGACACCAGCGGTCAAAAAATTATTTTTAATAAAATAGAAATTGAATTTATAAAAAAACCATTATCAAAAGATAATTTTTTTGAGAGATTAAAAGGATGGATTAAATTTAGTAATATTTACTATGCGCTTAATTAAAAAAATCATCAACGATATTTTTTATATTTCCCTCATTACCTGTGTAGTTTATTTTATGCTAGAATTACTTAAAGAGGGATTAATTTCAAACCATTTTGACTTAAATCTGCTTTTAATTTGGACTATTGTATTTGGCTTTTTAACTATAATTTAAAAAAATATGATTAACGGTGTAAAAATTAAAAAATTAAAAATACACCAAGACACCCATATCAAAGGTGAAGAAGTCGTTGAAAAACGGGGGTTTCTTGTGGAAATTTTACGCTCTGACAAAAATCTACTAAAAAAATTTGGTCAAAGCATTATGACCTTAGCCTATAAAGGAACGATCAAGGCATTTCATTGGCATAAAAAACAAGACGATTTGTGGTTTTTTGCCAGCGGTAAAGTATTGGTTGTTCTGTATGATCTGCGGAAAAATTCATCAACTTATAAAACAATTCAAACTATTAAAGCAGGGGCAGGGGACTATAAATTAATTGTCATACCAGCAGGAGTAGCCCACGGTTATAAAGTCTTATCAAATGAGCCGGCTATCCTTTTTTATCATGTCACACAGCTTTATAACTACGATAATCCTGACGAAGAAAGAATTTCATACGATGATCCCAAAATAAATTTTAATTGGGATGAATATTAATTTTAAAATTTTATTATTATGTCTTGGCTATCTATCGCATTATTTGCCTATTTTCTCAATGCCATTGCCATGGTGATTGATAAAACGCTCTTAAAAAAGGAAATTAAAAATCCTTTCGTTTATACTTTTTACATTGCCGGCCTTGGCGCAGCGCTAATTATTCTTGCCATCCCCATAGCTTTGATTTTTAAATTAAGTCTTGTCTGGCCAGGGGCAAGCCAATTTTGGATAAGTATGCTTGCTGGCGCTGCTTTTTCTATTGGTTTATTTTTGATGTTTATCGCGCTGAAACGTGAAGACGCCTCCCGTCTCCTGCCAATTATCGGCGGGCTGACGCCCATTTTTGTTTTGATTCTCGCTTACTTCTTTATTAATGAATCATTGGTTAGTCGCCAAATTCTAGCTTTTATTCTCATTATCATTGGCACTTTTTTAATCTCCCTTGAGTTTAAAAAACATAATATCCAATTCCGCAAAATCCTCTGGCTTGCTTTGCCAGCGGCACTATTTTTTGGCTTGTCATATGCGCTGACTAAAGATGTTTATAACCACCAGCCGTTTATTTCTGGTTTTGTTTGGACTAGATTGGGCGCGTTTGCTCTTATTCTACTGCCTATGCTCTTGCCTAAAAACAGGCGCGACCTGCTTTATCCAGAGCGCGACAAAGGTATGCAAAAGGCCAAAGCCAAATTTCTTTTTGGCCAGGTTTCTGGCGGAGTGTCAGCCGTCCTTATTCAATATGCCATTTCCATTACTTCAGTCTCTCTTGTCCAGGCGCTCCAGGGCACTCAATATGTTTTTGTTTTTCTCGCGGTGTTGATTTCTACTTTCTACTTTCCAAAGTTTTTGGCTGAAAAGATGTCAGCCAGTATTATTATTCAAAAAATCATAGCTATTTTAATAATAACTCTAGGAATATATTTTATTGTCTAAATAATTTTTTAATCAAAAACTTAAAATTATGCCAAATAAAAAATTACCGGACAACCAAATTGCTTTTTATCAATCATCGGACGGAAAATTCCGAACCTATAGAAATTTTATGACCAAACAGCAATCTATGGAAAAAATTAAAAAGATTGTGGATAGATATAAAAAATTATCAGATATAGATAAGAAGAAATATAACGAGCAACAAACTAAAGACCATTTTATCCGGCCGTTATTCGAGGCGTTGGGATGGGATTTTGAACAAGATGTCTGGCCGGAAACTGATGTTTCGGGCAAAAGGGTTGATTACGCGTTAAAAATAAACAATGTTACAAAGTTTTTTATAGAAGCAAAACCAATGTCAGTGAATTTGGATGAGGAGAGGTGGGCTGAACAGGCAATTAATTATTCATGGCACAAATCAGTGCCGTGGGTTGTTTTGACTGATTTTGAGGCGATTAAAGTTTATAACACCGAGTGGGACGAACCAAACATTCAAAGTTGCCAGTTTATTGAAATACCATATACCGAATATTTAACCAATGAGAAGTTGTGGTGGTTGTCTAAGGAAGCGTTTATTGAAGCCGTTTTAGACAAACAAGCTGATCAGGTTGGACGTCGGCCAAAAACAATCATTGATAAACAGTTAGCTAATGATTTGATTCGGTGGCGTGATTTGCTTTATAAAAATTTATGCAGCTATAATCCGCGCATAAATAAAGGCAAAATTGCGGAATATGTGCAAAGAATTTTAGATAGATTGATTTTTATCAGAACATTGGAAGACCGAAAGATTGAAGATGTAACTTTACAACCACTGGCTAGAGAGTGGAAGGAGAAAAAAGGTATTAAAGCGAATGAGTTATTATTTGCACTAAATAAGGTTTTTAGAAAGATAGATAGCGGTTATGATAGTGGATTGTTTGAAAAAGGGTCGTGTGATCAATTGGGAGAAAAAATTGATGCCGATGACAATGATTTTGTGGAAATTATTGAAGATTTATATAAGACGCGGAAAGGCGTCAGATATAATTTCGCTGACATTCCGGCTGATATTTTTGGGAGTATCTATGAACAGTATTTAGGTCATATTCAGCAAGAAGATGAACAGGAAAGTAAAAAGAGTAAAAGAAAATCGCAGGGAATTTATTATACGCCGCGTTGGGTTGTTGATTATATCATCAAAAATACTTTGGGTGAGACTTTAAAAAGTAAAACCGAGGAAGAAGCTAAAAACATAAAAATTTTAGACCCGGCTTGCGGTTCAGGATCTTTCTTGATCACCGCCTACCAAACTCTGATTGATTATTGGCAAAATCATCAGAAAAACATTTTTGCCGGCCGAGGAGATAAATTGGAGCAATTAGAGCGGGCGTTCAAAAAAAGAAACGGCATTTTAATATCTCCCGAGCAAAAACAGCGAATTTTACTCAATAATATTTATGGGGTTGATTTGGACGACGAGGCTATTGAACTGGCTAGGTTGAATTTGCTTTTAAAAATGGTGGGCCGGCGCATTAAGTTGCCCAGTTTAGCGCATAACATTAAGATTGGCAATTCTTTAATTGACGACCAAAAAATAACCGACAAGGCTTTTGACTGGCAGAAAAATTTTTCAGAAGTTTTCCGCCATGGCGGTTTTGATGTGATTGTCGGCAATCCGCCGTATGTTAAAGAGCTAGACAATAAAGAGCTGTTTGCTCCAGTTAAAAATAGTGATTATAAAAAGTATTATCAAGGCAAAATGGATTTTTGGTATTTCTTTTTGCACAGAGCAATTGACGTTGCGAAGGAGGGCGGTTATATAGGGTTTATCACTAATAGCTATTTTTTAAAAAGCGCTGGCGCGTCAAAACTTATTCAAAGAATTAAAGAAGAGTTAGTTTTAGTGAAAGCCGTTGACTTCAATGATATTAAAGTTTTTGGGGATGTAAGTGGTAGACACATTATTCATATATATCAAAAGAGAGTTTCTGACAAAAATACTCAAACTGTTTATACAAAACAAAATAAAACTGAGCACGATGATTTTGTAGATGAAAAAAATAAAAAGATACTTTTTTATCAGAATTTAATATCAGATGACAATAAAATAAGTTTTAATAAAGAAGAAACGCTTGATTTTAAAAAATGTATTTCTTTGGGTGAAATTTATAATACTTCGGTTGGAGTACAAGAATCCACAGATAAAATTACTAACAAAATATTATCTAAAGTAAAAGATACCAATTTTAAAACTGGCGAGGGTGTTTTTGTACTCTCTAAAAGAGAATTAAGTGGATTGTGTTTAGGTAAAGAAGAAAATAAAATTATAAAAAAGTATCTCAACAGCAGTGATGTTGGAAAATATCAAATAAATTTTAATAACGAATATCTGATTTATTCTAATAAAGAGGAAAAAGAGAAAATTAAGAATGGTTTTTATTCAAATATTAAAAAGCATTTAGACAGAATGAACTCATTTATCACTTCATCAAATAAACCCTATGGCTTACATAGACCACGAGAGAACAAATATTTTGAAAACCCAAAACTGATTTGCAAGGGAATGTTTTTGACACCAGAATTTTGTTATGATGAAGACAAATATTATGTTGGCTTTTCTTTTTCCGTTATAATTCAAAAAGACAAAGATTATAATTTAAAATATTTATTGGGAATTTTAAATTCAAAGTTGGCAGAGAGTTGGTTTAACAGATATGGCAAGCGAAGAGGTATAGGTGTTGATATAGGGGTTTTAGTTTTTAGGAAATTTCCAGTTTACAAGGCTACTAAAGTGCAACAAGGAGCAATTATAAAGTTGGTAGACAAAATAATAAAATTCAACAAAGATCTGCAAAAATTAGACCCGGATTTGGACGACAAGGAATATAACCAGATTGAAAAAGAAATAGAGGAAACGGAAAGGGAAATAGACGGGAAAGTTTATGAGTTGTATGGGTTGACGGAGGAGGAGATAAGAGTTGTGGAAAATATAAATAAAAAATAATTTTATGAAGAAAGAAAATAAAGTAAGAAATCCCGCGATTATCCTGTCGCTTTCTTCAAGATTTGCCAAGGAATACCATAAATATTTATGTGAATTTCAAAAGATTCACACGATTGATGAAATTCAAGAATCAAAAGAGCTCACCGTAATACAGCGAGCATTTTGGACGGCGTTAATAATTGAAATAGGAAAGCTTTTTGACACCTATGACGGAAACAAAGAAGTAATTTCTTTAAAGAAAATGCCATCTTTTGAAAATTGCACTTGGAAGAAAAAAATTGATTCAATTCATGGTGAAGCAGTAATATGCAAGATTATTAGTACACGCAAAACATTTACAGCTCATTTTAGTGAGGAGGATGAAGGGGTTATTTCGGTTACAGAAATTTGCGATTCAAAGCTTGGAAAGCTCTTAAAAGATTTAGACCAACCACTCGCCGAATTTAACTACTGGTTAAGAAATCAAGGAAATGAGTCAGGTGCCACAAAATACCTTTAAAAGATGGCGGGGGCGATACGCTCCGGAATCTGCATTTAATCAAGGCAAAATCTCACCAGAAAAAAACTGCCAAAGAAGCCCGGTGCCGGGCCGGGAAAAGAAAATAAATCTAAATAAGTTATCCACAATTTAGCGAATTTGACAAATATTTGCCTGTGGTATATGATTACCACAGGTATTTAAATTGTAAAATATATTTAAAAATTAATTTAAAAATCCTATGCGTAAAAATCTAAAAAATTTTGGTCAAAATTTAAAAAAAGCAAGAATTGCCAAGGATTTAAGTTTGCGTGAAATTTGCAAGAAAATAAATTATGACGCCAGCAATTGGAGTAAAATTGAAAGAGGAATAATTGCTCCGCCGGCTGATGGGAAAATTTTATCAAAATGGGCTAAAGCGCTTGGTTTAAAACAGACTAGTAAAGAATGCCAGGAATTTATAGATAAAGCACAGATAGCTCAAGGGATTATACCCCAAGATATTTTAGCCAGGAAAAACGCGGTTGATTATCTACCAGCTGTTTTCCGCACTTTGCGCAATGAAAAACCTACTAAACAGGAAATTGATCGCCTAATAGAATTAATCAGAAATTCTTAAAAATATGGATTACGGTAAAATTCAAATTCCTTATATTGGGAATTTAGCCATAAAGAATAAAGCCGAGACATTCCGCGCAAAATACTGGAATAAAGTTTTACCAGTTGATATTGAGAAAATTATTGATGTTGATTTAGAAATTAACATTATACCATTGCCTAATTTGGAAAAGTTGTGTAATACCGACGCTTTAATTACTTCTGATTGGAAATCTTTGTACATAGATAAAGATTTATTTGAAGATGAGAGGCGGCAAAATCGTTTGCGTTTTTCTTTGGCGCATGAGATTGGCCATTTTATTTTACATAGGAATTTTTACGCAAGTTTAGCCATAAATTCCTTTGAAGATTTTTATGCTTTTATTGAATTTATACCAGCAGAACAATATGGGTATTTGGAGACCCAAGCCAATAAATTTGCCGGGCACTTATTAGCACCAAGAGATTTATTAAGTGATAAGCTTAACAAAGAGCTCAAAAAAGCCAGTCAAAAAATAAATATAGATAATTTGGATAAACTGCTGTTAAAATCTTATATTTCCAATCCATTGGCCAAAGAATTTGGTATCTCTCAAGAATCAATGGAGATTGTCTTAAATGAATTTGATTTTTTTAAGGATAAAAATAATTCCTAATGCTCACAACAACACGCAAATCACTATTTATACAAAAGCGGCGTTATAATTAATTATCAAATAAAAAATTCTTCCCGCAATCACGGGAAGAATTTTTAATAGAAGTTTATTTTGACACCTGATAATATTTTTTACTGCCGTTTACTCCCGCTTCTTGGGCTGTAAAAACGCCGCTGCTGCCGCCCATTGTGGGATAACTGGCATTAGGCATGGTTACCGTTTCGTTATCGCCCTCAAGATTGGCATAAATCACGCAATGCTTGCCGTCATTGGAAACCCGATAAGTATAATATGATTTTTGTTTACTGCCAATTTTCGGATCCCACAAATCATTGCTTAAATATTTTTTTTGCTCGGGAAATTTATCCAGGATACTATCAATAATATCTGCCAAATCATACTCCGCGCTGCCAGCGCTTGGCTGATAGCATTCTTTATAGAAAAGTCTGCCAATCTGGCCGATATCAGAAATTCTTTTTGTGTCACGGGTTTTCTTTTCGCTCGCTTGCACAGACAAAAAAGCAATTGCTACCATAGCTCCGACTAGGGCAATAATTACAATTACCTCAATCACGTTTATTCCTTTGTTATTGTTTTTTATCCACATCTATTTAATATTATAGCACATTTTAATCAAAGCCAGAAATTCTTGATTTTTAAGCCCTAAAATGATATATTTTATATAACTATGATACTCCTCATAATCACAAGAATTGTTGATAAAAACAGCTCTAATGCCGGGTTTATTTATAATTGGGTTAAAAAAATAGGAGAGACAGTTGATAAACTAATTGTTATTTGCCAAGAAACTGGTGATTATTCAGGTTTGCCAAAAAATATTGAAATTAATTCGCTTGGTAAAGAAAAAGGTAATAGCAAGCTGATACAATTTATTAAATTCCAGTTGTTAGTCGTTAGTCGTTTGTCGTCAGTTGATGGCGTCTTTAGCCATATGATGCCCGTCTATTCAATTGTCGCCGGCCCGTTTTGCAAAATTTTCCGCAAAAAATTAGTCCAGTGGTACACCCATAAATCAACGGACTGGAAACTGAAGCTGGCAAATTTATTTGTTTCTGAATTTGCCACAGCTTCGCCTGAAAGTTTTAGATTAAAAACAAAAAAGAAAGTGAATATTTTAGGCCATGGAATTGATACAAGTCGCTTCGCTCCAACCAACAACTTACAACATACAACTAACAACTTTAAAATAATAACTATCGGGCGCATTTCGCCTGCTAAAGATTATGAATCCATTATAAAAGCAGTTTATGATCTGAAAGATTCTGTCCGCAATGCTACGGATAACGTTGCAGGCGGGGATAATATAAAATTAACTATCATTGGCGGCATTGGTTTACAAAATCAGCAGATATATTTTGACCAGCTCAAAGCAATGGTTAAAAATATGAAACTAGAAAATCAAGTGGACTTTCTTGGGCCTATTGCTAATGCAAAAATACCTCCATATCTTCAAGAGTCAGATTTATTTATTAATCTCTCTGACACTGGCAGTCTGGATAAAGCAGTTCTTGAAGCCATGGCAACAGGCACCCTAGTCCTCACCTCAAATGAAGCTTTTAAAGAAATTTTGCCGGCAGAGCTTCTAACTCAAAAAGATAATCCCAAAATTTTAGCTCAAAATATTAAAGCGCTAATAAATTTATCGCCAGAGAAAAAACAACAATTAGAAAAACAACTAAGACAAGAAGTTGTTAATAATCACAACTTAGATAATTTAGCTAAAAAAATAGTTAAACTCTATGAGTCTTAAATTAGAATTATTTTATTTACGCAAAGCTTGTTTTGAATACCATGCCCCTTTTAGATATTTATATAATAAATATATTTTAGCCAATAAAATTTTAAAGACTAACCAAGATCTTGATAAGCCAATCAATCATCATGGTCTATCAATTCATATTTTAACCCGCCATCGCGATATAGTTATACTAGTTTGGTCTTTAGCCAGTTTTTATTTAAATTCATCTGTTGTTGGCCAGCTTTTTATCCACAGCGACGGCAGTCTGACCCAAAAGGATAAATCTATTTTAAATAAGCTGTTTCCCAGTTCAAAAATAATTGAGAAAAAATCAGATTATCAATATCTATTATTACAAAAACTATTTGATCCTTATTATCTTTCAGATAAAAAAATTCATTTGATTATAGACAGTGATTTGTTATGGTTTAAGAATCCCAAAGAAATAGAAGAGGAGATTAAAAACAATGCCCAAAGTTCCTTAATGATGGTTGGCCAGGGCATTGGCTGCCCGGTTTATTTTAAAAATAATAAAAAATTATCAGCAGAATTATCTTATTTAAATTCTGGTATCGTTTTATATCATCAAGATAATTTTAATTTAGATAAGTTAGAAAAATACTTAGCTCGCATTGATAACACCAACCCTGCCAATAAGCATTTTATTGAACAAGCCGGCTATGCCACTTGTTTAGAAAATATAGTTGCCCTGCCGCAAGATAAATACATTATCAAAGGCAAACTTGGGCCCAAGACTATTGTCAAACACTATACCAGTCCTCGCCGGCCATTATTTTATATTGAGGGGATTGAAAATTTAAAGAATAAATTATGATGAAAATCGCACTTATCGGCGCGCGCGGTCAACTTGGCACAGATTTACAAAAAGTTATTCCCCAAGATAATTTAATTAATTTAAATTATCCTGATTTTGATATCACCCAGCAAACAGCCATCAGCCGACAGCTAACAGCTCTTCATCCCGATATCGTCATCAATACCGCCGCCTACAATTTAGTTGACCGGGCAGAGCAATATCCAGATGAAGCCATGGCAGTAAATTATCACGGCGTGGAAAATTTAGTAGATTATTGTCAGAAAAATGATTTGCCCCTGGTTCACTTTAGCACTGATTATGTCTTTGGTGCTGATAAAAATAGACATAGACCCTATACAGAACAGGATAAACCATGCCCGATAAATAAATATGGCCAGTCAAAACTACTCGGCGAACAAATCATTCAAAAAAATCTAAAAAAATATTTTTTAATCCGCACTTCAGGATTGTTTGGCACTGCCGGGTCAGAAGGCAAGGGCGGTAATTTTATAGAAGCAATCATTAAAAAAGCTAAAAAAGATAAGCAACTTAAAATAGTTGATGATCAAATACTAACGCCAACTTATACCCTAGATTTAGCCAAACAAGTCTGGCGAGTCATTCAAACTGATAATTATGGGCTTTTTCATATTACTTCAGAGGGGCAGTGCTCTTGGTATGAATTTGCCCGAGAAGTCTTTAAAAACTTAAAGCAAAAGATTCAAATTAAAGCCATCAAATCAGACGAATTAAATTTGCCTGCCCAGCGCCCGCATTATGCGGTTTTGGAAAATAAAAGGTTAAAGGAACTTGGTTTAAATATTATGCGCCCTTGGCAGGCAACCATTCCTGATTATTTAAAAGAAAAGAGCTATTTATAACTACCAACTATCAACTACCAACTACCAACTACCAACTACCAACTACAAACTAATTTATTATGACTATTTGTTATTTTGGCAACTATCAAAAAGATTATTCTCGCAACGATGTTTTAATCACTGGCTTGAAACAAAATAGCTGTCATGTTTTAGAATGCCAGACAAGAGCCAGAGGCATTAAAAAATATTTATCGCTCTGCCAACAACATAAAAAAATAAAAAATAAATATGATATTTTAATCGTTGGTTTTGCCGGGCATTCGCTTGTTTGGTTTGCCAAATTAATATCAAATAAGCCCATCGTTTTTGACGCTTTTGTCTCGCTTTATTTAAGCAATGTGGAGGACAGGGGAGTCTGCTCGCCCCAAAGCTTGAAAGCCAAATATTACTATTTTTTAGACTGGCTCTCCTGCACTTTAGCCGATAAAATTTTACTTGATACCCAGGCCCAGATAGATTATTTTATAGAGAAATATAAAATTAATAAAAATAAATTTATCCGCGTATTTGTTGGAGCTAATGATAAGATTTTTTATCCAGATTCAAAATCCAATCCCGCGGCCGCTGGACAAAATTCAGAATTTATTATTCACTGGCATGGTTATCTCGTGCCTTTCTACGGTTTTGCCACAATTCTTGAAGCAGCCAAGATTCTAGGCCAGCAAGATAAAAACATCAAATTCAGATTTATTACCAGGTTTAACAATAAGTCCGAGCGTTTCAGAAATCAAGCCAAGTTTTTGCCAAACGTAGAATTTTTAGATGAGCAAGGCAAAAAAGATCTAGCCAAATATATTAATCAAGCTAATTGTTGTCTTGGAGTTTTTGGCGCCAGTAAAAAAGCAGAGCTGGTAATCCCCAATAAAATTGTAGAAGCCCTGGCCTGCAGAAAACCAGTCATTACTGCCAAACATCAAGCGCCAGCTGAATTATTCAATCATCAGGAAAATATTATTTTTATTGAGCCGGGTAATGCCCAGGCGCTGGCCGGTGCTATCTTGGCATTAAAAAATAACTCTAAACTAAGCACAAAAATTGCCACCAATGGCTATCAATTATGTTTAAGCCAATTAACCCCCAAAATTTTAGGTCGTCAGCTAAATAATATCTTAACTACTTTATGAACCAAGTTGTAAAAAATTATTACGATCAGAGAAATGATTATGGCATTAACAGTTTGAGAAGAAAAAAAATTAATTCGCTTGTTCAGAATGATGTTAAACAAGGCAATAAATATATCTTAGATTTAGGCTGTGCCAGTGGTTATCTTTCCGGCGCTTGGCGACAAAATAATTATCTGGTCGGCGCAGATATCGCGCAAAAATCAATCACCCAAGCAAAAAATATTTTAAATGAAGCATATCTTTTTGATCTAGAATCGGATGATTGGCCTTTGGAAATTACCGATAAAAAATTTGATATCATTTTATGCGCCGAAATTCTGGAACATCTTTTTAACCCCCAAGACTTTTTACTTAAATTAAAAAGATTGCTGAATCTTAATGGTTACCTCATTATTACTACTCCTAATTTTCTTGTTTGGAATAACCGCTGGCGAATGGTTTTGGGCCAGTATGGCGCCAAGGAACTTTTTAATGATTACGGGCACATACATTTATTTAGCTATAATTCTTTACAAAAATTATTATATCAAGTAAGCTTAAAGATAATTGGCGAAAACAATCTTTGGTACCCTAATTATTTGGAGAAATTTGCTCAAATTTTATCCCCCAATTTATTTGTTTATCAAGCAATTCTTAAGGTTAAGCCTGTCAAATAATTTCGCCCGGAGGGGAATTTTCGCTCCGCGAGATTTAACAGGGTAGATTCATAAAATGAAGTTATTGTATATCTCCAATTCTAGAATTCCGACCACCAAGGCCTATGGCCATCAAATTTTTAAGATGTGCCAGATTTTTGCCAAGCGCCAGGTAGCAGTTGAGCTGATCTGCCCCAGCCGCAAAAATCCAGAATTCAAAAATATAGATGCTTTTGCATATTATCATATCCCAAAGATTTTTAAGCTAAAAAAAATTTATTCCTATGACCCCCAATGGTTGATCAAATTCCCAGCTGGCACATATATTAAATTCCAAGCCCTGTTTTTTATAGTTAGTTTATTTATTTATTTATTATTCAAAAAAATAAAGCTTGCCCGCCGAGGAGGCTGGGCCGCATACATTTTTTATACACGTGATGAATATTTATTGCCTTTATTGCAACTGTTCTCAAAACGTGTTGTTTGGGAAGGCCATTCCTTGCCCCGAAGAAAAAAGCATTATACTAAATATTTTAAGCAATGTTATCGCCTAATAGTTTTAACTCATGAATTAAAAAAGATGCTGATTGGGTTGGGCGTTTCAGAAAATAAAATTTTAGTTTCTCCAGACGCGGTTGAGCTGGAAATCTTTGGCATTCACCTGGATAAAAATCAAGCTCGTAAGCAATTAAATTTACCCCAAGATAAAATCCTGCTTGGTTATACCGGCACTTTTAAAACTAAAAACATGGACAAAGGCCTTAAGGATATTTTACCAGCCTTGAAAATTATCAATAAAAATGATATACTCTTTATTGCCATTGGCGGCAGCCTAGAACATATCCAAGAATATCAAGAGCTAGCCGAAAAATTAAATATAAAAAATATCAAATTAATACCCAAAGTAAGCCAGCAGCAATTAGCCATTTATCAGCAAGCTTTTGACATTATGCTTATGCCTTTTCCTCGGACAGAGCACTATGCCTATTTTATGTCACCGCTTAAAATGTTTGAAAATATGGCTTCTGGCCGGCCTATCGTTGCCACGGATTTACCTGCCATCAAAGAAGTTTTAAATGATGATAACGCCGTTCTGGTTAAGCCAGATAACCCTGATGACCTTGCCAAAGGTATGATAAAACTTATCAAAAACAAAGAATTAGGGCTACAATTAGCCAACCAAGCGCTTAAAGATATCCAACAATATACCTGGCATGAAAGAGCCGGAAAAATCATCAAATTCATTTATGAAACTTTTTAAATTTGCCTACAAAATAATTAGAAACAAAAAACTATTACTGATCACCCTGGCAGTTGTTTTAGCCATTATGATAATTTTTCCCGTGCTAATCCTCAAATTAAGCACGGCCGTCACTCGCGCCAATATTTTACGCAATAATCCTTTGGCAGTCAAAATGTTGCCTCTTTATTGGAAGATAAGAAAAGCATCTGATATTTTTTATCTGCCCTATTACTTCAAAAAAAATAAACTATCCACCTATGAGCTGACCATTAAAGACGGAGATTCAGAAAAATTAAACAATAGTCTGCCCAAAGAATTTATGAATGTTGAATTAGTCAGCCGAGTTTTTGTGCCGGCTGAATTTAAATATGATAACAAAACATATCAAGTTAAAGTCCGTTACCGCGGCGATAATGCTGTTCATTGGAATGCGCCCAAAAAGTCTTATCTCATAGAATTTAATCAGGATGATTTATTCAACGGCTATCGCCAATTAAGCTTTATTATTGCCAACGACCGTTACTTTGCTTTAGAACAATTAAATAATTACCGCGCCGAAAAATTTGGCCTGCTATACCCCCCTAGTTTTTTCGCCAATCTAAAAATTAATGGCAAAAATAACGGTGTGTATTTTATCATTGAAAACTGGAGCAAAGAAATGCTGGCTAAATGGGAAGTGCCTGATGAAAGTAATTTTTACGGCACTGTCTCCCCAACCGGAGCTGCTGGCATTGAGCGAGATGATGTATCATGGGATAACTTAGATTATTGGCAAAAACTAACTAGTGACTCTTTATTCACTTACCAGCATTACAGCGAATTATATAAATTATTAGAACTGTTAAATAATGCTGATGATCAAAAATTTTATTCATCAATTTTTAATCTAATTGATCAAAATAATTTATATCATTGGCAAGCACTTCAAGAGTTAGGTAACGCCAACCATCAGATTTCCAGTAATATGAGATTATATTTTAATAATTCTTCCGGAAAATTTTACTTCATTCCTTGGGATGTTGGCGGCGGCCGTGAAGGGCCAGCCGAAGATCATTTAGAGCTTTACGGCAAAATAGCGGGCAGAATTTTTGACAATCCAGTCTTTGCTTATGAGAAAAATAAATTACTTTATGATTATGTAAACGACGATAAAAACTTAGAGCAAGATTTGGCAAAATATGATGAAATATATAATAGCATAAAAACGGCAATTTACAAAGACAGATTAAAAATTTATCCCAATAAATTTGCCGACAATACTCACCAAGAATTTAGGCAAAAAATAATAGATAATTTTGCCAGAATTAAAAATGCTTTTAGTTCAAGCCTTGTTTTTATTGACAGCCATATAGCAGGGGAAAATAATAGCCAAAATATCTTAGCCTATTTTGATCTACATATCAACAGCCGCGCTGGCTTGTATTTTAAAGAATTAAAAATCAATTTAAGCGACAATACTCAATTAAAAGATTTTAATATCTCTTATGAAACAGGCGAAAAATATCAAGATGTTTTGCTTTATACTCAAAGAAAATATGATCCAGACACATTTAAGCCAGATCTTATTACCACCGCTCATCGCTTTTACTTAACCAGCTCTCAAATTTCCGCTCAAGATTT
>MFMW01000024.1:0-3373 GCA_001783595.1 Candidatus Kuenenbacteria bacterium RIFCSPHIGHO2_02_FULL_39_13 | reverse complement strand
CTTTGGCCAATGCAATTACTGGGGCTAAAATTAAAGATAATGACATAAAAGATAGAAATATCAATGATTCAGCTTTTAAATATTTTGACTTCATAGGCGATATTGATAAATTTATTTCTCTTAACCAAATCTTTTTCGTCAATAAAAATTTTAAAGAAATAATTTTATCAGGCGTTCATAACATAAATCAAACAGTTATAGTGCCGCAAGGTTATACTTTGAAAATTATGCCAGGCACAACTCTTTATTTTGCATCCGGTGCTTCGCTTATCAGCTATAGTCCAATTATTGCCAATAACGCCAATTTCTTGGCGCAGAATCCAAATCAGCCATGGGGATCAGTGGCGGTTATTAATTCAGACCAGTCAAGCCAATTTAATAATACTAGATTTTCTGATGGCTCTGACGGCTATGTCAATGCCGTCTATTTTTCCGGTATGCTCTCTATTTATCATTCGCCAGCCGAAGTTTCTAATTCTTTTTTTCAAAATGCCCGCGCAGATGACGCGCTTAATATAAAAAACGCCACGGCCACAGTGGCAAATTCAACTTTTTATAATAACTCTGCCGATGCCATTGATTTTGATTTTATGCGCGGCGCGATTGAAAATAATACTTTTAAAAACAACGGCAATGATGGTATTGATTTAAGCGGTTCTACTATTATTATTAAAAACAATACCATTGAAAATTCCGGCGATAAATGCATTAGCATCGGCGAAAAATCATTAAATACTATTATAGATAATAATATTTTATCTGGCTGTAATATTGGCGTTGAGATAAAAGATGAGTCAAAAATAGTTATCAAAAATTCAACTATAGAAAACAATCAAATCGGTTTGCACGGCTACATCAAAAAACCAGTCTTTGGCCCAAGTATGACTGAAGTTTTTGATACTGAACTAATAAATAACATTGAAGACATTAAAACACAAGACAGTTGTCAAATTAATTTAAATCCTATATATTAATAACTATGAAACCCAAGCTCCATTTTCAACGTTTTGAATTCAAGTATTATTTGCCCAAAAGCAAGGCAGATAAATTAATCCCGGCTTTGCTTAATCACATGAACTGGGATCCGTATATCGCAGCTTCGGACAAAGATTATTATCAAGTCAACAGCCTTTACTTTGATTCACCGGCTTACGGTTGCTTTTGGGATAAAGAAGCTGGGGTCAGAGACAGAAAAAAACTCCGTTATAGATTTTATAATGACAATGATTTAACGGTTGCTAGCCAGGTTTTTCTTGAAATAAAAAGAAAAAGCGATGCCCTAGTTATAAAAGACCGCATCAATTTGACTGTTAGCGAATGTAACAATGAGCTGGATAAAACTCTTTATCGTTTAAAAAAGGAAAACCCGGATAATAAATTTTTACCGGAACTCATTTGGTTTAAACGTCGCAATTCAATGAAGCCAAAACTTTTTGTCCGCTATAAAAGAAAGGCGCTGGTTGGCAAACTTGATCCTAAGTTCAGAATCACCTTTGACTATGACATCCAAACCCAATCTTCAAGCAGTCTTAAACCTAATTCTAAAAAATGGAAAGATATTTATCCAGCGGGCGCGGTGCTAGAGCTAAAATACAATAACATCCTAGCCAGCTGGTTTCATAAAATTATTCAAAAATTCAATCTTGAGCGCATTGCTTATTCAAAATATTGCAATGCCTTACGGCAAATTGTGCCCTGGCTCAATGATAACAATTATTCGCCAAATTAATCCCCCTACGGGGGATCCCCCTTCTGCGGCTAGGAAAATTCCTAACAAAAAATTGGGGGATAAACTAAATAATCGCAAATCTATGTTTGAAAATTTTGTTAACGTTGCGTCAATTCCCAGCCAGCTGACAACAGCATCAGTCGTTTTTAATCTTATTTTGGCTTTTGTCCTGTCTTTAATTATTGCCATAATTTACAAAAATACTCACAAAGGCTTATCCTATTCGCAATCATTTACTTTTACTCTTATTTTCATTGGCCTGTTAATCAATGTGGTGATGATGGTCATTGGCAATAGTTTGGCTCTTGCCTTTGGCGCCTTTGGCGCTTTTTCATTGATTCGCTTTAGAACAGCCATCAAAGACACCCGTGATATTGCTTTTATTCTCTGGGCTGTTACCGTTGGCCTAGCCGTGGGGACTGGCAATTATTTAATTGCCGTCTTAACCACCATTGTTGCCAGCGCCATTGTTTATGGACTGGCCAAAATCAATTTTGGCTCAATTCGCAAATATGATTTTATCTTAAACTTTTCAGCCCAGAGCGGCGCATTTTCCAATGATAAGATGCGCGAACTTTTTAAGGAATATTTAAAGTATGACAATTTGCTTAATGTCACATCTCGCGATGGCGGTAAAGCTCTAGATTACAGTTTTAACATAAAATTTATTGCCAGCTCTGATATGGAAAAATTTATTTCTAAATTTAACAGCCTTGAAGGCGTAGAGGATGTTGATCTAATCAGCGCTAAAAATGATATTGAATATTAGAGTTATCCCGACGCGAGGTCGGGACCCCCGATTTTATATCGGGAGAAAGTTGTAAAGTTAGAAAGTTGTAAAGTTAAAAAGTAGAAAAATTTTATTGTTTTATATCGAGTTGGCAATTTGACAATTCAACGTGGGGTGGGATTAAAAAAAATTATCAAGAAAATATTTAAACTATAAAAATATGAAAATATTAATCACTGGCATCACGGGATTTGTCGGCAGTCATTTGGCTGACTATCTTTTAGCTCATTTTAGCCAGGTTGAAGTTTATGGCATTAAAAGATGGCGCAGTAAAACAGAAAATATTGAACATCTTTCTAGCTCCGTTAAATTTTATGATTGCGATATAAAAGATCCGCATAATATCTACGAGGTCATTAATAAAGTCAGGCCTGAAAAAATTTTTCATTTAGCCGCCCAGAGTTATGTGCCAGCCTCTTGGGAAGCGCCCAATGAAACTCTTTTATTAAATATCTCTGGTCAAACAAATATTTTAGAAGCCGTGAAAGAGATCAGACATAGAGAACCAGATTATGATCCGATCATATTAATTGCCGGCTCTTCTGAAGAATATGGTTTAGTCAGACCAAATGAACTGCCAATTAAAGAAACAAATTTACTAAGGCCGTTATCGCCCTATGCGATTAGTAAAGTTTGCCAGGATTTCCTGGGCTTTCAATATTGGCATTCATTTAAAATAAAATCAATCAGAAGCCGCGCCTTTAATCACAGCGGACCGCGCAGGGCAGAAGTTTTTGTTGATTCAAATTTTGCTAAACAAATTGCCAAAATTGAAAAAGGATTACAACCAGCGCTAATTAAAGTCGGTAATTTAGAGGCCAAGAGAGATTTTACAGATGTCAGAGACATTGTCA
>MFMW01000023.1 GCA_001783595.1 Candidatus Kuenenbacteria bacterium RIFCSPHIGHO2_02_FULL_39_13 | reverse complement strand
TATACATACGTGACGATTAGTTTAAAAGATCATACTACATATATTGGTTATACCGATGATTTAGTTAAAAGAATAAAAGAGCATAATTTAGGGAAAACAAAATCTATAAAATATAAATTGCCGGTAAAGCTCGTATATTATGAAGCATATTTAGATAAGAATAAAGCCAGAATGAGAGAAATTGAGTTAAAGAAGAGTAGCTTTAAAAAGAAAGAATTATTTGAGAGAATATTTAAAAATAATTTCGGTCCCTTCGTCTAATGGTTAGGACATCAGGTTTTCATCCTGAAAACAGGGGTTCAATTCCCCTAGGGACTAAATAAGTTTGGTTTTTAACAACATCAGGTTTTTCCGCCAGAGGCGGACCAACCTCTGGTTGGCATCCTGAAAACAGGGGTTCTCAGCCAAAGGCTGACCAGCCTCTGGCTGGAATTCCCCTAGGGACTACCACCAGGACGATTAGCTCAGTTGGCTAGAGCATCTCGTTTACACCGAGGAGGTCGTAGGTTCAAGTCCTACATCGTCCATTTTAATTTTGAAATTAATAGAATTATCAAAAAAAATAATAAAAAATTAACCTGCTTGATTAAAATTCAAGCCGCCAAACCATATGAATCAAACTCACGCTAATTTACTCAAAGCCATTGCCGGAGAATCAATGGCCAGGAATAAGTATACTTTTTTTGCCGAGATCGCGGTGAAAGAGGGCCTGATGTGGATTGCCAAAGTTTTTGAAGAAACGGCTGACAATGAACGGGCTCACGCGCAAGAGGAGTTGGAAAAACTGGCGGAAAAAACAGAGATGACTAATACTTACGATATTCATCCATTGGGAAAGACTTTGGAAAATTTAAGACATGCGGCCGAAGGAGAAACTTTTGAGTTTGGGACAATGTATCCTAATTTTGAAAAGATTGCCAAAGAGGAAGGCGCGGTGGAGGTAGCCGTTTTATTTAAAGAGATCAGCGAGGTGGAGGAAAAACACGCGGAGCGATACACGATTTTAGCTGACAGGCTGGAGCAGGGGAAATTATTTGAAAGCGAAGAAGAGGTGGAATGGAAGTGTCTTAATTGCGGCTATATTCATAAAGGCAAAAGTGCGCCGGGCAAATGCTCGCTTTGCCAAAAACCGCAAGGCTGGTATATGGGATTAAAGGCGGTGAGATAGAATTGCAAATAAAATTAACTATGCTTAGATGAAATATTTTTATGCTTTTTTAGTTATAATATTTGGATTTCTTTTAGTCAGATACAGTAATTGGCTGGTTAATAATTTTGGTCATATTGATTCAGCCGAACATTATTTAGGCACCTATGGCGGCACTCGGCTGATGTGGAAATTAATTGGCGTACTGTTTATTATTGGCGCGTTGCTGGTTATTAGCGGCATAATGAATAATATTTTGATTTCAATTTTTGGTCGCTTAGGCGCTGCTGGCATGTAATTTGGGCTGTTAGCTCAGCGATAGTCCCTCACCTTTTGGGCCAGGGGGCCTTTAGCTCATTTGGTAGAGCGCCTGCTTTGCAAGCAGGAGGTAACCGGTTCGAATCCGGTAAGGTCCAAAAGGTGAGGGATTGCAAGCAGGGGGTCAAGGGTTCGAATCCCTTACAGTCCACCAAATCCACAACAATAAGCTACTCATATCTATATGTATCTATGTCCAAAGTAATTGTTGCTTCTAAAAATCCAGTTAAAATTAATGCTATCTCTAACGGATTTAAGGAAATGTTTCCTATAGAAAGTTTTAATGTGGAAGGTGTTTCTGTTACATCAGGAGTCAATAAACAACCGCAGAATGATTCAGAAACATTTCAGGGCGCGTTAAACCGGGTAGAAAATGTGTCACGAATAACTAATGCAGATTTTTGGGTTGGTATTGAAGGAGGCATTGAGGAAAAAAATTCTGAGATGGAAGTCTTTGCATGGGTTGTGATAAAAGCTAAAGATGGCCAGCTTGGTAAGGGACGAACAGGCACTTTCTTTTTGCCTCCTCAAATTGTGGGATTAATAAAACAAGGCAAAGAACTTGGGGAAGCAGATGATATTGTTTTCGGACGAGTAAATTCAAAACAAGAAAATGGGGCTGTGGGAATTTTGACCGGTAATGTAGTGGATAGAACAAAACATTATACGGCAGCAGTAGTGTTTGCACTTATCCCCTTTAAAAATAAGCACTTATATACTATTAATAAAAATTAGAATTTGTAAGATTTGGTTCTAACTCATGTATATCGAATCCACAGATTTTTTGCTCCCTAATAATTTATTTTGGCAAAAAATTTTAACTATTTCAAAACAAAATTAAAAAGGTATCCAGTAAAAATAATTCCTATCCCGACAATTCCAGCGAAAATCAAAATTAATTTTGTTTTCATCACTTTTTTCAAAATCATAAATTCGGGAAGCGAAAGTCCTGTCACTGCCATCATAAAAGCCAGTGTCGTGCCCAGAGCAACGCCCTTTTCCGTTAAAGCGCTGACAAGCGGTATAACACCTGCGGCATTGGAATAAAGCGGGATACCGATTAGCGTTGCTAACGGTACGGCATACCATTTATTTGCGCTGGCGTATTCCACCAAAAAATCAGCGGGAATATAGCCGTGTATCCACGCCCCAATACCAATACCGATTAAAACATAAATCCATACTTTCTTAATAATGTCAGCCGTATATTTTTTGGCGTAAGCGATTCTGTCTTGCCATTCCATTTTTATGCCGTTTTCCGAATTTATGATTTTGTTATTGAAAACAAAACTTTCCACCAGATCATTAATTTTTAATTTGCCGATAATAACGCCTGATAAAATCGCAATAATTAAACCACTCACGATATACAGCGACGCAATTTTCCACCCGAACATTCCTAAAAGAAGAACAAGTGCAACCTCGTTAATCATTGGAGAGGCCACCAGAAAAGAAAAAGTGACACCAAGCGGAACGCCCGCCTCAACAAAACCTAAAAATAAGGGAACGGCGCTGCAAGAGCAAAACGGGGTAATAATTCCCAATGTTGCGGCAAGAAAATTGCCGAGATATTTATTTTTTCTTGATAAAATATTGCGGATTTTTTCCGGCGGCAAAAACGATCTAATAATTGAAACAATAAAAATAATTACCGAAAGTAAAATAAAAATTTTTATCGCGTCGTAAATGAAAAAATTTATTGCTTCGGCAAGAATCGTTTTTGCCGCTATGCGGAAAACGTCATAAATGAGCCAATCAGCTAATAATTTTATGGGGTAGAAAATATCCATAGCAAAATTAAATAAATTTTTTAATAGCTTCTTTTATCTTTTTTATATCGGGCACAAAGCCAGTTAAAATTGGTTTTCCGTTTATAGCCAAAACTGGACTGGACATCACGCCCATTTCAACGATTTTTTGAATATCGGTGATATATTCCACTTCTGTTTTTAAATTCAGCTCTTTAACCGCTTTTTTTGTTAGTTCAAATAATTTTTTGCAGGTCGGGCAACCCGAACCTAACACTTGAATTTTCATAGTTTTATTCTCCATAGGAATTTAGATAATTATTTAATAATTTTGAAAATCTTTTTATCACCTTTTTATTAATTGAATAAATAACTTTCAAACCTTCCTGTCTTGACAACACTAATCCAAAATCTTTCAATACTTTTAGGTGATGAGAGGTAAGATTTTGGGCTAAATCAAGATATTGCCAAATGTCGCAAACACATTTTTCTTCCTTTCTTAAAAGACATAAAATTTTCAAACGGTTTTCTTCACTGATTATTTTTAAAAATTCAACTGTTTGCGACAGATTGGCAACCGATTTTTTATCGATACAACATTTTGGTTTCATAAATTTGTTTACTGATGATAACTATATCAACATTCATTGATATAATAATCCATTGGTTTTCGGTTGTCAAATTTATATTTTTCCTTTATACTTAAATCACATTTGAGGCGGCGCGTCATCAGTTCCGTTCAAAAAAGGTTCGGATTTCGTCAAACAATCACACCAGAAGTCGTCGTCTTTACAATTTAAAAATTCTTTGTTAAGATGTAATTAAATTATTGATTTGCGGGTGTCGTATAATGGTTATTATATCGGCTTGCCAAGTCGAAAATGGCGGTTCGATTCCGCTCACCCGCTCCATAAAAACATCTGTTAAGTAGATGATTTTTTGTTTTTAAACTGATATCTTGCCAAATATGCTAATCAAAAATACTAACCGCTAAACAAGTGTTTTTGAATAAAAATAAAAAAAGTGATAGTATTAAATTATTAGATATGGAAATATCACTTTCAAAATATTATTTAAAAATTTTATCTCCCATTATTTTTTTTATCCTCACCCTCGCTTTTTTTAGGAACAATTTTTTGATTCTTGTCTATTTTTTACTTTTCGGACTATTTGGCATGGCTGGGGAGGTGGCAATTTCTTTTTTGTGGGATATTTTTTACCCTCAAAAATTTTGGGGATATCAAGTCCAGACTTTATTTAAAAAATATAGTAGCTTGTTAAATTTAGCTCCTTGGGGGCTGGGTGGTTTTATATATTGGTTTTGTTTTATAAAATGGCCGTTTATTTATTTGGATTTCATTAATTCACAATTAACAAAAGAAGATTTAGCATACACCGCCTTGATTTTTTTTGTATCACAATTTCTAGTCTTGGCAATAAGATGTTTGTGGGTGCGGTCTTTTAAGAGTGATAAATTTGAGTTTAAAAAAGTCAATTTATTCAATTTGTTTTATTTTTTTCTGCCCTTTTTGGCAAGCCTGGGCTATTTAATCGTCTTCATAGACAGCACTTTTTTACCGCTGTTTATGGTGGCCGGTTTTATCGCCTTTATTTTTGAATATTTGTTTGGAAAAATTTGTTACTGTGTCCTTGGTCATAGCTTGTGGGTTTATAATTATAGCTCTTTTGACAATAAACATATTACATTTTTGTCCATACCATTTTTTATAGAAGGCGCTTTTTATTTTTTTTGGGTTGGTGAGTTTATAAAAATATTATTTTAATAAACTCACCATAAGAACATCACTATGCCAGCGATATTTTTTTAGAGCCTATGATATTTCAATAATTTTCTCCCTTGATTTTTTGCCCTTGATAATACTAATTTTTGATTTAGGAATAGCTAATTCTTTTGAAAGTAATTTAATGACAGCCTGGTTGGCTTTTCCTTTGTCAGGAGGAAAAGCAGTGTGAATGCGGTATTGATCATCTTTTCTAATTACTTTATTGACTTTAGCCTTGGGAATTACTTTGACTTTTATTATCATCTTATTTTATATTTTTAACGGTTCTAATTAACAAGTCGCTGATTTTTTTATTACTGGCAATAATGCCTTGTGAATCTAAACTCCATTCTTGGCCGTTTAGGTCAGTGCAAATTCCCCCAGCTTGGCGGACAAGCAATGAGCCGGCGGCCACATCCCAAGGCGGTGCGCCGGGGATAATAATGGCTTCGGTTTTAGCGCGGGCAACCCAGGCCATTTCAATTGAAGCAGAGCCAATTTGCCGCAGGTCGCGGGCTTGAAGTTTTAATTTTTTATAAATATTAATGGCTTGTTGCATGGCTGGCTGGGTGTTGCCATGGCAAAAAGTCAGAAAAGCATTGGCAATTTTATGCTCGGTGGAGACTTTGATTTTTTTGTTGTTAACCGTGGCAGGTTTGTTTTTTTCAGCCAGATAAAGTTCATCTAAAAATGGCACATAAATTAGACCCAGAATAATTTGATTGTTTTCAGCTAAAGCAATGGCAATAGAAAAAAGCGGGTTGCCCATGGAAAAATTAGTTGTGCCGTCCAAGGGATCAATTAGCCAGAGGTAATCAGATTTTTGATTGCCTGTTTTGCCTTTTTCTTCCGAAAGAATTCTGTGATCTGGAAAATTTTTCTTTATGGCAGAAAGGATTATTTTTTCACTGGCCAGATCAGCCGGAGTAACAATTTCACGTTTGCTTTTAAGGCGGACATTGGCGCGGTTGTGCGTGGTAAATTTTTTCATCAGCATTTTGCCTGCTTTTTTAGCGGCTTTAATAACAATTTGTTTTTCTTGGGTGGTATTCATAGATAAGTAAATTAAGTAAATTAAGTAAATCAGGTTATATTTTAATCTGCATTAAATCTTCGGCAATAATTATTTGTCCTTTGTAATACTTGGAAATTATTTTTTTTATTTTTTTATTATCTGCTTCAGGCGGAAGATGCGTGGCAATAATTTTTTTAACCTTTGCTTTTTCGGCTATTTCCCCGACAAGTTCAGGATGAAGATGTCCCGTTGCCGGAACCATACTGCAATTTTCAATCAATAAAAGATCGCAATTTTTTGCCAAGGCTATTATTGCTTCTTGGCTTTTTTTATCATTATCTCCGCAGAAACAAAATTTTTTATTTTTGTGGGTTAATCTGTAACCGATTTCATAAGGCGTAAATGTTTTTTCCATTTTTTCCGGCATTAATTTTGTTTCTACTGACAAATTATTAATTTTAAACTTATTATTTTTTAAATCTCTAACGTTGATCTTTAATGGAGCTTGGTTCATATCTGGAATAAAAGCTTCAAGCATTTTTTTGTAAAACATTTTAAATTTTGGCGGCCCATAAATTGCCAACCAGTCTTTTTTAAGGCCAGACCAGCGGATTGGCCAGAGTAAATTAAGTAATCCCGCTACATGGTCAACGTGAGTATGGGTAATAAAAATATGAGAGATATCAAATATGTTATAGCCGGCCTTAGCGGCTTGTCTGATTGCTCCGTCGCCAGCATCAAGTAAAATTAATTTATTATCTGCTTCAAGCAGGTAGCCGGGAGCATTTCTCTTTTTTTGTGGCAAGGCATTGCCTGATCCTAAGATTGTAAGTTTCATAGAGTGTCTCTTAATTTTTTCAGTAACTTTATATCTTTTAATACCCCCTTGTCAGTTGGGGTTTCCATGATAAAGTCCAGGGGAATTTTTTTAGCTTTGAAATATTTGATAATGGCGCTAAAGCCGGCAAGGCCGATTTTACCGTAACCCAGGTGTTCATGACGGTCAGAGTGTGAGCTTAGGTCGGTTTTGCTGTCATTAGCATGAATGACTTTTAATCTTTTGAGGCCGATGAGTTTGTGAAATTGGCTGAATGTTTTTTGGACAGCTTTTCCATCGCGCAGGTCATAGCCTGATTCAAAGGCGTGAGCAGTGTCAAAACAAACGCCAAGGCGACCAACAACTGACGACCCGCCTGCCTCGCTTGCGCTCGCATTACGGGCAGGCTTGCGACTTTCAACTTCTTTTATAATTTCCGCTATCTCTTGAAAATTATTGCCGATGATGAGACCAGCGCCGGCAGAGATCTCCAGCAACGGCTGGCAACTGCCTTGATAATCTTTGGTTATTTCTTTAATTGCTCTAATGACTTTTTTTATGGCTTCTGTCTGGCCTAAGTCTTTAGCTGAACCGATATGAAACATCATGCCTTTGGCTCCCAATTTTGTGCCCCTTGTTAATTCCTCGCGAAGAACTGATATTGAGCTATAATATATTTTGTTTTGAGAAGAAGCTAGATTGATATAGTAGGGAGCATGAATATAGAAGTTTTTGAGGTTATGTTCTTTATTATTTTTTTTAAATTCTTTAATAATTTGAGGAGTTAATACTGGCGCTGGGCCGCCTTGAGGTGAGCGCGAAAAAAACTGGTAGCATTCTGCGCCATAATGAGCAGCATTTATGGGGGCGTTTTGGACTCCGCCGCTAGCAGAGATGTGAGCGCCGATGTTCATATAAATACTTAAATTTCAGATATATGCAATTTTTTCACTTCAAAACTCATCCCGCGTCCGCGGGACTCAAACAGTTGAAGCAAAAAAATTGCATATATCTGAAATTTTTAAAATACTAATTTACTATCTTGCCCTTTAACCATTCTACCACCTTTTGTCCATTTAATATATTTGCCAAATGTGCTTTGTAAGCTGGCGATTGAAGTTGTTTTTCTATTTTAGGATTACTTTGATATATTTTTTTTAATTTTTTAATTTCAGTTGCAACTTCACTGTCATCCACTTTAATATTCTCTTTGCCCGCCACAGCGCGAATGACCAGAGCGCTTTTAACGCGGATTTCTGCCTGCGGGCGCAAATTATGTTTAAATTCATCCATTGTTTTTTTCATATTGGCCAGCCAAGTTTCAATCTTAAGTCCTTTGGCAGTAAGGTCAGATTCTAATTCATAAATAATAGCCTCAACTTCATTAGCAATTATTTTATCAGGCAGATCATCAAATTTAGATTTTTCAATAATCTTATTGAGCATTTCATTTTCCAGTTTTTTATCCTGCTCGGTTGTTTTCTCTGCCTGGATATTTTGTTTGATTTGTTCTTTAACTTCAGTTAAATTTTTAAATTTGCCAAGAGATCTGGCAAAGTCATCATCAAGATTGGGAATATTTAGTTTGTAGACGCCATTAATCTTGACATCAAAAGTGGCATTCTTGCCGGCAAAATTTTTTTGGAAGTAATTAGCAGGAAATTTAATATCAAATTTTTTTGCATCATTCCTTTTTAAGCCAATAATTTCTTGTTCAAAGCCAGGCACCATATGCGAGTCTCCCAAATAAACCTCAAAATCTTTTTGCTGGCCGCCATCTTGAGGCACGCCGGCAATCGCGATATTGTAATCAAGTTTTACCAGGTCGGTTTTTTGGGCAGCTCGGTCAACCAGTTTTTCTGCGGCGCGATATTTGGCCAAGTGTGCCAAAGCGCGATTCAGTTCTTTATCCTCAATTTTAATTTGATCTTTTTTAATTTTGATTGAGTTCAGGTCGGGCAGTTCAACTTTAGGCAGCAGGATGGCTGTTGCCTTATAGATGAGATTATTACCCGGTGCCATTTTAGTGATATCTATTTTTGGTTGGCCAAGAGTGTCTAATTTTTTTTCTATTATCGCCTTGACAAAAGTGCGGGTGATGATTTCATCTAAGGCCTCATTCATAATTTCCCCCTCGCCCATTTTTTGCACCATAATATTATATGGCACATTGCCGGGGCGGAAGCCGTCAATTTTGATCCGCTGGGAAAGCTTTTTGGCCGCGGCTTCCAGCTGCGGCTGATATTCCTGCGGCGTAATCTCAATGATTAATTCGGCTTGAGACTTTGGCAGGTTGTTCAGTTGGATTTGCATAAAATTATTGTTGAATTATTAAAATTATTGATTTTACTCGGTCATTTTAATAAATATTAGTATAATCTTAGCAAAAAACAGTTAATTTGGCAAGGTTAAAAAATTGACCGAGTTGATTATTTTTGATAAGGTCAAGACATAAGGTCAAGACATAATGATGAATAAAGGGAAAATTTTATTTTTATTAATTACAATTGTGGCGATGATTTTTTTGCTGGCAGTTGTTTTTTGGTATAAGGAGTATGAAAAAAAATCAAGAAACCTGTCTGATTATGTGCCGGATAGCGCGCTGGCTTACACGGAAATTAATTTGGCGAATAATGGCTTGAATGATTATTTGGATAAGAATAAAAAGGCCAAAGATTATTTGGAAAGGTTTATTTTAGAAAATGAGCTGGCGGTTAATATTTGGCGTGGCGATGTGGAGATTGATAAAATGGGGTTGGTAATTTTGCCGGGCAAAGACGGGCAGCTAGAAAAAGTATGGCTGATACATGGCCGGGATAATGTGCGGCAATTGGAAGCAACAGAGTTAGTGGATTATTTTTATGCGGTTTTGGATAATCAGACAGCCGCCTTGACCAAATCAAGGAAAGCGTTCCAAGAAATAAATAGTTTTAAGCCGTTTAAAGGAATGGGCAGATTAAATTTTCAAAAAGATAATTTTTTGATAAATGGCTTTATTAAAAGTGATTTATGGGCAAGTAAATGGCAAGAGATAGCTGATTTAATATTGGCGAATAAACAGTTTGAGTTAAAGCGGAACGAAGACGTTATTTGGCAGATGGCCGTCGTGGCTGGCGGCATAGAGTTTTCTGTTAAGCTGCCGATTAAACTGGAATTAAAAAATAATTTGAGCCAGCCAGATAATCAAATGGTTTTTTTAGATAACACCCTAGAAATTCAGCAGATTGAGTTAAGTATAATAATTGACATATTAAAAGAGAGTTTAGGTAATGAGACAAACATAGACTGGAATTTGTTTGAGCAATATGTTAATGAGAAATATAATATTAATCTTAATGAGCTGTATACATTTTTTAAACAGCCTGTTTCCGTGATATTAAAGCCCAAAAGATTATTGCTTTCAATTAATGAACTTTTTATTTTTGAAAATTATGACTGGGTAATTATATCTCAAGGCAAGCAGGAAGAGAAATTAAATATGGTCATCAATAATTTTGAAAGCTTAATACAAAATTATTTAGCTTTTAAATATCCTCAAATGAAAACCAAGGTCTTGCCAGATGGCAGCGCTGGCATGGAGCTGGTGGCTGACGTTGAAAAATTTAATTGGCAGGATAAAAGTGATGATAATTTTTTAAAAAAGTCAATCAGCTATCAAGATGGAGAGTTGGCGTATGCATTTATGAAAGATAGATTTATCTTTGGAAACTCGCTTGGCTTAATTGAGTTGGTGATCAAAGCTGGGCAGAAAAAAGAGGAGAGTAATACCAATCCGTATGAAGTTAGATTTGATACGGCCATAATTGATAATGATTTTTTAAATTTGGGCAAAATACTTTGGTTAGACAGTGAGATTAAAAGCGACGGAGTTGTGATTCGTGGCAGATTAGAAAATGGTAGCAATTAATTTAGTAAATTAGTTGTCAGTTGTCAGTCGTTAGCAAGATGTTAATCGTTCAGAAATAAAAAAGGTGTGGATAACTGGCTTGCGGTAAGACATTTTTTTGATTTAGGTGTGTATTAATTGGTTTTGACAGCATTTTTTAAAAGTGTTATAATAAGAATGTAGATCTACAAAAGAAACGTTATCAGTAAAGGATAACTGTTTCAAAATAGCCTCTAAAAGGCAAGAAGCGCAAACAAAAACAAAAATCGCATTTTAATATAATCCAAAATCGAGGTTTGTCCCGTGACCGCGGGACAATATTTTGGAATGGTTATTCTTTACTGTTCGTTCAGGACTTGTGGAGCACGAGAGTCCATCCCCATGCTATCCCGCGTCCGCGGGGCAAAAACAAAAATAAAAAGGTAAGTTTTCATCCTAACAAAATAAGGGTGGAGGTATTACCAACTGAGCGGTAGAGAAAAAGCTTTTTGGAAAATCGGCCCAAAAAGCAAAATATCCCTAATAAGGATTTTCTTCGAAGGGCGCACCGCCATTTGTTTCTAATGTCCGCCAACCAGCGGAGGCAGACAGCTACAGATGGAGGTGCGCGCGCGAAGTTCCCATTAGGGTACTCGCGGGGCGCAGCCTATTTATTAATTTTAAACGGGGCTAGCAGCCCCGCTTTTTTTACAAAAAATTTTAAAAAGAGTATGATTAAAACATGAAGATTATGCCTTTAGAAAAAGTAATAAATAATTTAGAGCAGGAGGATTTTTTAGGCTGGACAAAAAATGTATACGAAAAAAAAGGCGCCGAGATGTATTTAGTCGGCGGCGCGGTCAGAGATGCTCTGCTTGGTTTTGAAAATATCAAAGATTACGATTTTGTGGTTCGCGGCTGGAGCATGGAAGAACTCGGGGAGAAACTCAAGGAATTAGGCAAGGTTGATTTAGTGGGTAAAAGTTTCGGCGTCTATAAATTTGTGCCAACAGGGAAAAAGATGCCAGTGGCCTATGATATAGCGCTGCCAAGAAAGGAGATAAGTCTGGCGACTGGCCGCTATCGTGATTTTAAAGTTGATTATGACGAGAAGTTAGAGATAAAAGATGATTTGGCCAGGAGAGATTTTACAATTAACGCCATGGCTTATGAGCTTAAAAGTAAAAAGCTGGTTGACGAATTCGGCGGGCTCAAAGATTTGGCTGATAAAAAGATTAGAACAGTGGGCAACCCCTATGAAAGATTTGGGGAAGATTATTCAAGAATGTTGCGCGGCATTAGGTTCGCCTGTCAGTTAAATTGGAATTTTGAAGATGGCACGCGGCATGCTTTAAAGGATTTGGCCGGCCATATTAATGATCAGCTTAATGGTGAGAGGATTGTGCCGTATGAAGTAATTGCCAGCGAGCTTCTGAAAACATTTGTTGCAAATCCAGCCAAGGCATTTGGTTTATATGATGTCATGGGCATATTCAAGGAACTTGCGCTGGAGCTCTTAAAAATGAAGGATTGTCCGCAGCCGGAAAATTGGCATAGCGAGGGAGATGTTTGGCAGCACACGCTTCTTTGCCTCAAGGTTTTACAGAGTGAAGCATTTGAGGAGAGATTTAAGAGATCAATAATATTTGACGGCCCAAAACATTCAATTAGCGCGGAGCTGGTGATGGCGGCGCTGTGGCATGATGTGGGCAAACCATATACGATTAAGACGCCGGAAATTGACGGCACTGATAGATTGAGATTTAATAACCATGATGCAGAAAGCGCTAAAATGGCTAAGGCAAATTTTGAGAAATTAAGGCTATCGGCCGCGCCAGAGTTTGCTTTTGATCCAGAGAGAGCAGTTTGGCTGATTTCAAAGCATCATCTTTTTGATACAAAAAAACTTGAAGAGATGAAAAATTCAACCATGGAAAAATATTTTTTTAGCCGGAGATATAATGGCGAGGATTTGTTAAAGCTCGGTTTTGCTGATATGTCAGCTTCAATTAGAGCTGATACTGGCGAGCCTGATTTAGAAAATTTTGAAATAATGGTGGCCAGAATTAATGAGCTCAAAAAGCTTGGCAAAGACAGAAAATTACCCCAACCGTTATTAAACGGCAATGAAGTGATGGAGGTTTTAAAAATGAAACCGGGGGCAAAAGTAGGCGAGATTTTGGGTAATTTAAGGGAAAAACAATTATCAGCTGAAGTAAAAGACAAAGCGGGAGCAATTAAATTTATTAAATCACAATGAAAATTAAAATTATCAAAGAAACTGATAACTACCTTGTTATTAATAAGCCGGCAGGGATGAAAGTTCATGCTGATAATTTGTCTAGGGGAAATGATACTTTAGTAGATTGGCTGCTTGGAAAATACAAAGAGATTAAGGATATTAGGGATATTCAAGATATTAAAGGCAGTGAAATCAGACCCGGCATTGTCCATCGTTTAGATAAAGATGTGTCTGGAGTGATGGTTATACCTAGGACGCAAGAGATGTATGAGCATTTAAAAAAACAGTTTCAAGAGAGAAAAATTAAAAAAGAGTATCTAGCGCTCGTACACAAGAAAATGAGGCAAGATGAAGGAGAGGTTAAAATACCGATTGGCCGCTCTAAATCAGGGAAATTAGTCGCCCAAAGTGAGAAGATAAACGAAGGCAGGTCAGCCATGACAAAATATGAGGTGATTAAAAAATATATTAACTATACTTTGCTTAAAGTAGAAATTTTAACTGGCCGGACGCACCAGATTCGGGTGCATTTAAGTTCAATCGGCCATCCGATTGCGGGCGATAAGTTGTATGAGACGCATGATATCAGGGTGAAGAAAAAAGGGATTGATTTGGGGAGGTTATGGCTTTATTCAGCTAAATTGGGATTCAAAGATTTGAATGGAGAGTGGGTTGAATATCAGGTGGCCATGCCAGAGGAATTGAAAATATTTTTAGATAAGATTAAATAATATGAATAAGAAGAATAAATTAATAATTATATCTGGAGCTTCTGGGGTCGGGAAAACAGTTGTTGCTCTGGGATTATTAAAAGAAAATAAAAAATTAAAAAGAGTTGTGACTTATACGACAAGAAAAAAAAGACCAGGAGAAGTTGCTGGCCAGGACTATTATTTTGTTTCAGAGAATAAGTTTAATAAGATGGTTAAGAGTAAGGAATTTTTTGAATATGCCAGAGTGCATAATGATTATTATGGCAATGCCTATCAGGAGATAAAAAAGATAAAAAGCAGCGGCCAAAGCCCTGTTTTAGTCATTGACGTTCAGGGAGGCTTGACAGTTAAAAAAAAGATCAGGAGAAAAGAGAGGTTAATGATTTTTTTAATGCCAGAATCAAAAGAGCAATTAAAGCAAAGAATTAAAAAGAGAAAGGGGAATATGAGTAAAAAAGATTTAGAGTTAAGAATGAGGGATGCCAATAAAGAAATGAAGCTGGCTGGTGAATATGATTATACAGTAGTAAATAAGCAGGGAAAATTAGAGGAAACAATAAATAGGGTGGTTGAAATTATCAAAAAAGAGAATTTTTTGTTATAATTAATGCTATGGATAAAGAAGTAGCCATAAAAATAGGCGGTGAGGCCGGATTTGGCATTAAAGTGTCAGGCCTAATTTTAGGCAAGACCTTGTTTAGCGCTGGTTTTAAAGTTTTTGGCTATAGTGAATATCCCTCTTTAATTCGCGGCGGGCATAACACCTATCAGCTTAATATTGCCAAGAATGATGTTCTTTCAGTTACTAAAAAAATTGATATTTTAGTGGCTTTGAATTTGGAAACGGTTGAGCTGCACAAAGAAGAGTTGAATAGTGGAGCAGTAATTATCTTTGATGGTTTGAAGCTGGATAAAAGTGATTTTAGCGGCGTTAATTTAGTTGATCTGCCTCTAACAGACTTGGCAGAAAGCGCTGGTGGGGCATTGACCAGAAATATTGTTGCTTTGGGAGCAGTGATGAATATCTTGGGCATGGATTTACAATTATTTAATCAGGAGCTGGAGCATGAGTTTGGTGATAAAGGAGCGAAAGTGGTTACGATGGATAAAAAAGCAGCGCAGTTGGGCTATGATTATATTAAAAAATTCAAAATTGGTGCTTATTTAAAAAAAGAAGATGGCAGCAAGGCTGGAGATTATATTATGACTGCTAATGAAGCAACGGCGCAGGGGATGATTCAGGCAGGCTGTAAACTCTACGTTGCTTATCCTATGACGCCGGCAACTTCAATTATGCACATTCTGTCAGCCAAACAGCGCGCTTATGATTTAGTAGTTCATCAAACAGAAGATGAGATTTCAGCTATTGGCACAGCCATTGGGGCGGCAGCTGTGGGTGTCAGGGCGGCGACAGGAACATCTGGCGGAGGCTTTGCTTTAATGGTAGAAAGTTTAGGTTTAGCCGCTATGACAGAAATACCCTTGGTAATAATAGAGTCGCAGCGCACGGCGCCGGCTACCGGCTTGCCGACTTGGACAGAGCAGGGGGATCTGCAATTTATGATTCGCGCTGCGCACGGCGAATTCCCTCGCTTTATAATTGCGCCCGGAGACGCCGCAGAAGCGTTTTATATGATTCAGGAAGCTTTTAATTTGGCAGAGAAATTTCAGCTGCCGGTGATTTTTTTGCTGGATAAGCTTTTGTCAGAATCTGATTTTATGTTGGGAGATATTGATCCGGATAAAATTAAGATAAAAAGAGAGGGGTTCATTAATGATGACGAACTTGAGGGGATGAGAGATTATAAAAGATACGAATTAACTAAAAACGGGATTTCCAAAAGAGCTTTGCCAGGACAGTTGGCCGGCGTGCATGTGATTAACAGCGATGAGCATGATGAATACGGCTATTCCACAGAGGCAAGCGATATGAGAACCAAAATGATGGATAAGAGATTTAAAAAATTAGAGCAGATGATGGCCGATATGCCGGAACCGCAATTATACGGGCAAAGGAACGCGGATTTGACCATTGTCGCTTGGGGGTCGGTTAAGGGAGCAGTCATTGATGCTATGCGTGAAGTAGAAGATAAGAGAAGCGTTAATTTTTTACATTTAACGTATATTTGGCCATTTCCGGCTAAAAGGGTGAAAAAAGTTTTAGAGAACGCTAAAAATGTTTTATTGGTGGAAAACAATAAAACAGGGCAGTTGGGAGATTTAATCAGGCAAGAGACAGGGTTTGAGATTAAGAATAGATTTTTAAAATATGATGGCCGGCCGTTTTTCAGAGAAGAAATAATTAAAGAAATTAAGAAATACATATAATATGGCAGTTGCAAGCGCGGCAAAATTTAATACTTCTATCAGCCCCACTTGGTGTCCCGGCTGCGGCAATTATGGGATTTGGGCTGCTTTAAAGCAGGCTTTATTTGAGCTGAATTTAGAGCCGCATCAGGTTTTGATCAGTTATGATATTGGTTGCTGCGGCAATGGGGCGAATTTTACTCGGACTTATGCCTTTCATTCCTTGCACGGCAGGGCAATTCCGCCGGCAGTCGGGGCGAAATTGGGCAATAAAAATCTGGCAGTGATAGCGGTTATCGGTGATGGAGGAGCGTATGGAGAGGGCATACAGCATTTAATACATTCGGCCAGATATAATGTAGATATTACAGTCTTGGTGCACAATAACCAAAGATTTAGTTTAACAACTGGTCAGGCAACAGCGACCACGCCCCAGAAAACAGTCACCCTAACCACGCCTTTTGGCGAGATTAAAAAACCAATTAATCCCTTGCTTTTAAGCTTGGATTCAGGAGCAAGTTTTGTCGCCCGCGGGTTTGCCAATGATGGAAAACATCTGACGGAATTAATTAAGGCAGCTGTTAATCATAAAGGATTTTCACATGTAGATATTTTACAGCCTTGCGTTTCTTTCAATAAAGAGAATACCAATGAATGGTATCAGAACGTAATTTATAAGCTGGATTCGCATAAATACAAGGCGGATGATTTAATTCGGGCGAGAGAGAAAGCGGAAGAGTTTGATAAAAACGGCAAAATGCCGATTGGAATATTTTATCAGGCAGAGCGGCAGACTTATGAAAGCCAAATTCCGCAACTTGCTGGGGAGCCGCTTTACAAGAAAAGTTTACAGGGGGTCAACTGTTTGGTAAAATTGTAAATTACAGTAAGGCGGCCTCTATCTCTATTCCCATTCCATCGTTGCAGGAGGTTTATTGGTTATATCATACACCACCCGATTTACTTCTATAATTTCGTTTGTAATTCTTGTTGATATCCGTTCAAGAATGGAAAACGGAATTTTGGAAAAATTTGCTGTCATGGCATCCCGCGATTCAATAACTCTGACAACTATCGGGTATTTATAACTCCTTCTGTCCCCCTGAATCCCAACGCTTTTAATCGGTAATAAGACGGCAAAGCTCATCCAAATATTTTTCCAAAATTCCGTTCCTCTTAATTCTTCCTCAATAATCTTTCCAGCTTGCCGGACAATTTTTACTCGCTCGGGAGTTATTTTCCCGATAATTCGCACGGCCAAGCCGGGACCAGGAAAAACTTGTCGTATGGTAATTTTTTTTGGCAAGTCGAGATCGTAGGCAAGTTTTCTTACTTCGTCCTTGTATAAATCCTTGAGCGGTTCATACAATTTCATTTTCAGATTTTTCGGCAGCCCCCCGACATTATGATGAGATTTTATTTTTGACGAGTGCTGAGTTAAACCGCTCTCTATTCTGTCTGAATAAATTGTTCCTTGTATAAGAAAACTTGCCCGCTCCTTTTTCGCGATATTACGGAAAATATCGGCAAAAAGTCTTCCAATAATTTTTCTCTTTCGCTCTGGCGAACTGACCCCTTTTAGTGCGCGGAAAAATTGTTTTTCTACCCTAATAACCTTTAGGTTTAGATTCTTTTTACGGAAAGTTTCCTCTATGAATTTTGTTTCTCCGTCGCGCATAAGGCCAGTATCAACATAAACGGCGATTAACTTTTTGCCGATTGCTTTTTCAACTAAAGCGGCGGCAACAGAGGAATCTACTCCGCCAGAAAGCCCGATTATTGCTTTTTCATTCCCAATAATTTCGCGCGTTTCTTTGATTAAATTTTGAGCGACCAAGGTCGGCGTACACGATTTTTTACATTGGCAAATATCAATAACAAAATTTTTTAGCAGCTGATCGCCGTTTTCCGTATGGCTCACTTCAGGATGAAATTGTACGCCGAAAATTTTCTGTTTATTATTTGCATATGCAGCAATTTTTGAGTGTTCAGTACTCGCTATTGACATAAATGATTTCGGAAGTCGTACAACAATATCACTGTGGTTCATCCAGACATTTTTTGATTTCCCAAGACGCGCCAAAATTTCTTCTCCATTTTTTATATTTAACTTCATAAGCCCATATTCCCCAAACTTTTCAGAGACAACTTTACCGCCCATCAAATGAGCGATGAGTTGGTGGCCGTAGCAAATTCCCAGAATTGGCGTGAGTAAATTTAAAATCTCTTTGTCAAATTTTGGCGCGTCTTTTTCATAAACGGATCGCGCGCCGCCGGAGAGAATAATTCCTTTTATAGTTTTATCGGTTTGCAGCACTTTTGATGAAGTGTTAGACGGCATTACTTCCGCGCATACCCCAAAATCCCTAATTCTACGGGAAATTAAATGACAATATTGCCCTCCAAAATCTAAAATTATTATTTTATCCATAGTAAAATTCCGTTATTATTGACCCAATAAATTTTTGTCTTCTACTTTTAATTCATGCCCTGGCGATTTTTTGGGCGGGCTGGGCAAACACAACATTCTTTTTTTGGCAATGCCTAAATTTCAATAATATCTTATCATATTTTAAAAATGTTGACAATGAAATATTATGGGTTTATACTCCCAATAGATAAAATGGCAAAGCGATTAAAATAGTCAAACAATAAATGATATGCTGTTAGAAGTTAAAAATTTAAATGTTAATTTGGACGGAGAAAAGATTATAGAAAATTTATCTTTTCAAGTCGGCCAAGGAGAAATTTTGACAATTTTAGGCCCAAATGGCGCAGGTAAAACCGTACTTTTAAGAACGGTTTTGGGTTTTTTACCTTATGAAGGACAAATTGTTTGGGGGCAAAAATCTAAAATCGGATATTTACCGCAAGGGTTGAATCAGCTGAAGGTTAAGGATTTTCCGCTCACTGCGCAAGATTTTTTTGCTTTGAAAAATCCTTCGCCAACACTTGAAGAGATAGCGCAATTTTTTTATTTAGTAGGGCTAGAAAAAGATATCCTTTTTAAAGCAGCAGGTAGTTTATCCGGAGGACAATTCCAAAGAATGTTAGTGGCCTGGGTGTTGATTTCTCATCCCCAAGTTATATTTTTTGATGAACCAACAACTGGGATAGACATCGGCGGCGGAGAGACAATCTACTCACTCTTACGCACTATTTGGGAAAAAGAAAAATTAACCATTTTTCTGGTAACGCATGATTTAAATATTGTGTATAAATATTCAACCAACGTGCTGTGTCTTAATCGCAAAGGATATAACTGTTTTGGGGCGCCAAAAGAAATCTTAACCCCAAGAACATTGGAGCAGGTTTTTGGCGCCGATATTAAATTTTATGAACATCATTAATACATAATCCTATGCCGCAGCAACTCATTCTTACTTTAATCAGCGGAATTTTTATCAGCGCAGTCGCCGCTTATTTGGGAACATTAATGCTTTCTAAAAAAATGTCGGTGGTCGCCGAACCATTGGCTCATTTAGCTTTCCCCGGAGTGGCTTTGGCTTTAATTTTCGGATTTAATATTTCATTGGGAGTTTTTCCGTTCGTTCTTATCGGAGCAGTTTTTATTTGGCTTTTAGAAAAAAGGACAAAATTGCCTATGGAAAATTTAGCGGCGATTATTTTCGCTTTAGGAGTCGGGACGGCTTTGCTTTTTCTGCCGATCGGGGAAGCGGAAGAGGCTCTAGTCGGCAGCATTACAAAAATAACCATTTGGGAAACAACGGCGGTGGTTATCTTAAGTTTGCTTGTTTTTTATGCGGTAAGAAAGCTATATCAAAAAATGATGCTGATGAATGTTCATGAAGACTTAGCGACCATCGAGGGCGTAAATATACAACTTTATAATTTACTTTATTTATTAAGTATCGCCATCGTTGTCGCGTTGTCCGTATATTTGGTAGGAGGATTAATAACTGCCGCCCTTATTGCCATTCCCGCGGCTTCGGCGAAAAACATTAACAAAGGTTTGCGCTCATATAAAAATTGGGCGATTGCTTTTGGAATTATTTCAGCCATTGCAGGAATCCTCATTGCTCGTTTTATCCATCTCCCGACCGGTCCCATGGTAATTGTTGCCAGCGTGGCATTGTTTTTAATTTCAGTTATTT
>MFMW01000022.1:9273-20324 GCA_001783595.1 Candidatus Kuenenbacteria bacterium RIFCSPHIGHO2_02_FULL_39_13 | reverse complement strand
ATAAGACAACCAAAAATTATTAAAGATATATTATTAATACTCTCAAGAGCGGTTGGTTATAAAATCAGTTTGAATAAAATTGCCAAGACATTAAAAGTTTCCATTGAAACAGTTAAAGATTATTTGCAGTTTTTGGCAGAAGTTTATTTGGTTTATGAAGTGCCCAAATTTTCATCATCTTTAAATGAACAGATTTATAATGAAAAAAAATATTATTTTTATGATACCGGATTGGCCAAAGCTTTATCAGGTAGAGATAATTTTGGCAGTTTGGCAGAAAATATTGTGGCCAATCATTTAAAAAATAACAACCAGGAAATTAGTTATTTTTATCAAGATAAAAAAGAGTGTGATTTTATTATTAAAAAATTAGGCGATCAAGGTAATTTTGAATTTCAACCGATGGAGATTAAATTTAATCCGCAGGAGAAAGGTAAAAAAGATTTTGATCTTAAACAAAAAGGATTGGATGGTTTTTATAAATTTTTGGTGGATTATCAGAACAAGTCAGGTCTAATAATCACTAATCAGACCCAAGGTATTTATGAAAATTTTAAACTTATGCCGCTTGAAAAATTTTTAACAAAATAATTAAACAATATGCAGCGAACACTTTCATCAGAAACAACTTCAAAAGTCAGCGCGGCGGAAGAGCCGACGGCTATTCAGCCGTCCCAAAAACCTAAAATGATTTTGTGGATTATTTTAGCCGCGCTCGCAGCCATTATTCTCATCGGTTGGGTGTTTTGGACTTATCAGAAAGCTATTAATGAGGTGGAAAAACTGGCTTTAGAGCAAAAAGTTTTGGAATTAAAAAAACAGGTTCAAAAAGACGAAACTGCTGATTGGCAGACATACCGCAATGAGGAGTATGGGTTTGAGTTTAAGTATCCGAAAAATTTAAAAGTCGTTACTGATTTTGAATATAGTATGTTTAACTCCGGCATTGTTGACATCGGGCCATTGTTATTCGTAAATATTAAAAATGAGGAAGTGAGAAGTAAGGCAAGAAATTATTTTGAGCCATATTTAGAATTGGCTCATAAGAATTCTGATTCGGCAGATTCGGGTATTAATTGTGTTACCAAAGAAATAGAGAATAATGATGTCCAAATTGAGAATGTTATCTGCAATGGAGTGGAGATTTACCCGATATTTTTAGCTTGGATTGAAGGAGGGATTGGTAAAGAGTTGTTTATTTCGGGCTATCCTATTCTTTACGGGCAAAATAATAATTTTGCGAGCGAGAGCGACTTATTGAGACTCCTTTCCACTTTTAGGTTTTTGGAGGAGACAGAAGACGTTTCGACTTGGCAAATTTATAGAAATAAAAAATATAATTTTGTTCTTAAATATCCTAATGGATGGACTATAAAAGAGGATTTTTTAGCAGATGAAAGATTTTTGGCTCTAAAAGATGATTGGGTCTTATTTTTTGATACGGGCATAGATGATAAGAGTGGCCAAGATATTTTAATACATTTGTTTATTGGGGATGCTAATAGTTTTCATTCTAGAAATCTTTGTGAACAGAACATTGCTTGTCAATACGATAATCCAATTTACCATAATAACAGCATTTCAATCTATGATTCAAAGCATGCTGTTTATGATTGGTTTATAGGGAACGAAAATAATCTCATCACTGTTGGTAAGATTTTTGATTTAGATGAAGGTATGGGTTATGTTGATAGGATTGGTATAGAGTTAAGGAATAGTTTAGATAAAGAAACTTTACAAGTAATTAAAACTATAGAATTTATTAATTAAAAATTTTATGACTAGAACACTCTCAACCCAAACAATTCAAAAAATCGGGGAAACAATTAAATTAAACGGCTGGGTGAATGCCAGGCGCAATATGAGTAAGATTGTGTTTTTGGATTTGCGGGACAGGTGGGGGATTGTCCAAGTTGTTTGCGTACCGAGCGAACTTGATGAAAAATCACAGTCCGTGTTGAAAGACATTCGGCTGGAATTTGTTTTGGAAATTGAAGGCGTGGTGCAGGCGCGCGGAGAAAAGCAGGTGAATAAAGATTTATTAACAGGCGGGGTGGAAGTGCTGGCCAAGAAAATTGCGATTTTAGCCAAAGCAGAAACGCCGCCGTTTGAAGTCGCGAATGAAGAACGGCAAGCGAACGAAGAATTGCGTTTGAAATACCGTTATCTTGATTTGCGGCATGAAAGGATGAAAAATAATATTATTTTACGCGATAAAGTTATTGGCAATATTCGTGATTATTTGCACGATAAGCAGTTCATAGAAATTGAAACGCCGTTTTTATCCAAGTCAACCCCGGAAGGGGCGCGTGATTTTTTAGTGCCATCAAGAAATTATCCCGGTAAATTTTTTGCTCTGCCGCAAAGTCCGCAACAATACAAGCAAATGCTGATGATTGCCGGTATGGAAAAATATTTCCAAATCGTGCGCTGTTTTCGTGATGAAGATCAGCGCGGCGATAGGCAGGCGGAGTTCACGCAATTAGATGTGGAAATGAGTTTTGTCAAAGAGGAAGAAGATATTTTAAGTATTACGGAGAAAATGATTAAACAAGTGATCAAGAGAATCGGCGGTGATTATCAGATGACTTTTAATAAATTTCCTCAAATAAAATATGATGAGGTAATTGCAAAATACAATTCTGACAAGCCGGATTTGCGTCAAAATAAAGAAGATAAAAATGAATTGGCCTTTGTTTGGGTGATTGATTTCCCTATGTTTGAATATAAAGAAGGCGATAAGCGCTGGGCAGCAGCGCATCATCCGTTCACGGCCATTCGCGATGAGGACTTGGATAAATTAGGCGATGAAACCAAGATGGCACAAATTAAAGCCAAGCAATATGATTTGGTTTTGAATGGCAATGAAGTCGCCGGCGGTTCAATTCGCACGACTGACCCGGAAATTTTGAAAAAAGTTTTTCAATTTTTAGGCCACAGTGAGAAAGAAATTCAGGCGCAGTTCGGGCACTTATTGGAGGCATTCAAATATGGCGTGCCGCCGCACGGCGGAATTGCTTTTGGCTTAGATAGATTAATAGCAATTTTGGCTGGCGAAGAATCAATTCGCGAAGTCATGGCGTTTCCAAAAACTTCAGACAACCGCGATCCGTTAATGGATTCTCCAAGCGAGGTTTCAAAAGAGCAGTTAGAAGAGTTGGCTATTGAAGTTCGCTCCGTAAAATAATTTTAGATTTTACCTGGTTCACCCTGTGAAATAATTTCATATTTCACAGGGTGGATTTGACATAAAACATAACTATGCTAAAATACATATAGATATTCATTTTAGAGTAATTAATCAAATTTTATGTATGTTAAGCGAAAAATTGAGGATGACATTTTAAGGTATTTAGAAAGACCCGAAGTTTTGGCTGTTGTGGGGCCAAGGCAATGCGGCAAAACAACCACTTTAAAGCAGATATTTAAGAAACTGGAAAAAGCGATTTTTTTATCTTTTGATGATCAAGATGTGCTGGCTTTATTTGAGCATAATATAAAACAATTTGCCGCTACTTATTTAACTGGTCATAAATATGTTTTTATTGATGAATTTCAATATGCCAAGCAAGGCGGCAAACTGCTTAAATATTTGCATGATAATTACCAGACAAAAATAATTATCTCGGGCTCGTCAGCAGTTGATTTAACCGTGAGAGCAGTTAAATTTTTAGTGGGCAGAATATTTATTTTAGCCATGCAGCCGTTTGATTTTTATGAATTTTTGACTTTTAAAGATAAGATATATGCGGAGGTTTATCAAAAAAATCAGTTCAATTTCAGCCAGTATAATTTAAAGTCAAATTTAGTCGCAGAGCAGGAAAAAGTTTTACGCAATTATTGGCAGGAATATGTTATTTGGGGCGGTTATCCGGCAGTGGTTTTGGCAGATAGTCAAAAAGACAAAGAAATGATTTTAAAAAATATCTACAACACTTATTTTTTGCGTGAAGTAAAAACAGTTTTGCATTTAGCCGATGACTATAAACTCGCCAAACTCTTGAAAGCTCTGGCCGTACAAATTGGGCAGATGATGGAGTATAATGAGTTAAATCAAATAATAGAGGCATCGGCCGCAACCACTAAAAGATATTTAAATTTTTTGGCAAAAACATATGTGGCTGATTTTTTAAGGCCCTTTTATAAAAACAAGAGAAAAGAAATCGTTAAGAATCAAAAAGTTTATTTTTATGATACTGGTTTTAGAAATATAGCCATTAATGATTTTCGTTTTTTTGATGAGCGTCCAGATGCGGGTCAGCTTTTGGAAAATGGGGTGTGGATGGAACTTATAAAAAGACAATATCAAGTTCAATATTGGCGGGATAAAAATAAGAATGAGATTGATTTTATTATTGGACCCGGACAAGGTAGAAGCTTTGCCATTGAGGTGAAAAATAATTTGAGCAAATGCTCTAAGTTCCCCAAAGCATTCGTTAACGATTATCCGGAAACAGTTTGTCTTTGCGCTTATTTAAACAGCAAGGATAAGGATAAAAAATCTGATGTCATAAACGCGATTTTTGCGGCTTTATTTTAATTGAAAAATCCATCCGCGAAGTCATGGCGTTTCCAAAAACTTCTGACAACCGCGATCCGTTAATGGACAGTCCGAGCGAAGTCAGCCAGAAACAGCTGGAAGAATTAAAAATAAAGATAGATAAATAATTTTTAAAAATATCATGGGCATTTTTTTTGCTTTAATTGCTTTGTTTTCTTGGGGTGCCGGAGATTTTTTGATTCAAAAAAGCGTGAGACGAGTGGCAAAATTTCGGTTTAGACAATTGTTTTTCCCTGATAAAACAAGACAATATGCCAATTTAGTCGTTTTGTTTTACATAGTTTTAATTGGCAGTTTAGTGCTCTTGCCTTTTATTGTTAAAGATTTGGGGTTTTTATTTCAGTCCGGCGCATTTTTAAAGTGGGGAATTTTAATTTTAGCCAGTTTAACTCTTTTATTCGCCGCGGTTTTTGATTTTCAAGCTTTAAAAATTGGTAAGCTGGCAGTAGTGGAACCGATTCTGTCTTTTGAAATTCCCGTTACGGCCTTGGCAGCTTTTATTTTTATTAAAGAAAGATTGGAATTATGGCAGATTTTATTAGTTGCTTGTATTTTTATCGGCATTTTTTTGATTTCCATCCAATCTTTCAAAGACTTCAAAACAAAAAATTTTAGACTGGAAAAAGGCGTCATCTATGTTATTGCGGCCACTTTAATGATGGGGCTGGCAAATTTTTTAGTAGGTTTGTCAGCCAGAGAAACTAGTCCGCTTTTGATTAACTGGTTTTTAAATGTATTTATTTTAATCAGCCTGTTTATTTTTCTTAGTTTAAAATCACAATTGAAAGTTTTGGTTGCCAGCAACACTCGCGAGCACAAAAGATTAATTTTTGTCACCGCTTTAATTGATAATACGGCCTGGATTGCTTATGCTTATAGTGTGCTTTATTTGCCGATGGCCATAGCGCTTGGTATTACCGAAAGTTATATTGCTTTAGCCGCAATTTTAGGATTAGTTGTTAATAAAGAAAAATTAAAACCCCATCAATTGATTGGTTTGATTGTGACTGTTACCATGGCAGTAATTTTAATTTTGATGGTTTTTTGATTTATGTTTTCCAAAATAAATTTATTAATTAACACTCCAAACTGGGCAGGGGGAAGATTTGGGGTGAAGAGAAAAATATGAAATTGGGAAAATCATTTTTAGCTAGAGAGAGTGAGGTTAATGGGATTAGTTTAAATAGTGAGCAGCTGGAGTTGTTAAAAAAGAAGTTAATTGAAAAAGGAGTAAATCCAGATTTATTAAAAAAAACGAAGACTTTGGTGGAACGGCTGCTAATGGATGACATGCCAGTTAATATAAGTCTGGCTTCCCAGAATGAGGACAGAGAGCTGGACATAATAGCAAATATTATAAGTAAGGATTCTATTGATAAAAGCGGAACATTATCTGATAGAGCTTTTAATTAATTTAGAGCAAATTTTTATTTAGATGCCAAAAGTTAATTTAGTCAGTAAAAAGTTTTACTGGACAAAGCATGCGAAAGAAAAAATCCGTTATTATGGTTTATCCGAGAACCGGGTAAAGCGAGTTTTTCGGCACCCGCAAAGAGTGGAAGAGGGCGTGGCGGAAAATACTTGGGCGGCTATGCAGTCGGCCGGCAGCAAAGGTCATCCGTATGAGATCTGGATAATGTATCAAGTTAAAAAAGAGGTAGTAAAAATAATTTCAGCTTGGCGCTACCCGGGGAAAACCAAGCCCGGTGATAGGGTGCCTGTGCCAGACGAAATTTTAGCAGAGTTAGGCATAGGCCGGCAGTAATTATTTATTACAGATTGATTTTTTTAAAAATTTAAGATAGAATAATGGTATGAAATTAGGTTTAACTTATGATGATGTGCTTTTAGTGCCGCAATATTCGGAAGTCAGTCCGCAAGATGCGGATACGAGCGTCCAATTAACCAAGAGGATTCGTTTAGCAATCCCGATTTTATCCGCGGCAATGGATACGGTTACTGAAACTGCCATGGCGATTGGTTTGGGAAAACTGGGTGGTTTAGGGGTGATTCACCGGTCGTGTACGATTGCCCAACAAGTGGTAATGGTTAAAAAAGCAAAAAAGGCAAAAGTTTTAGTTGGTGCGGCTTGCGGGCCGCATGATTTAGATAGGGCTATAGCATTAGACAAAGCAGGAGTTGATATTATCGTAGTTGATTGCGCGCATGCGCATAAAGGAACCGTGCTGGCCAGCGCTAGCAAAATTAAAAAATTAATTAAGGCTGATTTAATGCTGGGCAATATTGCTACAGCCAAGGCGGCGCTTGATTTGGCTCGGGTGGCTCAAGTGATAAAAGTTGGAGTTGGGCCGGGAGCGATTTGCACTACGCGCGTGGTTGCTGGGATTGGCGTGCCGCAATTAACGGCTGTCATGGATGTGGTCAAGGCATTAAAAGGGCGGGTAACGGTGGTTGCTGACGGCGGACTTAAATATTCAGGCGATATAACAAAAGCGTTAGCAGCCGGAGCCAAGGCGGTGATGCTCGGTTCAATGCTAGCCGGACTTTTAGAATCACCGGGAAAAATTATAGTTGACCATGGGGAAAAATATAAAGTTTATCGCGGCATGGGCAGTGAAGCGGTGATGAATAAAAATAAGTCGGCGGACAGATATTTTCAGACTGGTAGTAAAAAATATGTGCCGGAAGGAGTGGAAGGCATGGTGCCGTATAAAGGAAAATTATTTGAAGTGATCTATCAGATTATCGGAGGATTAAAAGCTGGCATGGGTTATATCGGAGCGCCTAATATTCATCAGATGCCGAAGAAAGCGGAATTTATCCAGATAACTTCAGCGGCTTTGAGAGAATCGCACCCCCATAGTTTGAGCGAGATTAAAAAAGCTGTTAATTATCCGTAAGTATGAAAAATAATTTGCCACAACTTGCCGAACTTCATTCGCATCTGGGCGCTGCGGTACAGCCGCATATTATGTGGAGTATTGCGCATGAACAGGGGATTAAATTGCCGACTAAAGATTATTTTGAGTTTGAGAATATGTTAACTCTTAGAAAGGCTGGGAGAATCCATTCAGTGAGCGAGTTGACAGCAGACTTATATAAATTATCTGAATTAATTTAATCATCGCCCTTGGCAGTTGAACCGGCAGTGCATGGGACATTGGGCGGCGCTTATCGCAATAGCAATATAATCTTGCACGAGCTTCGTTTTTGTCCGGCAAAAAGAAACAGAGGCGGTGAAAGGGATTTAGACTATATTATTTTAGCTGCTGTTAGAGGCTTAGAAAAAGCAGTTATGGAATATCCTGAAATTAAAGCCGGTTTGATACTTATGCTGGATAGAGACTTTGATTATAAATTAAACAGGATAATTTATGAGAAAGCTAAGAAATATAAGGCGCGTGGGATTATCGGGATTGATCTGGCAGGGTCTCAAAGGGAATCCTTTAAGTTTGAAGAACTTTTTGATATTTTTATTGATGCTCAAAAGAATGGGTTTGGCGTTACAGCGCACACAGGAGAAGAAGGTGATCTGGCTGAAATGAAACTTTTTGTCAGAAAAGTAAAGCCCCACAGGATAGGGCACGGTTTTCTAGCGTGGCAGGATAAAAATTTAATGCAAGAACTGGCTGACAATAATATTTATTTAGAATTGTGTCCGACCAGTAATTTATTTGTCGGGCATTTTAAAAGTTACGTTGAAATGAAAAAAATTTACAATACATTATATCAGGCTGGAGTAAAATTGACGATCAACACCGATGGGCCGGAATTTTATAATACAAATTTGCAGAAAGAACTTAAGAGCTTGATTAAAAATAATATTTTTTTAGAGAAGGAAATTGAAGAATTTATCCAGAACGGTTTTGAAGCAAGTTTTTTAAGATGAGTGATTAATTTGAAATCAAATGAAACATTTAAGCCACCAACCAGATTACACCTTGATAATTTTATTTGAAGTGATAGTTGTTTTTGGACTGATAATGCTTTCTTCCGCCACGGCAGTGCTTGGTTACGATAAATTTGAAGATAGCTATTGGTATTTAAAACACCAGATAATGCAAGGCCTGTTACCGGGCTTATTTTTGTTTTTAGTATTATCCAGAGTTGATTATCGTCTTTGGAAGAAGTTTTCAGCCGCGCTTTTGTGGTTTTCTCTCGGGCTGCTGGTGTTGGTTTTTGTACCGGGCATTGGGGCTGATTATGGCAAGGCAAAGTCCTGGCTTAATATTGGCGGGTTTTCTTTGCAGCCAGCGGAGATTGTCAAATTAACTTTTCTGATGTATTTAGCGGCTTGGTTGGAAAAAAGAAAAGAAAGGGTGCAAACAGCGGCTTACGGCTTGATACCTTTTTTGGTTTATTTGGGATTGGTCGGAGGTTTGATAATTTTACAGCCGGATATAGGCACTTTGTTTATTATTATTCTCATCAGTTTGGTTGTTTTTTATATGGCTGGCGCTAGGTATAAGCATCTATTTTATATAATGCTCGCCGGTGCTGCTGGTTTTGTAGTTTTAATTAAAGCGGCGTCGTATCGTTTAGACAGATTGACGTCTTTTTTACACCCAAGTGTTGATCCGCAGGGAATCGGCTATCATATAAATCAGGCGCTTTTGGCAGTCGGGTCTGGCGGCTGGTTCGGTTTAGGTCTTGGCCATTCAGAGCAGAAGTTTCAGTATTTGCCAGAGGTGGCTGGTGATTCAATTTTTGCCGTAATAGCCGAGGAGCTTGGCTTTGTGCTAATATTAGCTGTTATAGTTGTATTTTTATGGCTATTTACTAGAATTATGAAGGTGGCTAAAAATGCTCCTGATATGTATGGCAATTTAATTGCGGTTGCCGTTGCCACCTGGATAGTAGGACAATTTTTTGTCAATGTGGCGGCAATGCTCCGGCTTATGCCTTTGACTGGCGTGCCATTGCCCTTGATTAGTTATGGAGGAACAGCTATGATGACGGCGATGGCTGGCATAGGCATAGTGGTTAATATTTCACGTTATACGCGGGTAAGTAAAATTATAAAATTATGAAATTATTATTTGCCGGTGGCGGGACAATGGGTTCAGTAACGTCGCTTTTGGCCGTAGTGGAAGAACTGAAGGATAAAAATCCTGATGTTGATTTTTATTGGCTGGGCACAAAGGATGGGCCGGAAAAATCCGTGGTTAGGCAATATAATATAGAATTTAAGGCAGTTGCCAGCGGCAAATTGCGCAGGTATTTTAGTTCGCTTAATTTTATAGATATTTTCAAGATTGCGCTTGGTTTTTTCCAATCATTTATTTTTATCTTAAAATACAAACCTGGTGTCATAGTTTCCGCTGGCGGTTATGTGGCTGTGCCAGTGGTCTGGGCAGGCTGGCTAATGGGAATTCCTAGTTTGATTCATCAGCAAGATGCGCGGCCTGGGCTGGCAAATAAATTGTGCGCCGTGACAGCTAAAATAATTACTGTTTGTTTTCCCGAAAGCGTCAAGAATTTTAAGCAGAGAAAAGTTCAGGTAATAGGGAATCCTGTGAGGCAAGAAATCAAAAATCCCAAATCAAAAATCCAAAATTTGCTTGATAAATATAAATTAAACAAAAAATTACCAATAGTGCTTATCGTGGGTGGAGGAAAAGGGGCAAGGCCAATAAATAAATTAGTAGAAGATTCTATTAAAGAGTTGGTTAAGTTTTGCCAGATAGTTCATGTGACGGGAATTATGAATTATGAATCAAGAATCATGAATTATGGTAATTATTATAAATATGATTTTTTAGTGGACAGTACGGAGGTTTTACAGTTGGCTGATTTAATTGTGTCGCGCGCCGGTATGGGGACTTTGACAGAAATTGCGTATTTGGCTAAGCCGGCGATTATTATTCCCATTCCTAATTCACACCAAGTTGATAACGCGCTGTATTTTTATGAGCGCGGGGCAGTTGAAATTTTGGATCAAACAGAATTGGCCGGTGAGAAATTCGTTAAGCGCATTAGGAATTTATTAAGTGATAAAAAGAAAATGAAAGAGTTTGGAGAAAAGGCGCAGCGAGTAATTAAATGGGGCGCGGAGGAAAAAATTGCCGGATTAATTTTAAGTTTAGCAAAATAATATGCTGTTGGATTTAGAAAAAATGAAAAAAGTCCACCTGATTGGCGTCGGTGGGATTATGATGAGCGCCTTGGCAAAGTATTTTTTGAGTTTGGGCAAAGAAGTCAGCGGGTCAGACAGGGATAGGTCGGAGATTACGGAAAAACTGGAGAAATTAGGAGCGGTAGTTTATAAAGGGCACGCGACCGGCAATCTGGGCAATAATATTGATCTAGTTGTTTACACCGAAGCAATCAGCAATGATAATCTGGAGTTAATCAGGGCGCGTGATTTACAACTGCCAACATATTCTGTTTATCAGGTGTTGGGCGATTTATCACAGGGTAAATACGCAGTTGCCGTGGCTGGGATGCATGGCAAGAGCACCACGACTTCAATGATCGGATTAATTTTAGAAGCGGCCGGTCTGGACCCAACTGTTTTCGTCGGCACGCA
>MFMW01000022.1:0-9240 GCA_001783595.1 Candidatus Kuenenbacteria bacterium RIFCSPHIGHO2_02_FULL_39_13 | reverse complement strand
CCACGCCAGCAGCTCCGCAGCTAGGCGGGCAGGCCCGCCTGCATCAGCTATGCTGAAAGCGTTGCGGGCAGGCAAGCCTGATTATTTTGTATCAGAAGCTTGCGAGTATCGGGATAATTTTTTGAATTATCAGCCTGATATCGGCGTGGTTACTAATATTGAAGCGGAGCATCTGGATTATTTTAAAAATATTGCTGGAGTGAAGAAAAGCTTTAAAAAATTTATCAGCCAAATTAAAAATGACGGTTGGTTGGTTTTTAACAATGATGACAAAAATGCGCTGCAATTTGCAAAGGCAGTTAAAGGCAGCAAGGTTAGTTTTGGAGTTGATAATCAACAGCTTGACTTTAGGGCGGAGAGCATTGAAATTGGTGATAATGGCGACACCAATTTTACCTTGATATGCAAAAAATTAAAAGAGTATGACGGCATTCGCTTTAGCTTAAAAGTTCCCGGTAATTTCAATGTCTATAATGCGCTGGCGGCAATTTCCGTGGCAACAATTTTAGAAGTCAAAGTTCAGGTGGTTCAGGATGCGCTGGCTAAATTCAGCGGCGTCTGGCGCAGGTTTGAATTTAAAGGCGAATATGAGGGGATTCAATATTTTGATGATTACGCGCATCATCCCACGGAGATACGAGCAACCTTAAAAGCGGCCAAGCAAAAATTTGGCAACAGAATTTTTTGGCTGGTTTATCAGCCGCATCTTTATTCCAGGACAAATGATTTTTTAAATGAATTTGCGGCCAGTTTGAATTTGGCGCCTGACTTAATTTTAGCGCCGATTTACGCTGCCAGAGAAGAAAATAAATGGGGGATAACGAGCAAGGATTTAGCTGATTTGATGAACAAAAGATTTAAGCGCCCGAGGCCGGTAATTTATCTGCCCAGCTTGCTTAAGATTAAAAATTATTTAAAGAAAAATGTTCAGTTGGGCGAGGTGGTGATGACTATGGGAGCGGGAGATGTTTATAAAATAGGAGAAAATCTGTTAAAATAATAATGTAATAATACTGTCATTGCGAGGAGGAGCGAAGCGACGACGTAGCAATCCCGTGGTAAAGAGCATTAACAACGGGATTGCTACGCTCACTCCGTTCGCTCGCAATGACAAAGGGAAACAAAATTATGCACAATATTTTTAGAAATTTGACGCGGTATAATAAAAGCGATTTTAACCAACCGTTGAAATTTATGCTGATTATTAGCGGCGCTTTTACTTTCGCTTTTGGCATGTTCAGCCCGATTTACGCTTTGTTTGTTGAAGGCATTGGCGGCAACGTGACCACGGCGGCCAATGCTTGGGCTGTTTTTTCATTATCAGCTGGAGTGCTGACTTTCGCAGCCGGCAGATGGGAGAACAAACTAAAAGAAACGGAAATGGGCATTATTTTGTCGCAATTTATTATTGCCAGCGCTTATCTGGTGTATTGTTTTACAGACAGGATATGGATGCTTTATGCGGCGCAGGCGCTTTTGGGCGCTGGCATGGCATTTTATTGGCCGGCGTTTCACAGCGTTTACGGCAGTCATGTGGAAAAAAGAAAGGCGACAGCTCAATGGGGGTGGTATGACGGCTTGGCTTATTTAATACCAGCCGTGGCCGCGGTGATCGGCGGATTTTTAGTGGAACTCTACGGCTTTGGCGTGATTTTTATAATTATGGCAACAGTATCATTTTTATGCGGAATTTTTATTTGGGCTTTGCCGAGAAAAGTGCTTTAACGAATTTTATTTTATGTCTATCTTAACTAAAATATTCGGTGATCCGAATGCCAAATACATAAAAAAACTGGAGCCGCTCGTAGCAGAGATCAGAAAGCTGGGGGCTAAATATGAAAAGATGAATGATGAAAAAATGAGGGAATTGGCTGCTGGCTGGAAGGAAAAAGTTACCAAAGGAAAAACTTTGGATGAAATTTTGCCGGAGGTTTTTGCCGCGACTCGTGAGGCGGCTAAAAGGCAAATGGGCTCTGGCCATTTTGATGTGCAAATGATTGGCGCCCAAGTGCTGCATCAGGGTAAGATTGCTGAAATGAAAACAGGCGAGGGCAAGACTTCTTACGCTGTTTCGCCAGCGGCGGCATTAAACGCCATTTCTGACAAAGGCGTACATATAGTGACTGTTAATGATTATTTGTCCAGGCGCGATGCCGCTTGGATTGGAGCGGTATATAATGCGCTGGGCCTGTCAGTTGGAATAATTGTGCATGAGCAAGCTTATCTTTATGACGAGGAATTTTCCAATGAAGAATTTCAGGACGCGCGGCTGAAAAAATTAAAGCCATGCGCGCGCCTGGAAGCTTACGCGGCTGATATTACTTACGGCACTAACAATGAATTCGGTTTTGATTATTTGCGCGACAATCTGGCTCGCGAAAAATCAGAGAAAGTTCAGCGCGGCTGGAATTTTGCCGTTATTGACGAGGTGGATTCCATTTTAATTGACGAAGCAAGGACGCCGCTTATAATTTCATCGCCGGCGGAAGAAGCCGGCGAAAAGTATCAGCAATTTGCCAGACTTATTCCAACATTAAAAGAAGGCGAGGATTATAATATAGATGAAAAGATGCGCGCGGCTACTTTGACTGACGAGGGCATTAAAAAGATGGAAGAGCTGTTGGGAATTAAAAATATTTACACGGAAAAAGGGATTAGCGAGGCGCACCACATTGAGCAGGCTTTAAAAGCGCATACCTTGTTTCAGCGCGATAAAGATTATGTGGTCAAAGATGACGAGATAGTTATCGTTGATGAATTTACTGGCAGGCTGATGTATGGCCGCCGGTATTCCGAAGGGTTGCATCAGGCGATTGAAGCCAAAGAGGGGGTCAGGGTTAAACAGGAATCAGTCACCATGGCCACGATAACTTTTCAAAACTATTTCAGGATGTATAAAAAATTAGCTGGTATGACAGGCACGGCTGCCACTGAAGCGGAAGAATTTTCCAAGATTTACAATTTGGATGTGATGGTCATACCGACCAATGAACCGCTGATCAGAATTGATCAGCCAGATTTGATTTACAAAAGCGAGCAGGCGAAATTTACGGCAGTTATCAAAGACATTAAGGCCAAACAGGAAAAAGGCCAGCCAGTTCTGGTTGGCACGATTTCCATTGAAAAAAATGAATTTTTTTCACACTTATTAAATCAAGAAGGAATTGAGCATAATATTTTAAATGCCAAGAATCATCTGAAGGAAGCGGCGATTATCGCTGAAGCCGGCAAAAAAGGCAAGGTGACATTGGCCACTAATATGGCAGGCCGCGGCGTGGATATTAAGCTTGGCGGCGAGGGCGCTTCCCAAGAAGAGTATGAGGCAGTAAAGAAATTCGGCGGGCTTTATGTGATTGGCACGGAAAGACATGAGTCCCGGAGAATTGATAATCAGTTGAGAGGACGGAGCGGCCGTCAGGGCGATCCGGGTGAGTCAAGATTTTATGTGTCAACCCAGGATGATTTGATGAGGATTTTTGGCTCGGACAGGATTGGCGCCATAATGGGCAAGTTAGGTTTACCTGATGATGTGCCTATTGCGCATCCGATGATTTCCAAGTCGCTGGAAGCGGCGCAGAAAAAAGTTGAGGGGCATAATTTTGACATCAGAAAACATTTGCTTGAATATGATGATGTGATTAATAAACATAGGGAAGTGGTATATAGGAAACGAGATAGGATTCTAGGGTTTTATGAACAGTTGAAAAGGGGGGAGAAATTAATAACAAACGACTTATCACTCTTCGTGGGATCTCCCGCAGGGAGACAACAAACGACTAATATAAAAAAGTCGTCAGTCGTCAGTCGTCAGTCGTCAGTCGGAAGTTTTTGGGAAATGATAATGGAGAGCGTGGAGGCAGAGATTGAACAGGTGGTGAGTTTCCATACGCAAAGTGATGATGAGAGCAATTGGAATATTGATGAGATTTATGAGGTGGTGGATACGATTTTTCCCTTGCCTTTGGAAGTGAGATTGAAAATGGATGATATCCAGAAAACTGCCGGGGATAAGGCTGAAGATGTCAGGGCAAGGGATAAGCTGATAAATTATTTCATAGATTTGGCGCAGAAAGCGTATGGTGAGCTGGCAGAGAGAATAAATGCATTAGCAGATGAGGATACCCCCCTGTCGCCTAGCGGCGACACCCCCCCTAAAATAGGGGGGGAGATTAAAGTTAAGCCAATGCAACTGGTGGAAAAAATGATATTGCTCCGCTCAATTGATATGCTTTGGGTGGAGCATATTGATGCGATGGATCATTTGCGCACTGGCATTGGTCTGCGTGGTTACGGGCAAAAAGATCCGTTAGTGGAATATAAGCGCGAAGCTTATCAGATGTTTATTCAACTTAATAATAATATTCAGAAACAGGTGGCGTATTCAATTTTTAAGGTCGGGTTGGCGCCGCAGGGCAAAGAGCAAAGAGTAATAAACAATAAGCAAGAATTGATTTTTAAGGGTGCGGAGAAAACCTCGAATCAAGAATCAAGAATTAAGAATTATGGGCAAGATAATGTAAGCGTGGCAAAACCGGCTAAAATAGGGGCTGTTTCTGGGACGCAAATCAAAGAGGCGCCAGTAGAATTCAGCCGAGGCGGATCAGGAAAAAAAGTTGGCAGGAATGAGCCCTGTCCCTGCGGATCAGGGAAAAAGTATAAGCGCTGTCATGGCGCTTGAAATTCCGTCGCTCGCCCCAGATATCTCCCTGTGGGAGATGCCTGCGGGCTCGCTAGGAATTATAAGAAATGCCATGGGAAATGAGTCATCCTGCCTCGTCGGCAGGCAGGTAGGAAAAACCACACAATTTAGCTACAATTTGGTTTATTGTTGATTGATTTTAAAATAAAATGTGATATAATAGAATTGTAATAAAACCTGTAGGCAAAAATATGGACAAAGCCAGATTTCTCAAAATTTATGCTAATTTACCAATCAATCTACGTAATGAGATTGTTTTAGTCTTGGATGAAAAGGGCCCAATGACTTGGAACGCGGCTTATATAGAAATCAACAATGACACCCAATTAGGTGAACAGATTTTTGATAAGTTAGTTAAACTAAAAATAATTTAACCATGTCAACTAAGAGCAAAAAAATAAAAAACAACGAGTTTGACAAAGATATGAAAGAATTAGTCAAAGCTCGGCTAAATGTTCTGCCCAAGAATGTGAGTGTTTCTATTGGCCAAGAGGGCACTTTTAACAGAGAAGAACTTATTGAGCACGTGGATAAAGAAGATAATATCGGCCAAAAAATCACTCAAGTTGAGATGGAATTTTTACAAGCCATTAAAAAAGGTGAACTCTATGAAAATCCTATTGATTACCAGACCGGATTATGATATTACCACGCGCTATTTATCTGCTTGGAGTAAAAAAGTGATTGAACTGGCTGAAAAGAAAAATGTTCAAGTTTTGGATTTAAAAAGAGAAAAAGCAAATCCAAAGGAATTAAAAAGCAGAATATTAAAAATGAGTCCCGCACTCATTATTTTTAATGGTCACGGTGATAACAATTGCGTGACTGGCTATCAAGATAAAATTTTAATTCAGGCCGGAGACAACGAAGAACTTTTGGAATCAAAAATAGTCTATGCCGTTTCCTGCCGTTCAGCGGCTGAGCTCGGTCCAAAAAGCATTCAAGCCGGCGCGTTAACTTATATCGGCTATACTGGTGATTTTATATTCTGTCACGATATGAACAAAATCACCCTGCCTTTGAATGATAAAATAGTCGGCTTATTTTTAGAGCCGTCAAATCAGGTGTCAATTTCTTTAATTAAAGGCAGTACCAGCCAGGACGCAACTGACCGCTCAAAACAATTTTTCTGGCGCAATATTCAAAAAATGTTAAGCAGTGAGGGAACGGTTGAATCAAATCAGTACGCTAAATATTTATGGTGGAATATGAAACATCAGGTTTGTTTGGGTGATAATGAATCAACTTTTTAATTGTTCACTTTTCAAAATAATGGTATAATTTAAAATTAATTTTATGGGGCTATTTGATTTTATTTTTGGCACAACTAATAAAAGAACGGTGACTTTCGGAGACAAGTCAAAATTAACCAGACAGGATGTCATTGATTGGGTGTGGCACATGCAAAGTCTGAACAGCCAGCAGAAGCAGGTGGTCAAGGAAGAATTGTTTAAATATCTGGATGATGGCGGAGTGACGGCTTTTGAATATCGCGAGGCAGTGAGTAAGCTCGCGAAAAAAAGAGTGGAATTAGGTCTTTCAGAGATTGACATAAAAAATTTAAAGAGCGTTTTATAAAGATACTGTGATTTTTAACTTATTTTATGGCCAATAAAATTCATAAAATTCTTTTGATCGGCCCGCAGGCGTCTGGCAAAGGGACACAGGCGGAGATGTTGAGCCAAAAATATAACTTGCCGGTTTTTTCCACCGGCAATATTTTGCGCCAGCAGGTGGCCAAAGGCGACGATCTGGGCAAGCAGGTGGCAGAGATTATAAATAAAGGGCGGTTGGCTCCTGATGATCTGGTGAATAAAATTATTGCGGAGAAAATTAAAAGTGTTGGCGGCCAGGGCTATATTTTAGATGGTTATCCGCGCAATTTGAGCCAGGCGAATTTTTTGGCTGCCAAAGATAAATTAACCCATGTGTTTGAAATATATATATCAGATAAGGAAGCAGTCAGGCGGATAAGCGAACGAAGAACCTGTTCAAAATGTCAGACGGTTTATCACTTAAAATATAATCCGCCAAAAAGCGAGGGTGTCTGCGATAAAGACGGAGAGGCATTAATAATTCGCGCCGATGAGAGAGAGGAAGTGGTTAAAACGAGGTTAAAAAATTATCACCAATTAACCGAACCGCTTTTGGAATTTTATCAGGAGCAAGGGGTTTATCATAAAATTAATGGTGAGCAGTCAATACTCAAGGTGAGTGAAGACATTTTAAAAATGTTTAAATAAAATGATAACAATTAAAACACCGCAAGAAATAGATATTTTGAGGCAGGGCGGGCAAAAGCTGGCCGAGATTTTGGATATGGTTCTGGCAAGGGTGGAGCCAGGGGTGAAGGCAGAGGAGTTGGATAGCTATGCAGAGGAGCTGATTTCAAAAGCCGGCGGCCGGCCGGCGTTTAAAGGGCATGAGGGGTTTCCTGGGACATTGTGCGTTTCAGTTAATGAAGCAATTGTGCACGGCGTGCCGCATGGTGAACTTGTTTTAAACCAAGGTGATGTGGTTGGAATTGACATTGGTATGCGGTATCCCTATGAAAATGGACTTTATACTGATATGGCCAGAACAGTGGGGGTAGGCAAAATTTCTAAGGAAGCTGAAAAATTAATTAAGGTGACGGAAAAATCTTTTTTTAAAACGTTAAAAGTCATTCGGCCGGGAGCGACAGTCGGCGATATCGGGCAGGCAATCCAAAGTTATGTTGAGTCTCACGGATATTCGGTAGTTAGAAGTTTAAGCGGGCATGGGGTAGGTTATAAAGTGCATGAGGACCCGAAGATTCCTAATTTCGGAGAAAAGGGTAGCGGTGATATTTTACAAGCCGGCATGGTGCTGGCCATTGAGCCAATGGTTTGTTTTGGCCATTATGAATTAGAAACTTTAGAGGATGGCTGGACAGCGGTGACTAGGGATCGGAGTTTGACGGCTCATTATGAGAATACGGTGGTGGTGACTGAAGATGGGTATGAGATATTGACCAAGCAGAGGGACAATTAGAGAGTAGAGACGCGAGATCTCGCGTCTCTACCAGAAAATGTAATTCATTAAACATATGGTTATGAAAGCAAGAATTTTAGGCATTGATTACGGAACAAAAAATATTGGTTTGGCTTTGTCTGACCAAGAACAAAAGCAGGCGTTTGTTTATGACACTTTAAAAGTGAGTGGAAAATTATTTAATGAGATAAAGGATCTATGTGATAGAGAAGAGATTGATAAAATAGTGGTTGGTTTGCCGCTGGGCATGAAAAGGGAGTATACTGACAAAACTAATGAGGTAGTTTGTTTTATTGAAGAGCTGGAAGCTGTGACAAAATTGATAGTGAAAACCGAAGATGAGAGATTGAGCACTGTTGAAGGTGAGAAATTTTCCGGCGGACACGGCCGTGACGAAAGCGCGGCCAGGGTAATATTGCAGAGTTATTTAGATAGAAAGGATAATCAGTAATTAGAAATTATAATTTTTAAAACAAATATGTCAAGTATATTCCAAATCGTTTTAATAATTTTGGTTGTTGTAGGCTTTGCGGCCGTGATTTTGGTAATTTTGAAAAAAACAGGCAAAGATACTGGGGCTGATGAGAAACTAAAACAGGTGCATGAGGAGATTAGCAAGATTAAAGATGAGATGAAGGGTAGTTTGGAAAAGAATCTGGATTTTATCCAGAAGCAGTCTTTTCAGACATCGTCAATTGTCAAAGATGTGACTAGCAAGCTGGAAAAATTAGAAGCCACCAATAAGCAAGTGGTGAGCTTTGCCGACCAGCTGCAGAATTTAGAAAAAGTTTTGACCAGTTCAAAAAATCGCGGTTCTTTGGGCGAGGCGAGCTTGGAATTAATTTTGAGCAATATCCTGCCGCCGCAGGCGTATGAAATGCAATATCGTTTTGCCAACGGGGAAACAGTGGACGCGGCCGTAAAAATCAAAGACAAAATTTTGCCGGTTGACGCCAAGTTTTCTTTGGAAAATTACCGTCGGATCTTGGCGGAAAGAGATGAAGGTGAGAAAAAGAAACTGGAGATAGCTTTTCGGAATGATTTAAAAAAAAGAATTGACGAAACAGCCAAATACATTCGGCCGACGGAAAATACTTTGGATTTCGCTTTTATGTTCATTCCGGCCGAGGGCATTTATTATGATTTGTTAATTAACGAAGTGGGCGCGGTCAAGGTTGATACTGGCGGATTGATTGACTACGCTTTTAAGGAAAAGAAAGTGATTATTGTTTCACCAACCACTTTTGCCGCTTATTTGCAAACGGTTTTGCAAGGGTTGCGGGCTTTGCAAATTGAAGAATCAGCCAAAGAGATTAGAAAACGGGTGGAGGACTTAGGCAAGCATATTTTCAGTTTTGACGAGTATATGAAAAAATTAGGCAATAATCTTGGCACAGTGGTTAATTCTTACAATACGGCCTACAAAGAATTAAATAAAATTGATAAAGATGTGGTGAAAATCACGGAGGGAGAAAAAAAGATTGAACCAATGGCAATTGAGAAACCTAAAATTGAAGCATAGATTATTT
>MFMW01000021.1:23821-25776 GCA_001783595.1 Candidatus Kuenenbacteria bacterium RIFCSPHIGHO2_02_FULL_39_13 | reverse complement strand
GTGGGACCGTCTGCCGCGTCTGAATGCGCTGTTTCAGCTCAAGCTACTTTCCGCACTTTGACTTTGAGCCAGGCGCCTGACGCCAATAAATTATTAAAAGTCAATCGTGATCGCGTTTGCGACCAGTGGCTGTATTGCAACGCGGCAGTTCAGGTGCTTGATACTAAGAAAAATCCTCCCCAATATGAAGACGTGTGTTTTGACGTGGGGCTGTGCGGAGAAATTGATCAGGGCGGCAAGTGCGTTGATATTTTAGCCAACGCGGCCGCGCCGCTGACCAAACAACAACCAGCAGACGTGGAACAGATCAGGAATTTGTCAGGGCTATCCAAAGCAGGGCTTGACTGGGGTTATCGCTGTCTTAATAGTGGCAAAAGAGGCTGTGATCCGAATGTGACGGATAGTTGCGGCAGCGGGCCTTATGCTCAATGCGTTAAAGCGGTTAGCGCAGGCTATTATCCTTATGATATGATGGATGAAGTCGGCTTAACTGTCGGCCTGCCCAACGGTAGTTTTGAAAGCCGTTCTACTTGGCCATGGCTGGAAAATTCCGGAGCAAAAATTTCCAATGTTAATGACAGCCGCGATCGCACTAACCGGGTGTTAAAAATTGAGCCAAGCGGAGCTTTTAGCGGCGCCAGAATCGCTGCTTTGTCAACCAGCATTAATACAGGGACGGACTCTGAATATGTGATTAGTTTCCGCGCCAGAACTGACAGCGCTTTGGGTCAGAATATCGCCGTGGAAGTTGGTCCTTATGGCCCGGTGGGCGCAGCCGGTCCTGATAACCACAACTATAAACGTTTTGAGTATTTTGACAAAACAGCCGCAGGTGGCAATGGTGACTGGGTCGGGTTTCTGGCTTTAACTAATGATTGGAAGGAATATGTTATGGTTTTAAGCGCTGCTGAAATTCAGGGCGTGCGAGCAGACGATAAACTAGGGATATTGGTTGCCCAGGATCAGGCAACAAATCTGGCTAACAGCGCTTTTTATCTGGACAATGTGAATATGAAAAAAGTTTTGCGCGTGTCTGAAAGCGCTGCTTTAATTGCCCGGTCTTGCCGCATGTATCCGACCCAAAACGCGCCTGCATGCGATTATTATGATGAACAGAAAGATGTTGATTATAAGGGCTGGAAAGGCTATTGCGTGGAAACTGATCCTGGCGGTCAGGAGCGCGAGTTTGCCCGGCAGCCGCTGTGTTTGAACTGGTGGCCGGTTGATGTGATTAGCGGCGAATCAAATGTTTTTGCCAAAGACGAGGTGGTTGGTTATAAAGGACGGATGCCTTTGTATTATTGTCTGGAGTCCCCGGCTAATTACAGCCGCTGCGGCAAGACTGGCGTCTTGAGTGGTGCAGAAACAGTTTGCGGATCTAATTATGAAATTCATAATTATTATGGCGTCCAAGCTATTGATTCTTGCAACAGAACTATTAGCGGCACTGGTTATACTTTTGCGGTTTGTCGGCGTGGCATAGAAGCTGATCCTGATGATACAAGCGACGCGCAAAAAATGCAGGTGGTTGACATATTACCAACAGCGCCTGAATATGGCTTGCAAGAATATGAGATTGAAGCAATTGTGCTTGAAGGTATTATTTTGGCTTGGGATTATCCGGCAACAGTGGTGATTAACCGCGCCAAGTTTGGCACCTCGGAGACCATTGCCGGCGCTGAATATCAGTTCAAGCGCGAGGTGCGAGAAGACGTCGGTGAAGTGGTCTGGCGCGTGAACGCCCTAACCAAAGCAGAGACGAACCGGGTCAAGTTTGCGGCTATTTTTGACAGGGACAAAGGCTTGACAGCTTTCCGTTTCAGTGGTTCTGATAATACTGGTACTGAGAAGGAACCGGAGGCTTACCTGGTTAAATACTATTTGCGCGAGCCATGCACTAAAATCGCCAGAGTGGTCAGCCCAGAAGGAGAAACTACGCCATGGATAGACAGATT
>MFMW01000021.1:21217-23810 GCA_001783595.1 Candidatus Kuenenbacteria bacterium RIFCSPHIGHO2_02_FULL_39_13 | reverse complement strand
GTATTAATGCAAGCGAGTGGATCGGCTACCAGAACAAGCAGGATTACGCGCCTTTTGGTTCAGCAGTGGTGCCTGAACCGGCAGCTGATCCAGAGGCATGGGAATTGGGCGAGCCGCTTTATGTTGAGCCGGCTGATAATACTTTTGGCATGGCGCCGTATCAGGTCAGGGCAGGCAGTCCTTATGCCCGGCAAGGATGGGAAGTATTAAACTGGGGAATTTGTAAATTGAACGCTGATTTGGCTTGCGACAGCGATGCTGATTGCGCCGGTGCCAATGGCGGTGAATGCCTTGGCCGCAATAATTACGGCAACGCGAGCTGTGTGGCCGGCTCGAACATCGGAGCTCAATGCAAAACCAATCTTGACTGCGGCATAAATTATACCACCAGTGAAACAGGCTTGTGCGTGGGATTTTCCGCGCCAACTGACAGCGCTTTTCAATTCAAGACTTTTAATTATCCGGCTGGAATGGCCGGGATGGCTGACGCACAGTTTGGGGGAGAGCCGTATATTGGCGCTGGCGGATATAATTTGTCGCAATTATTCGCAAAGTCTTATGGCATTTGGCAATGGGACAATTATACTGGCAAATATGTTCTTCTGGAAAACGGTTATGGCAATCCTGTTAATTGGGATATAACAGCAAGCGGCAAACTGCCTCAAGTAACAGGCATTTGGGTGGATGACAGCGATACCTTGCCGTTTGTAATAGTTGACCAGGGTTCGGCCATTCTGAAATTTACCAGTTATATTGATCCTAACCAGGCGCCTTTAACAGCTTATACTGTTGATTGGGGCGACGGAGAAAAATCAAGCGAAGCTGGTTTGCGCATAACTGGTCGGGGAGCGAATAACCCGCATATTCTGGTGCATTATTATAAATACAGCACTGATTGTGATCCGGCTGGCAAAGGATATTGCGAATTTACGCCAAAAGTCCAAATTGAGGACAACTGGGGAGTGTGCAATGGCAACAGAGATTGCGCGGCGGCAAATGCCTGGACAAATTTTGCCAAAAAAGTGGTGGTATATAAAGAAGGCTCGGTCTTTGATCCAGCAGCTTTAAAGCTGACCGGCAGCCCGCTGATCTACATTGATGATCCTGCTTCTGGCTGCGTGCTCGGGACAAGCGGCCACACTGACCAATTTCAGGTAAGTAACGCGGTTTTATTTGGCAATGATTTGCGTTTTAGAATTGACCGCGTGGAGAGCAACGGATTTCTTGATAACAACGCGCTTAAATACACACTTAATCCGGCAATCGGCTATGAAGCCGTGCTCGGTCCCCAGGAAAGTCTGGATGTCAAATTGACGATTTACAACGTGGGATCACTTGATAACAACAAGGATTACAAGACCAGTATTTTTGTCCAGTTACTTGATGAAAACAGAAATATGATTAGCGAACAACTGGTCAGCATTGAGCTTTGGGTCGGGAAGCTGCCAGCCCAGGGCTGCAGTGATGTACCGCCACCGCCACCGCCGCAGTGTACTGCCGCTGAAAAACTGCTTGTTGAAGCTGACAATCCGGCAGGCTCGCCAGTCGCTTGGATCAACAGTAATAATGTCGCTTGTGTCTTAACCAGCGAAAATGGATGTTTACAAGATGGAAGCGTGTATGATTCTTTAAGTGTTTGGGACAAGATGAATCCTGACGCTGATGATGACATTGTTTGGTGTGAAAACAATCTTTGGTCTGATTGTGACAGCCAAGACGGTAATTTGGCAACACAATGCGGCAAGCCGCGGGCGCAAGCCGGATACGCCGGGGTTGGAGAATACAGCGCTATGGGAGAATGGGGGGCGTGCGGTGATGACATTAACGAGTATTATGTTTGTAATGCAAGCGGCACATGCAGATGTTGTTATAATGAGAGCCAGTCTATCGGCGCGAGTGGAGAGTGTATTTAGTTTAAGTATTAAGTATGAAATATGAACGGAGACGAACAAGTCAGACAAGATGAAATAGAACAGGAACAAAGGCGGCAGTTTGCGGCCGCGCAATTAAAAGACAGAGCAAAACAGTCGGCTAAAACCATGGCTAGTAAAGCAGGAATGGAAAAATTTGAAAAGGCTTTAGGCAAGGGCGCAAAAAATATTAAGGTACAGAAACACGGCATGGCAGCTTGGGTAGTGGCAATTATTCTGGCAGTGGCCAAGGATTTGCTGGATATTGGCACAATTGAACTGGCAAGCGGGGTTGACTGGATAGTGGATATAGTGATCGGGGTATCAATGTTTTTCCTGTTTGGCCGGAGTTTAAAATTGACCAGAAAGCTGATTACCTCTGGCGGGGCAATGATCGCAGAAATGATTCCGGGCGTGGGCTTTCTGCCCGTCTGGACATTGGCGGTAGTTTATATGTATTTGAAATCAGAACAGGGAGAATAGGAAAAAATTTGATATTTTAAGGAATATCTGTTAAAATAACCTTGTAATTTTTACATAAATTGTAAAATATCCATATGTTATATCAAAGAGCGCTAATAGATGAAATTAAGCCGTGGTTGAAAGAGAAGGAAATAATAGTTTTAAACGGACCAAGGCAGGTTGGGAAAACATCAATTTTGGAGCTTTTAAGGCTGGATTTA
>MFMW01000021.1:4830-21187 GCA_001783595.1 Candidatus Kuenenbacteria bacterium RIFCSPHIGHO2_02_FULL_39_13 | reverse complement strand
TATTTAAATTTAGAAGAGATTAATGTTTTAGGCCCGTTAAATGAAAACCCGGAGAGACTGCTGGAATATATTATTAATAATGATAAAAAGAATTATTTTTTAATTGATGAGATACAATATTTGGATAATCCCTCTAATTTTTTAAAGCACTTATATGATAAATATAACCAGAAAATTAAGATTATTTGCACTGGCTCATCAAGTTTGGAGCTCAAAGCTAAATTTCAGGATTCTCTGGCTGGCAGAAAAATAACATTTAATGTTTTGCCTTTATCGTTTGAAGAATTTTTGATTTTTAAGAAAAGTAAAATATATGATTATTGGCGCCAAGATAAAGTGCCGCCAAAAATAGAGGGGGAGTTCAGAAAATTGTTGGATGAATTTTTATTATATGGCGGGATGCCGGCGGTAGTTTTAAAGAATGATGTAAAATTAAAAAAAGATTTATTGAGTGAATATATCAGCACCTATATTAATAAGGATATCCGCCATATTGGTAAAATAGATGATATTTTAAAATTCAATCAACTGGTGAAATTGCTCTCGGTGCAGATTGGCAACCTTTTGAATGTCAATGAAATTAGTAATACCTTGGGATTAGCTCGCAGAAAAGTGGCAGCATACATAAATTTACTGGAAAATACTTTTGTTTTAATAAAAACCAATCCGTATTATAAGAATGTCCGCTCGCAAATTACCAAGATGCCGAAATTTTATTGGTTTGATCTGGGCATTAGGAACCAGTTATTATCTAATTTTAGCAGTTTGGATGTCAGAACGGACAGTGGCGCCTTGTTTGAAAATTTTATTTTTAATGAATTAAGATCAGCGCCTGGGAAAAAGATATTTTTTTACCGGACAACGAATAAAAGCGAAGTAGATTTTGTAGTAGAGCAGGCTAATAAAGTTTATCCGCTTGAAGTGAAATATATGGAAATATCAAAACCATTAAAGGCAAGGGCGCTTAAGGAATTCAGCGCACAGTCTAAATCAGAGAAGGGCAAGCTGATTAACTTGAATTATAATTATACACATGGCCAGGTGGAATATCTTGATTTTAGGAGATTTACCCTGTCAAATAAAAGTGGTTTTGATGTAAAATAAAAATAGAACGGTCGGAGGATATTTGACAAATCGTATTATTTGTCATAAAATAGATATATGAAATATTTTGACTGGAATAGCCAAAAAAATGAAAAATTAAGAGAAGAAAGGGATATTGGCTTTGAGGATTGTTTGCTGGCAATTGAAGAGGACAAAATTTTAGACATTTTAGAGCACAAAAACAAGAAAAGATACCCTAATCAAAAGATATTTGTTTTAGAGATTAGCGGCTATGCATATTTAGTGCCGTTTGTGGAAGATAAGGATAAGGTATTTTTAAAAACTATTATTCCCAGCCGCAAGGCAACCAAGGAGTATCTGTTAAAAATTAAGAATAAATAGTATGAAATATTACGAGTTGGATCAGGAGGAAAAAAATATTTTAAATGATTTTGATAATAACGCGCTGCAGGGTTCGGCTGGCTTGAAATTGGCAAAATCCAAATATGAGCAATATGCCAAAGCGACTTTAAACAAAAGCAGAAATTTAAACATCAGGCTGTCAGAAAAAGATTTGCAGAAAATAAAAATTAAGGCATTAGACAAGGGCATCCCTTATCAGACTTTAGTTACTTCTGTAATCCACCGGTATGTTAATGATAAAGTGAGGATGGAGTTGTAAGATAATTTTTATGAAGCCTGTTAAATAATTTTAATTTTTTTGTATATAACTTTTTCAATTAATGAAAAAACATCCACAATCCAGAATTTATTTAACTATTATTTTAGCTGTTTTTTTGCTGGCCGGTTTGGGCGTTTTTGTCATAGGAGATAAAGTTTCAGCGGCAACTGCTGAGCAATGGAAACTATGTAGTCAACGGGGATTTAAAAAATAAAAAATTAATTTGGAAAATTTATGAATATAAATATTATTAATAAAATTATTAACAAGAGTGAGTTTTTGAATGAAGTAGAAAAAGAGTTTTGGTCAAAGTTTTCAATTTTGTTATCCCAAGAGAAACTGGAGCAACTCGCAGGATTCATTGGTGATTATGAAAAGATGATAATTGATTTAAAAAAGAGACAAAAGGGGAAGTTAAGTAATTTGAATAGAAAACATATTCAAGAGTGGAAGGAATTTATAAGAAATGAGAAAAGTAAGACATTAGAAATGGTTCAAAATAAAATTAAAGAGGTTGAAAATAAAAAATTAGAAAAAATTTATGATAAATTAAAAGAATAATTTTATGATTATTGAAAAAGAAGATGGAGAATTATTAACAACTGACAAATTAAATACACCAGAGGCGACAAAGGCAGAAGAGGTTGATGTGGTGGAAAAAGCTGAAAGTGCCATGGTAGAAGTGGTTAGACACCTTAAGACTTTTCAGAATGTTTCGGAGGATTTGCAAAAAATTTTAGAAAGGAGGCACCAAAAAATTTGTAATGAGGCGGACGGGTTACGGTCAAAGCAAGAGCTGGATACATTAAACCTAATGAATGAGCATGAAGCAGAAAGCAAAAAGGTTAAAACTGGATTTTGGAACAAGGCAAGGGGTTTAGTAGTTGACTATTTAGGAAAGGGCAGAGAGGCAGCTAAAAAGGTTGAAGATGAAATTTATAATATAGTTGGTTTTGCAGAAACCCATCCAGAGTTAGTTAAATTAGTTAATGATATAATTGCAAGACAAAGAGCATTATCAGATAAATAAAAAAGATGTCGTTAGTAGAAGAGGATAATAATTTGGAGCAACAGCAGGAGTGGAAACGCAAGCTGGGTAGAGATAAGATAGAAAGAGAAAGAGCCATGCAGCAAGGAGCAAAATATACAAGAGCTGGTGCTAGAATAGGCACCGGAGTGTCGACCATTGTGGGATATAAATTTAAAGGTTCAAAGTCAATGCCTTTTATTGGAGCAGGAGCTGGAACTTTAGCAGAAGGAGAGGGCGTAGGTGGCGCGGCCAAAAAGGTTATCAAGGCAATTATCAGAAGGGAGTTAATTAAAAGAGCTGGTTTAGGTGAAGTGGCATTGGCCATTAATACAATCAAGCAGGCGAAGGATTTGGCCGATGTATTAAATGAGGAAATTAAAAAAGGAAGGAGTTCTGGTTGGATTATAGCTATAATTTTGGCAGCGATAAAAGATAGCTTAGATGTTATATTTTGGTTTTTAGGATGGACTTTTATAGATTGGCCAATTGACTTGTTTTTATGGTTCACATTAGTGTGGTTTTTGCGCAATAAAGGCGCTACTATATTTAGTTTTATCATAAAAAGAGTTGGCATATTACCGGTAATTGAAGTAGCGCCTGTGGGTTTGGATATAATGCCAGTGTGGACAGTAACTGTTTTATATGCTTATTATAAAAGTAATCAAAAAATAAGAGAATTAGAAGAAGAATTAAAGGGGGTAAATAAAATAATAATAACAAGGTAGCTTTTTCTAAAAAGGAGATCAAAAAAAGATTAGATTTACCAATTAATAAAGATTATGAGCGAAAAGAAGTTTAAAATATCACTATTTATTATTCCTTTGGTTTTTATGGTAGTTATTTTTGGTTTAGTTATTATAGCAGGTGAGGGTTGGGCAGTGCAGAGCGAGACAGGATTGGAAATATTACAAAGACAATGCGAAGACCAGAGTAATATTTGGTTGCAGATTGCTATTCCCATTGGTGGCAAGATGACCCAATGTATTAGTGGTTTCCCAGCTTATGTCCAGGCGATTTATAATTTGTTTATTGGGGTGGTGGGAATACTTGCAGTGATTATGATAATGGCTGGCGGGTTTCAGTGGCTTTTGGCAGCTGGTAATGCGCAGAGGATCAGCGGTGCCAAGACAACCATCATTTCAGCGATTATGGGTCTGGTTTTGGCTTTGACCAGTTATACAATTTTGAATTTGGTCAATCCGGATTTATTAGCGTTAAAAATTAATTTACCATCACCAATTCCCACGGCTAGTGAAACAAATATATTTTGTTTAAGTGAAGGCAAGGAAAAAATATATACGGAAGTGGGGGGGCAAGATTTTCAAACAATAGTTGATTTTAGTATAACTGGGGAACAAACCAAGTGCGGTAAGATATATTATATTAAAGATAATGGTGGTGCGACTTGCGAAGGTCAGGTCTGTGATGATAAAAGTAAGCACTGTTTTAATAAACAATGTATTGAAGGAGATTGGTTTGGGCAGATTAAGTGCGACAAGGAGAAGTGTGTGGATGGTATATATGTAAATTTATTATGTCGTAATTCAGCCGGTGAATATAAGTTCACTGATATTGGTGGTGTAAATACTGACGAGACGGCAGTTGATTACAAAATTAGAAATATTAACAAGAATTATACACAACTGTGTGGTAGTGGTTATGAACCAAAAGGAATTTTTCTGAGTGTGCAGATTAAAGACAGAGATAGTCTTATCTTAGTTTTTAATAAGATAGATGATTGGAGAGGTTTGTCGGCAAAGGAAATTACTGCTGGCTTCTGGGAAGCAAGTGGAGCTTTGGGCGGATGTTATGGGAGAAAGCCTTCTGAATATACAAATTCAGATTGGAATGGAATATTAAACGAGTTAATGCCTTTAACCAGTCTTGATAAATTACCAATAATTTATAACATTATTATTCCCAGAAAAGAGGCATTTAATCAAAAGTGGCCTAACTGTCAGGGCCCCTAAAGAATAGGATCAGATGGAAATTAAGTTATTTAAATTGAAGAATGGAAGAATTATATTAATATTTTTAATAATATTGGTAAGTTTTTTTGTTGGTTCAGAACAAGTTTGTGCTTTTAATCCTTTTAGTGCAGATGATTGGTTTGGGGCTGGTATTGGAACAGTGCTGTTTACAGTGAGTTGGTTAATTTACATACCTATTTATATTTTAGGTTATTTAGTTTCTGAGGCCCTGATTCCTTTAATGCTTTGGGTAGCTAATTATAATAATTTTTTGAGCCAAGCAGGGGTTACTCAAGGATGGATAGTGGTGAGAGATTTGGCTAATATTTTTATTGTTTTAGGTATTCTAATGATTGCTTTCGGTACTTTGTTTAAGATAGAAAATTATGGGTATAAAAAATTATTGTCTAAATTAGTCATAGCGGCAGTGCTGATTAATTTTTCTAAATTTATAATGGGGATATTAATAGACATAAGTCAGGTTATAACATTGACTTTCGTAAATGCTTTTAATAATATAGCAGCTGGTAATTTAGTTAATGCTGCGGGTTTAGGTAAAATATTAGCTATGTCAAGATCTTTGTCTGTGATTACCGGCGGGATAGAAGTGGTTTTTTCTTTAATAGGCGCTATGGTTTTAGCAATTATTATGCTGGTGATAACTACAGTGGTGCTTTGTGTCATCGTGGCTTTCTTTTTATCTCGCGTGATAATTTTATGGTTAGCAATAATTTTGTCTCCCCTTTTGTTCGCTTTGCCATTAGTGCCAGGTGGGCAGAAGTTTTCCAGTCAAATTTGGGATACAGTTACAAAACATTTGATGACTGGCCCTTTGTTGGCTTTTTTTCTTTGGTTGTCTTTTTATATAATGTCATTAACCACAGCTGGTGGGATGTCAGAGGGTTTTGATGTTGGTTTTTTTAAGGGCACTGAAAAAAGTTTCCATGTTTTTTTCAGTGAATTCGGCAGTTTAGAATCCCTGCTTAATTTTATTGTGGTTATCGGTCTTTTGGTAACCTCTTTAACTTTAGCTAGCCAGATGGGCGTGGCCGGGAGTAAAATGGCGGGAGAGTGGATGGGCAAACTACAGACGGCCGGGACAGCGGCGGCTCTTTGGGGACCGCGGAGGCTGTGGGGTAATGCTAAAGATCTGTGGAATGAGCGAACAACAAAATTACTGGAAGCAAAGGAAGGCAAGGCGCCTGGTTTTGGCAGAAAACTTTTGTTTGCTGCTTTAAACCCGATAAATGCGGCGCGTGGTTGGGAACAGAGAAGTAAAGAATTGAGTGAGAGAACACAACAAGTGGCCACTGCTGGCGGTCGGGAGGTAACGGAGCAATTCAGAACAAGAGGCAAGGTAAGAATACCTTATAGAGAGCAGCTTGAAAGTTCTTATGAAGCGGCTTTTGCTAAGGATTTTACGGCTATGGACAAAGAACAGAAAGCGTATATGGCGTCTTTACTTTATGGCAGGGACAATATTGACAATAAGCGTCGGTGGCGGGCTTTGTTAAGAGCTACTGCTGTTGAGGGGCAAATAGATGATATTATGTTGGATCCGGCTTTTATTAAAAAAGTCAGGGCAACCAGAAAGGGCGGCAAAACTTATGGTGAAACCAATGAAAAATATAAGTTTATTAACCCTAAAACAGGCAAGGAAGAGGAAGATAATATCGTTAAATATAACTATGGGGCAGTTAACGAATTTTTTAAGGATACGTTAAGTAAAGACCAAAACGGTTTGCGGCTTTTGAAAGAATTAGAGGACATAGGCAAGTCAGCTACCCATCAGGAATACGGCGGTCATCAGGGATTTGATACCGAGAAAGGCGTTTGGAAATTTAACGAAGGGGATAATGCTTTGAGGTCGGCTAAAATGGAATTTAATAAAACGCCGGGCAGGAAAAGATTTGCGGAGTCTCCTCATACTTTTATGGAATTGACCCATGGTTATATGTATGAAGAGCAGCCGGGTGGTACTTTCAAGCGCGTGCCGGTGGTTAGGGGCGGTAAAATGGACGATTTTCACAAGAACGCTTTTGCCGGTACATTTGTTGGAGATACTGCCGGTCATATCAAAGAGCATACTCAATCCAGGACATTACTAATGATGATTGGCGGAACTGGCGCCAGTTCCAATTTAGACAAGGAAAAATATGCTCATATAGATGCGAATGATTTACAGCGCTTGTCTGAATATTTAAAAGTATCACCCCAAGCTATTTACGCGGCTTATGATAAAGCTGGCGGTGATTTAGGGGATTTAAAATTTAAGTTTCATAATAAGGACGGTAATATAACTAAGGTTATGGAAAATGAGGACGATCTGCGCGAATTTTTGGATCAGAATATAGGTACTAATTTCGGCAAGATGGACGAATTAGACATCAAGGAAAGGACTGATAATGTGTCTCGTGAGTTTACAGATTACTTTGGGCGCTCTAAGACAGGCGGTAAAAAAGTTGTCAAGAGTAATGAAGACAGGGTACAGGGTTTGACAGAGTTAAGGAGATATCAGCAGGATATAGAAACTATTAAAACAGTACAAGGTATCAACTCCGAACAGTATCAGAAAAAGCAAGAGGATATTAATAACAAGAGGCAACAATTAGCTTCCGAAGTTGAGCCTGGCATAGTCAGCGGTCTCACTAGCAGCTTAGCACAAAATGATTTTAGCATTGAGTCGGCCAGTATTCAAGCATTAAGCGACAGTTTGTCACAGGCGGTTAGCGATTCCTTACAAACTGTTAACGCCGGCGGCAGTATGAATGTGACAGAGCTGACGAATAAATTAAATGATCTTAAGAATGCCTTGAAAGATGATAAACATAAAAAAGCCGTAGAAAGAGTGATTGAGAGCGACAATAAAGATTATGGCATTGGCATAATCTCTGGTGAAGAAGCTCAAAAGAATTTCTTGGCTAATTTAAGAAAGATTGCTCAAAATATTGAAGAGGCAAGTTTTAGAGAAGAAAAAAAGCCCAAAGAGAAAGAAAAATAAATTAAGTAAATAGACACGTATTATGGATAATAACCAGTTTATCAGACAATTCAATAATAGCGATAGCATCAATCCCATTCCAGATGGTGTAGTTGTGATGTCTTTGGCTAAATTAAAATCTTTAACGCCAGAGCAGTTATCAGACGGGCGCGTATTTTCAGATATACTTAATTTTGTGTTACAAACGGGTTTTAACCGCGATATGGGAGATGCTAATCAGATTTATATTAATCTATCCAAAAAACTGCGTGATGGTGAACGGGGCTTTACAGATGATTCTTTGAATTATAAATACCACATTTGCTTGGCTTATGTTGGTTGGTTATCTTTTGCTTTACGCAAACAGGATGAAATGGAAGACCTGATTAGTAATTATTTATTATTTGGAGTGCAAAGCGATATTGATGTTGTTGAAAAAGTCAGGGAAAGGTTGTTTTTTTACGCTAATGATGTAGGGAATTTAAATGAGCGCCAGTTGATGATAAATAGTTTAAAAGAAAATGAAGAGAGTTTAGGCAGAGCGCAAATAAAAGTTGATAGAGAGGGCGAGGAACAGGTTAGTAGAATAAAAAATTGGATATTGGATTATGATCGATTTATTAATAAACCAGGTGAAAAAGGAGATGTGGAAAAAGTGACTTATGTGAACCAAAATTTAAATGCCAGGCAATTAAAACATGATGATAGAAATTTGTTATTAAAAATTTTAAAGATCTATGATTTTTTAAGATTTGTGCCCGTGATTCCAGGAGCTTATCAAGAGCAGTTTTCTACAGAGAGAAGACTGGAAGGAATTGTTGAGAAAATTTTGCCGCGGGAAAAAGCTCGGGTTGTTCCTCCAATTGAGCTTAAAATACCAATTGAAGCTGACAGTAGTGGGAGCATTAGGGCTCCACAACGGAGTGCGCCTGTCTACGTCCCTAAAGGGACTTCGGCAGGTAAAGAGCCAGCGGTGGAGAGGCCGGCGGTGGCCGAATCGTCAACACAGATTTTGCAAGAAAAATACCGTGGTTTTTTGGGCAGGGATTTGATGAAAAATGTTTGGCTAAAAGAGGAGCAATTAAAGGTAGAGATTGGCAAGGATTTAAAAGCTTTGCGCAATAATTTTTACCACGCTGTTAATAATGGGCAGAAAGAAGAGGCAGTGACAACACTTTTGGCCTTGGCGGAAAACGGGCAGATTAGGCAGGCTTTTGGCGGGGATGAGAGGTTTGTAAAGTTTTGGGGGAATTATTTGGAGAAGTCCCTCACCCCTTCCTCCCTCACGCAATCAGTAGGTGCGGGAGAGTTCAAAAGATCCAGCGAATCTTTTGAACGGGTGAGGGAATTTAAAAATGATCCGGCCGGGGCGAAGTTTTTGGCAATGTTCTTTAAATATATTTTAGAGCAGAGATTGCAGCTGCCAGCAGAACAGGCGGTAATGATGGGTATGGTAGTGAGTAATCTGGCTAGGAGAGCAGGTGAGTTGGAATATCAGAAGATGGTTTACGGAGATATGGAATCTCAAAAATTCCTTTGGAATTTTTGAGAAGTTTCGGTGGAATTTTTGAATTTGACTGGACTCCTAAAATAGTATATAATAATTAGAGTAGAGTCTAAATTAGATATTATGCAGAAATTAATAGAAAAATACACCCAACTTTTAAATGAGCAAAGAGAGGTTTATCAAAGAAACGTTTTTGCTGATTTTGTTTTGGACGGAAGAATAATGGGTATTATTGGCCCAAGAGGCATAGGCAAAACAACCTTTTTGTTAGAATACGTCAAAACTCATTATGGAGATTCAGAAAAGGCTTTATATATTTCAGCCGATGATCCTTATTTTCTAGAAAATACATTAGTGGATGTGGCGCAGAATTTCGTTAATAATTACGGCGGCGAGCTATTATTAATAGATGAAATTCATCGATACAAAAATTGGAATCAAGAGCTAAAAAATATCTATGATTTTTTACCAAAATTAAAAGTTATCTTTTCCGGCAGTTCCAGCTTAAATTTAATTAAAGGCAAACATGATCTTTCCCGCCGGGCCATTATTTATTATTTGCATGGTTTTTCGTTCAGGGAATTTTTAGAATATAAACTACAAATAAAATTAAAAAATTACAGTTTGGATCAGTTGATAGAAGATCAGATCGTTGTTTCTCGCCAGTTGTCAAAGATACCCAAATTTTTAGGCCATTGGCGCGAATATCTCAACATTGGCTATTATCCTTTTGCCTTTGAATTCAAAGTAAAAGACAATATCTATCAGGCAGTTGCCAATATTATAGAAAAAACAATTTATGAGGACATTGCCTCTTATTATAGCTTGAAAACAGATAATTTAATTGTTTTTAAGAAGTTGCTTTTTTTCTTGGCGACAACTTCGCCCGGCGAAGTTAATGTCAATAAACTAGCCAACAGTTTAGGAAAAGATAATAAAACAATTTTGGAATATTTACGGATTTTGCAGGATATTGGTTTTATCAAATTTTTATTAAACAATAAAAGAGGGCATTCGTTGGTGCGCAATTTAGAAAAAGTATATTTAGATAACAGCGTATTATTTTTCGCCCTTAATGCTTATTTAGGCAAGGAAGCAGAAATCGGTTTGGCGCGAGAAATTTTTGTTCATAATCAATTGACAAATGCCCGATATAAAGTTTTTTACGCCAAAACAGGGGATATTAATTGCGGCAAGTATTTTTTTGAAATAGGCGGCCGAAGTAAGAAAATTAAACAAATTAAAGATGTTAAAAATGGTTATTTGTTGCTTGATAATGTAATTACTGGCAGTAAGAATATTTTACCCTTATATCTATTAGGTTTTTTGTACTAGTTGAGTGGAAGTTGGAGTTTATTATTTTCTTATAATTTGTTATAATACCTTAAAGATTATTTTTTATGCCGGGCAATGATTTACAAAACGAGATAGTGGTCAAAACCAAGGAAGCCGTTTTCAAATTATTAAAAAACGGGCGGCTGGTTGATCTAGCCAGTGATGAATTAGCGGCGCCGGCTGATGATTTAACCACGCCGGGGCTGGCGGAAGAAATTAAAAAGACGAGCGTTGGTTTGAAAGGAAAATCAGCGGCAAACTTTTATTTTGACGTTAATGATGAGCATGAAGCAAGGCAATTGGTTGACCAAGGCGGCGAGGACAAGAATCGGCTGATAAAGCAATATATTAAAACCATCGTGGATGAAATTTTTAAGCAATTAAATTTGGCCGGCCGGCCGTTGGCTCTGGCCCAGATAAGCAATATTATTATTTCCAGACTAAAAGATGTCAGGAGTCTAGCTGAAACAAGAGAAGCTCTCTTAAGGCAAGGGTTAGACAGAGATGAGGCGAGCGAAATTTTAAATTTAACAGAAGGGAAAAGAGCGCAAGTGGAAGAGGTGATAAGAACAGGGAAATTGCCAACGCTGCTTAAAATTTCGCCCAATGAAAGCGCTGAAGCGCTGAAGCAGATTTCTTTAGTGGTTGACAGTCAAAGAGAAGGAGGAGAAGAGCCTGGGGAAAAAGAAAAAAATAAGACAGCGGCAAAAAAGTTGGATATGCATGGCATAAAATATGATCCGGGGCAGCAGCTGGCGGCCAGGGGAGAAATTGCCCGCCATGTAACTGTCGGGCCGGTAGATGAGTTGAGACAGCTTTCACTCAAGGAGTTCAGAAGGCTGGGCAATAATCCAAGGGAAGCAGCGGAAAGGATACTGGGAAAAATCGGGCTTTTGGAAGATGAGTCATTAATAAAAAAAGCAGAAGGGATAAAAGCTTGGCAAGAATCGGAAGTTTATCAGACATATCTCTCACTTGGCGCAGCGAGTATGTCTGCCAGAAAGCCGGTGGAGCAGGTGATTCGCGAATTTAGAGCAGCGAGTAAGCCATATTTAGCGCCAGAAGAGTTTAATGTCGTGGCTGATTTAAATAGAAAATTAAGCTATTAAAAAATGGATCGTTTTGTAGCGCCACAATTTATTGACGTGGAAGACAGGATTATCGGGCCGATAACTACGCGCCAGTTTATTATTATGGTTATTGGCGGAGTAGTCGTTTTTGTCGCTTACAAGATTCTTGATACCGCTGGATTTATTCTAGTGACTCTGGCAACCTTGCTAATGGTAATTATTTTTGGTTTTGTGAAAATTAACGGCAGGAGATTCCATGAGTTTGTAGGCAGTATGGTGGAAGCGATCAAAAGGCCAAAAGTAAGAGTCTGGTATAAATCAGTGCCAATGAGCGCGGTTGTGGCCGAGAACAGAAATAAGCAGGTTGACGCGCTTAAAACCGATTTTATCCCAAGAAAATCAATTAAACCAAAAAAATTGAAAGATTTGGCATTAATAGTGGATACTGGCGGAAGATACCAGGGATAGTCTGAAAATTTCTAATTTCTAATTTCTAATTTCCAATAATCAAAATTTTATATTTATTATGTCTGACAAAAGAAAGCAAAAGGCAAAAGTTGCCACCCAGCAGTACATTGATATTGCTGAAATTCATGATGATACGGTGATTCTTAAAGGCAATACTTTAGCGGCCGTGCTTTTGGTGTCGTCAATAAATTTTGCTTTAAAATCAGAAGAAGAGCAAAATGCCATTGTCCAAGGTTATATTTCTTTTATTAATTCGTTGAGCTTTCCCATACAAATAGTGATTCAATCAAGAAGGCTGAACATTGATAATTATTTGGAGCAGTTGAAAATAAAGGAGCGTGAGCAGACTAATGAACTGTTAAAAATTCAGATTAAGGAATACGGCGCTTATGTCAGGGAGTTGGTGGAGCTGGGGGATATTATGTCAAAAAGGTTTTATGTGGTTATTCCGTATAACCCGTTGGAAGGCACGAAACAGCAGGGACTTTTTGGGCGCGTGTTTAATTCTTTTAAGGTGGTTCAACTGGTGAGCTTGAAGAAGGAGAAGTTTTTAAAATATAAAACAGAGCTTGAGAGAAGGGTAAATGCCGTGCAAAGCGGGCTGTCTTCCATGACGATTAACAGCCAGCAGCTTGACACGCAAAGTTTGATTGAGCTTTATTATAATAGCTACAATCCGGAAGTAGCTGAAAGACAAAAGATGGAAGAAGTGGGGAAATTGAGAGTGGAGTAAATTAATTTTAAATTTTTTAAGATTTGATGTTTAATCCAGCGGAAATACAAAAAAAGATGAGCCGAGAAACTCAAGCAAAAACAGCCGAGGGTGATTTTGTTGATGAGCAGGCGCAAATTGAGCAGGAAAAAGAAGCCTTGGAAGCAGAAAGAGTTTATCGCGAAGGGATAACCAATTTGCGCGATTTGATCGCGCCGTCAGCCATGAGGGTTGATTCAAGCTATTTGGAATTGAATGATAAATTCGCTGCCACTCTTTTTGTGACGACTTATCCAAGATATATTTCAGTCGGCTGGTTTGAGCCGGTGATTGATAGCAGCCTAACCATGGATATTGCCATGTATTTTTATCCTATTCCCTCGGGCATAGTTTTGAAGCAATTAAAAAAGAAAATCGGCAATATCGGAGCGCAAATTATGACTGATCGGGAAAAGGGCGCGCCGCGGGACCCTTTGCAGGAAACTGCTTTCCAGGACATTGAAAAGCTGCGCGACGACCTGACCCAAGGGATTGAGCACTTTTTCCAGTTTGGCCTTTATGTCACAGTTTATGCCAATACGAGAAAAGAGCTGGCAGAAGCGATTGAGGGCTTGGAAACAACCATTGGTTCAAAATTAGTTTATACCAGACGTTCAATTTGGCAGAGCGAACAGGGCTTTAATTCCACATTGCCTTTGGCGCGCGATGACATTAAAGTTTATGCCAATCTAAACACCTCGCCGATTGCTTCTACTTTCCCTTTTGTTTCTTCGGAATTATCAAGCGACGAAGGGGTTTTGTATGGCATTAACCGGCATAATAACAGTTTAATTCTATTTGACAGGTTTTCGCTGCAAAATGCGAATACCGTGGTTTTTGCCACCTCTGGCGCTGGCAAAAGCTATGCCATTAAGCTTGAGGTGCTCCGTTCAATGATGATGGGCACGGATGTGATTATTATTGACCCGGAAAGAGAGTATCAGTATTTGTCAGAAGCGGTCGGCGGAACTTACATTAACATCTCGCTTAATTCGGAAAGCAAAATTAATCCTTTTGATTTGCCGAAAAAGAGCGATGATGAAAACAGAACAGGCGATATTATTCGCTCGGCGGTGATTACGTTAAAAGGGCTGGTGAGATTGATGATTGGCGAGGTTAACCATGAGGAAGACTCGCTTTTGGATAAAGCTTTGTTGCAAACTTATGCTAAAAATGACGTTACGGCAGAAGCTGATTTGTCGCAAATTACCCCGCCGACCATTTCTGATTTGCAGGAAATTTTAAATGGCATGGAAGGCGGCAATGAAATGGCTCAAAAGCTTGAAAAATATACCAGCGGCACATTTGCCGGCCTGCTTGACAACCGGACTAACATTAACATAAACAATCAATTGGTTGTTTTTTCAGTGCGCGATTTAGAGGATGAACTGCGGCCGATTGCCATTTACACCATTGTTAATTTTATTTGGAATATTGTCAGAAGCGAGATGAAAAAAAGGATTCTGGTGGTTGATGAGGGTTGGTGGCTGATGCAGTATGAAGATAGCGCCAAATTCATCTATGCTTTGGCTAAAAGATGCAGAAAATATTATTTGGGCTTGACGACCATTACTCAAGACGTCAATGATTTTTTGGGCTCGCCTTATGGCAAGGCGATTGTGACTAATTCGGCCATGCAACTGCTGCTTAGGCAGTCAACGGCAGCGATTGACGTGGTGGCCCAAACTTTTATGCTGACTCAAGGCGAAAGATATTTGCTGCTAGAGGCAGGCGTAGGGGAAGGCATATTTTTTGCCGGTTCAAAGCATGTGGCGATTAAAGTGGTGGCCTCATATACTGAAGATCAGATTATTACCACTGATCCAAGACAGCTCCTGGAAATACAAGAGGCCAAGGAAGAGTTTAACAGGCAGCAGGAGGGGGAGGGCAGTTCGTAGATTTTTAATTATCTTTTATTTATGGATAATAAGAAGAAAATTATTATAATATTTATCTTGGTGATAATTTTGATTGTCGCCGCTGTTTTTATAGTCAAAGAAATAAGTAAAGGCGATCAGGCGGTTATACCTAATGAGGCTGGGAATGAGGCTTCTGCGGGTGGCGGCAGCGAGGTAGCATTGCCCGGCAGTGAAGCTGGCGAGCAGCAGCAGCCAGCGCCGAGCGGCAATGAAGCGGCGACAGTAACAGAAGAGGAGATTGACAAGAAGCAGGCTGAAAATCGGGCGAAATTTTTTACTGCAATGCTCGGCTCTTATTCCGCGGCCGCTAATTTTGCCAATGTGCTTGATTTGCGGCCGCTGATGAGCGATAAAATGCTGTCTTGGTCTGAAGATTTTATTGCCAGAAACATAAATACTCCGCCGGAGGAGAGTATGGTGACTTATGCTCTAAAAACAAAAGTTTTGAGCTACAGCCCATTGAGGACAAGTTTAATCGTCAGCACCAGGCGCGAAAAGAACATCGGCGATGCTCGTAAACTATACAGCCAGGACGCTGAATTGTCTTTGGTTAAAATTGGCGGAGAGTGGAAGATTGATACATTAAGTTGGAAATAAAAATTAGTAATTAGTAATTAGGAAGATAAGAACCAACGTCAATATTCAAATTTTAAAGATTTTGGTTTAGATTTTAAAAGATATTGATAATTATGAATTTACCTCCTTTTGATTACAAGAAAATATTGCTCGCAGTTTTGCTGCTGATTATAACCGTGGTAATGATCAGCGCCGTAGTTTGGCTGATTTTTATTCGCCAGCCGGGCGGGTCGGTTGCTCCGCAGCCCGGTGAAAATGAAGCCGCCGGCGGCAGGCTGCCGGGCGCAGGCAATGAGTTTAATCCAAATATTATCGGACCAAGCGGCAGGCTGTTGGCCGGGGAAAACGAGAGCGGCGCCGCTGCCGGAGAGGGAGGCGCAGAAACGGAGCAAGAGATTGATGAGATTGCCGCTGGCGGGTTGACCAAAACAAATAGTTTAATTGAAGACAGCGCAGTCGCGGTGGAATTCAGAGGAAACAGCTTTAATTACCTGAACCGCGCTGACAATAAGTTTTATGAGCTTTCTCTTGACGGGGCGGAAAAATATCTTTTGTCAAATGAGGCTTTCCCCAACGTGGACAGAGTTACCTGGTCGGACGATGGACAAAAGGTCATACTGGAATACCCTGATGGGGCAAATATTATTTACGATTTTATACAAAATAAAAAGACGACACTGCCAAATGGGCTGGAGAATCCAGATTTTGACAGCCATTCGGAAAATGTGGCCTATAAATTTGTGGGGGCCAATCAAGATGACAACTGGCTGGTGGTGACTGATCTCAAAACCAACAGCGCCAAGGCGCTTGAACCGCTCGGCGGCAAAGGGGCCCAGGTTCAAGTAAGTTGGTCGCCGGACAACCAGGTGGTGGCGTTTTACCGCGAGGCGCGCGGCATTAACAGCGAGGAAATTATTTTAATCGGTCAGAACGACGAAAATTTTCTTTCCATCAAAGTGGACGGCAGTAATTTCCGGGGCAGCTGGTCGCCCAAGGGCGATAAATTGCTTTATTCAGTGGTGGAT
>MFMW01000021.1:0-4799 GCA_001783595.1 Candidatus Kuenenbacteria bacterium RIFCSPHIGHO2_02_FULL_39_13 | reverse complement strand
TTTTGCGCCGGACGGCAGATATGTGTATTGCGCTGTGCCAAGCAGTCTGCCGATCGGGGCTGGCCTTTATCCCGATTTATTAAATGACAGCGCTGACGCGATGTATAAAATTGATTTAGACACTGGTTACGGGCAAATGCTGGCTTATCCTGTTGCTGGTGACGGCAGTTTCAGCGATTATCAGGCAGCCAAACTGTTTATCAGCGCTAGCGCTGATAAGCTTTACTTTTTTGATAATTTCAGTCAGCGGATTTATTATATCCGGCTCCGCTAAAGGCAAAATTAAACTATATGAATCAGACGCATAAGACAGTATTTATTATTACTTCGTTGACGATTTTGGCGGCGTTTTTTTTGTTTGCGCTGTTTTTTAACGTTACCAGCCAAGACGGACAGATAACTCCAGTTGACAAAAATACTGAAGCGCAACAGGCGCAATTGTCTTTTGATCCGCTCATAACGCCGGCTAGGGTTATTTATGAATCATACATCAATGCCAGTGACGTCGTGCGCGGCAACCAGCAAGCTGCTTTGAGCCTGCTTGTGTTCGGCGATTTTGAGTGCGCGTATTGTCAAGAATTTTACTCTAACCTAAATGAAGTCTGGCCTGATTATAGCGGCAGGGTAAGGCTGGTTTGGAAGGATTTTCCCAATCCCTCGCATTTGAATGCCCGGAGCGCGGCTATGGCTGCAAGGTGCGCGGATGAACAGGGGTATTTTTGGGAGTATTATGACTCGCTGTTTGAAAATCAGAGTTTGCTCTCAAGGGAACTGTATAATATGATAGCGCTTGATCTGGAATTGGATTTGCCAAGATTTAACCAGTGCTTGGACACAAAAAAGACAGCTGAAAAAGTGGGCGAGGGCATGACGCAAGGCCAGGAGCTCGGGGTGGATGCCACGCCTTATATATTTATCGGCAACAGAGTTTTTGACTATGCCTTAAGCGCCGATGAGCTGCGACAGATATTGGATGAGGAGTTGGATTGAGGCGAATTTAAACAAGGAGATTATTTTTTGACCAGTTTTGTGATTGCCGCGAATATCTCCGGTTTTTTAAGCGCGATTTCAGAAAGGACTTTGCGGTCAAGTCCTATTTTTTTCGCTTTCAAAAGACTGATAAATTTTGAATACGACAGCCCGTGTTCCCTCGTCGCTGCATTCAACCTAACTTGCCACAGCCGGCGATTGATTCTTTTTTTAATTCTGCGATCGCGAAAAGCGTGAGCGCCAGCTTTATGGCTGGCCGTAATGGCTTGCTTAATAAGATTTTTGCGACCCCATTTGTAGCCCTTGGTTTGTTTGAGGATTCTCGCGCGTTTTTTGATGTGTAAAATGCCACGTTTTACTCTGGGCATATAATATGAATTATGGATTATGGATTTATTTGATAAGACTTTTGATTATTTTAGCATCGCTATTAGATAAGGTCAAGTTTTGACGTTTATTTCTGGTAGCTTTGCCACTGTCTTTGGCATTAAAATGATTCTGGCCTTGCTTGATTTTTTTAACCTTGCCTGATTTGGTTATTTTAAAACGTTTGGAAAATGATTTGATGGTCTTTAATTTTTTTGGCATAGATCTAAATTAATTTTTAGTAATGGTGGTTGTTATTTGTCCGCCTAGAGAAGCAATTGGCTGAATGATTTTAAAGTTTTTCCCCAAAGACTCAATAAATTTTTTCACATTGTCCATGGCCAGTGATTTATGGGCCCGTTCGCGGCCTTTTAAGATAATGTCAATTTTTACCTTGTGGCCGTCGGCAAGAAATTTTTGAGCTTGCTTTTGTTTGGTTTCCAAGTCTTTGCCTTTAATTCTAAATGATAGTCTGATGGCCTTAAGTTCAATTGTTTTTTGGTGAGCTTTGGCCCGTCTATTTTTTTTCTCTGTTTCATATTTGTATTGGCCATAGTTCATAATTTTGGCCACCGGCGGGTTGGCTTTGGGATTGACTTCAACTAAATCAAGTTCAGCAGCTTGCGCTTTTTTTAAAGCATCAATGGTAGCCATAACGCCCAATTGATTATCGTGCTCATCAATCAGAAAAATTTGAGGTATTCTAATACATTCATTGGTGCGGAAATCTTTAAAGGAATCTTTTTGGGGTTTGGGTTTTCGGTAACGTCGTTGCATTTAAATTAAGGTGTAGGCCCCGTTGTATTGCTCAGCGCAATACCAACCGCAGTGCCCGTTCAAATGGTTACATTAAGGTGTGGGGCACGGCTCCGCTTGCGCTACGCAGTGCCCGTTCAAACAGTTACATTAAAGGTGTGGGGCACGGCTCCGCTTGCGCTACGCAGTGCCCGTTCAAACAGTCCACCGGACTGTTTGAACTGGTGGAGACGGCGGGAATCGCACCCGCGTCTTGAATAGTTAATAACAACTGTTTACTGGCATAGCTTGTTTCAGGGGGCTCGGATTCGGGTTAAGAAACAAGCAAGACACCCGAATTTGTAGTTTGGAAATTGTTTCGGATAACCACCCCAAACGTGAAGTTAACCTAACCCGAATAAATGACACCTGCTTCTCGCGCACAGGTTTTGCGAGTCAGGCGGTAACAGGATTTAAGCTGTTACGGCGGCGAAGTTTGGAGTCAAAGAATTGGCCAAAGCCAAAACTTTTTCCCGCACGGCGCCGAATATATTTTTGACACTTGTATGTGTGGGCATTTTAACAAGTTGCCCGGCTTAGTCAGCAGTTGAGATTGAACGATTTTCAAGCGAATATTGACGTCCCCATAATATTACAAAATTTGTACTTTCAGGATAAGTATAGCTAAAGACAAAGAAATAGTCAATTTTTAGCGGTTTCAGGCTGTGGATGATTTTAGTTGACAGTTTGCGCAAGTATGCTAGAGTAAAAGCATTATGACTGCGAGAACTTGGAATTTTTATTTTTATTTTACTTTCCTGACTTAAGCGGATCAGTCATTTTAGCATATAATAATATAATTTTAGATAATACAACTGATCCGCAATGGTCAGTTTTTTAATTAAATAAAAAAGACAAATCAAAATTCAAAATAAAAAAATGCCGAAAAGGCAGGAGGAAATAAGATGGTTATTTCAATGAAGGAGATGGCGACGGAAACCATGATAAGCGCTGTTGCCGAAAGGCTCGAAAGAAATGGTTTCCAGGTTCACAAAGTGGTTGGCGTCAATAGAACCATTCTGGGCGCTATTGGCGACAAGAGAACTGTGGACATACGCGAATTCGAAATTTTGGACGGCGTGCATGAGGTGATAAGGATCACCGAGCCGTACAAATTATCGAGCCGAACGTTTCACCCTGAGCAAACAGTGGTTCGGGTGAAAGAGGCGTCATTTGGCGATGAGCAAATTACCGTGATAGCTGGACCGTGCTCTGTTGAAAGCGAGGAGCAGTTGTTTACCATTGCCAAAGAAGTGAAAAATGCCGGCGCCAAAGTTTTGCGAGGTGGGGCGTTTAAGCCGAGAACGTCGCCTTATTCGTTCCAGGGATTGGGAAAAGAGGGCTTGAAATTGCTCAAAGCAGCGGGGGAAGAGTTCAAGATGGCGACGGTTTCCGAAGTGATGGAGAACGCTCAGATCGAGCTTTTAGTCGACAATGTGGACATTCTGCAAATCGGCGCCCGCAATATGCAAAATTTTAGCCTGCTGCGAGAGGTGGGCAAGCTTAAAAAGCCCGTTCTCCTCAAGAGGGGGATGGCTGCGACTATCGAGGAGCTGTTGATGGCCGCCGAATACCTCATGTCGGGTGGCAATTACCAGGTCATTTTATGCGAACGAGGGATTCGCACTTTTGAAAATTACACGCGCAACACCCTGGATATCTCCGCCATTCCCGTGACAAAAAAGCTCAGCCACCTGCCCATCATCGCCGATCCGAGCCACGGCACGGGAATACGGGATAAGGTCGCACCCATGGCCAGGGCTGCCGTGGCCGCCGGGGCTGATGGCCTCGCCATCGAGGTGCATCACGATCCCGATCGGGCGCTGTCCGACGGCGCGCAGTCGCTCTATCCGAACCAGTTCAGTCGGTTGATGGAAGAATTGAGAATGATCGCCTGGGCCATAGGCAAAAAAATTTAAAAAAGCCGGGGAAATATAGAGAGGAATCTATAAATCCCCGGCCTATTTTTTTGCGCGTTTTTTTGTGCGTTTGACAAAAAATAGATTGTTTGATATACTTAAAATAAGTAAATAATTTATGAATCTTTTTGGCTAATATGTCAGAAAATATTTTAGATAAAATCATCCAAGCTGACGTTGACGAGAAAAAAGCCGAGCTTAATCCGCAAGAATTGGTCGGTTTTTTACTTAAGGACTTAAACTCGCGCGAGAAAGAGATTATCCGCGCCAGATACGGTCTTGACCAAGTAGAAAAACAGACTCTGGAAGCAATTGGCAAACGTTTTGATATTACCAGAGAACGGGTCAGGCAGATTGAAAACAACGGCTTGAAAAAAGCGCTGGCAACCCGGGAGAAAACTGAAAAACTGGAATTTCTGTTGTCTTTGGTTTTAAAAATTTTAAACAATGCCGGCTACATGGCGCTGGAAGATAAAATATTAGACGAGCTGACTGAAAACAACATTGAGCCGGAAGTGGATAAAAACTGTTTGAGGTTTATTTTCAGTAAATTTTTGGACAGTCACATTGAGCCGGTGCAAATTGTCCAGACTGAAAAAGCTTGGCGCATCAAAAATAAAGAGCTGGCTCACTATGAGCCCTTGGTGGAAGGGATTAAAAACGTGTTAAGAGTCAAGAACGAGCCCTTGCCTTTGAAAGAAATTTTAGGGGCATTAGAAGGCAAGTTGG
>MFMW01000020.1 GCA_001783595.1 Candidatus Kuenenbacteria bacterium RIFCSPHIGHO2_02_FULL_39_13 | reverse complement strand
GGCACAAAATCCTGCCTATCCACCCGGCGAAAAGCTTTAATAATCTCGGGAGTTTTCAAATATCCCCTGGCTATGATATTATTTATTAATACTTCATATCCCATAATAGTATCTTACCACTATGCACAACTTTTGGAAAAAATTAAAAAAACCCATTATTGCTCTAGCGCCCATGGCAGGCTACACTGATTCGGCTTTTCGTCAAATCTGCCGTGAATTCGGCGCGGATGTGGTTTATTCCGAGATGATCTCGGTTGATGGCATCTGCTATGACAATCAAAAGACGATGCGCATGCTCTGGCATGATAAAAGCGAATATCCCTTGGTATTTCAATTATTTGGCAATGATCCAATTAAATTTAAAAAAGCTGTGCGAATCATCACGGGGTCCCTCCGCTCGCTTGAGCTCGGTCGGGACAGGCTTCTCCTAGGCCTAGATATTAATTTCGGCTGCCCGGCTCACAAAGTCATAAAGACTGGTTCTGGCGCGTCTTTAATGGATGAAAAAGAAAAGGCATATCATATTATAAAAGCAGTCTGTGATAATACTGACTTGCCTGTTTCCATAAAAATAAGGACAAAAGTTAAAAACACTACGGCAGAAGAATTTATAAATAGAGTGAAAGACTTATCTTGGACAACAGTTATGATCCATGGCCGCACATTGAATCAAGGTTTTAGCGGAGAAATTGACTATGTTGCCATAAGAAAAATAAAAAAGCTTTTGCCTGATAAAATCGTCCTGGCCAACGGCGGCATAACTGACAACCAGTCGGCAATAAGGCTGCTAAAAAAAACCGGGGCCGACGGTCTTGGCATCGCCAGCGGCGCTTTGGGTAATCCTTGGATCTTTTCTCAAATAAAATCCCCCCCCCTTGCTAAGAGGGAGATGCCCCCGATTTTACATCTGGGGCAGAGGGGGTCAATTATGCTCCGCCACGCCGAACTGTTTTTTAAAAATAATAACAATCTCATCCCATTCAGACAACATCTTGTTCACTATGTCAAATCACAAAAAAACGCCTCGGAATTAAGACAAAAATTAATAAAAGTGAAAACACTGGCCGAGCTGAATAAAATTATTTTAGAAATATCCTCTCTACTGCCATCGGCAACTACAACAATCCGATAATAAGCTATATTTTTTGTTTTCCAAGTAAAAAACCTTTAATAGAATAAATAAAACTTACAAAAAATAAAATAAAATTCACCAATGGCAATAAATATGTTCTCTGGTCTTTATACTCCCTATAAAGCATGGCTCTTGACACAAAAAAACAATAAAACACAATTATTATCCAAGAAAAAATTTGAATCGCTGGAATTAAAGTGCCAATCAATAGTATCTCGCGAAAAAATGCTTTCAGCAATCCAGTCACTCCGTCAAACATCCCGTGTTTCCCGTAAAGCGCGCCTTGAGCTTCAGAAAGCTGTGCCTGTTTGTAGAGAATATCTTTAAAGCCAAAATTTTTTTCAAACTGGTGTAAATGCAATATCCCTGCTTCAGTTTTTACAATTTCACCTTTATCTTTTAGCCGGATCATAATATCTCCGTCTTCTCCCGCACTTTTAAAGCGCTCTTCGTCAAATAGACCTGCTTCAAACAACACCCTTTTACTGAAAGCATCAAACTTGCCGTTCATTCCGTAAACTTTTTTATTCACCCAGCGACAAAAAAAATACTTTTGCCAAAAACTATATTTCTCCCATATTTCAAATGGCTGAAAAACATAATGGTACGCACAAACCACTTGACTGTTATCAAACGGTTCTATTATTTTTTCCATTGCTTCAGTATATAAAATCACATCTTGATGCAAGAAAACTACAACCTCACCCATTGCTTTTCTAATGCCTGAATTATATGAAGCGGCTAATCCTTTATTTTTATTATGCTCTATAACTTTAACCTCAAAATTTTTCGCTATTTCAAGTGATTCATCGCTCGACCCATCATCAACTATAATCACTTCGTCAAAAAATTTCTTTTGGCTAAAAAGTGAATCCAATGTTTTTTTAATTGTTTGCTCTCCATTATACAATGGAATAATCACTGAAATCTTCATATTTTTTCAGCTAAATAAATTATACTTTGGCCAAATTTTGGAAATGCTTGCGCCAAAAATTTTGAACTTGGCTTGCCGCGACTCAAAAAATTAATAATATCTGATTTACTTTTTAAAATCTGAAAATTATTTTTCTCAAGTATTTGTTTTAGAGTTTCAAATGTAAAATATCTAATATGACCGGCATTGCCTTGACTAACTGATATTTCCAGCAGAGGATTTTTGCCAATGAGTAACAGCAACCGCCTGCCAAAAGATGCTACATTGGGTGTAGTAATCAAAAACATACCACCTGGTTTTAATATTCTGCTAATTTCTAAAAGCAAGTGATGAGTATCATAAATGTGTTCAATTATTTCACCTGCCACAACTAAGTCAAAAAAAATATTTTCATAAGGCAAAACTTCATCATCATTTACATAAAACTTTTTAACCTCTATTCCTTTTTTCAAACTTTCTTCACATCCATAGTTGCTTGCTTCAAGCCCATAAAAATTATTCTCCTTATTTTTAATCATTGACAAAAAAGTTCCGTCATAACAGCCTATGTCTAAAATATTTTTTTGCTTTAAATTTAACCCGTCAATCATATTAACCATTTCTAAAACTCTTGGATTTCTGATTAAATCAACTTTATTATCATTGCTATACATATTTTCGTAAATATTTTTCATTTTACTAAAACCTTGCCGAAAATTATTTTTGCCAAATTCAACCTTATTGAGACAGCTCATAAATTTTTTATCATCTGATATTCATTTTCCGCTACATTGTCCCACGAATATTTCTTGATAAATTCTTTTCCCGCCAATCCAATCTGGTTTCTTAATTCTTTATTTTTCAACAATTTAATAACCTCGTTGGAAAATTTTTCAATATCATTTTCTTTAATTTGGATAACATAGTTTTCAAAAATTGATTTATAAACCAGTAAGTCCCAACTCACTACTGGCAAACCGCAGGCCAGCGCTTCATTAATAACAATGCCCCAGCCTTCTTCGTGAGAAGGAAAGAGAAACACTTTTGAAGATTTAAGAAGAGCATAAGCTTTTTTGTTTTCCAGATAACCAAGGACTTCAATATTATTTTTCATGTTCAAGGCTGTAATTTTTTCCTTCAAATCTTCCTTGATTTTTTCATCTCCTCCGCCGATAATCACCAGCTTGGCTTGCGGAATCGCCGCGCATACTTTTTTCCAAATTTCAATTAAATCAAAAATCCCTTTGCTGTAATTTAATCTGCCTAAAAAAATACCCTCATAACAAGTATCGGCAGCCGGGAGTTTTTCAAAATATCCGCAATCTATTCCGTTGTATGAAACAGCAATCTTCTCTTTTGAAAATCCTGAATTGATTAAATCTTCTTTAAGAAGATCGCTTAAAGAGAAAATAAGATCAGCTTTCCTTTTAATGAGAAAAAATGAAAACTGCTGAAGATGATATCCAAAAAAATTGAAAATAAAACTACCTTTTCTCTTTTTCCAATGTGGATAGATATGATAAATTTCCTGTACCCATCTGATGTTTTTATACCAACTCCTGCAAAAATAGGCTGGCAATGTTTCCCAAAAAAGATCAGAGGCGCAATAAAAAATATTTCTCTGACCAACAGCTAAAAATTCTTTGGGATAAAAAAATATAAATTTTAAGATTATTAATAAGGACTTTATCCCTAATCCCCAAAGAGTTCTGAATTTTAAATTAGATTTAATAAATTTAATATCAGCCTCTATCTGATTTTCAGCAAAATACCGGGCATAATCTTTATCAGCCGTGATTAACATTATCTTAACTTTATAGTCTCGGCTCATCCTTCCAATAATTTCCAAAAGTCGAACAAGCCCGCCGGATTTCCCTATGTGTTCCAATGTTTTCGGAACTAAAGAAGTAATGACCAGTTTAAACTCTTTGTTTTCCATAAACAATTCCCTTTAAGTTGCAAAAAATCCACTTTTGATATTTTTTTGCGTCTTACTCCAAAATTTTAATCAATTTGGCAGGATTGCCAGCGATGACAGAATAATCTGGGTATGATTCGCACACAACGCTCCCAGCCCCGACCACGCAGTTTTTTCCCAGCTTTACGCCTTTAAGAATAAAAGAATGGGCGCCGATAAAACAATTTTCTCCAATAATAATTTCTCGGCCTTCAGTCAGACCGCTGTCCATCGGAGAAATATCACGAACAAATCTATGATCATGATCAATGAGCGATACATTATACGACAATAGGCATTTTTTTCCGATTTCAATTTTTTTTATTGCTGATATCACTGCGTTTCTTCCGATCTGCGTGCCAGATCCAAGAATTATTTTGCCGCCGGATTTGAGCGGAATATCAAGCCACGCTCTTCTACCAATCATCACATTGTCTCCTAAAACTATCCCGCGCATTTTTGGATCCAAATCATACCAAGGGCCAATATAACTATTTTGACCAAATTTCACGCCTTTAATTCTGGCTGGAATTGAAATCAAATATGCGATTATTTTTTTCCAAAGATTCATTGACATATAAGCAGAGAAATTTAATTTTTTATTAATTATATTTTAGATGAAAAATAATCAATCTTATTCTCATTAATAGCATAAACACAAAATATTTCAAAAGCTTTCTTTGGGAAATGGTATGTGTATGCCTGGCTCAAAGTAGCCATAATAAACCAGAAAAATCGCGGTTTCTTTTTTATTGACGCCATGAAATCATTATCTTCAATCACTGCCGGGGTTTCTTGCCGTAATGATTTAAAGCCGGATAATCCATTGCATCTAAAACCCAACTTTCTCATTTCGTCAACTCCCCACCCTGATAAATGTTTTTGCAGCAGATTATCATCCCTTTCCAGTTGGAGCAAAAATCCGTTAGGAGTGGAAATTATCACTTTTTTCTTCGCCCATCTCTTAGCTTTTTCCAACATCTCAAATCCGATTTTTTTTGGCAAGTGCTCAATCACTTCAATCATAATCACCTCATCAAAAGATTTTGCGGGAAAGTCAACTTCCTCAATTTTTTTCTGAATATATTTAGTATGAATTTTTCTTTTTTTTGATTCCAAAAGATATGGCTCAAAAGCTTCAACTCCTACGCTATATTTAACATTCTTCGCGTACTGAAGTGGTGATGATGGTCCACAACCTAAATCTAAAACTGTTTTGCAGTCTTTTAATTCCTTAACTAGACAATATTTTGTTGTTGGAAAAATCCGGGAAAAAATCGGGTTGTGATAAATTTTTTCAATAAGTTTCTTCATTTGTTTTTGTGATTAATTCAAATTTAATTTCCGGTAAAAAGCGCGAGTTAATTTTGTTTTTATACCAATCAGTGATCAACCGCAAAATTTGTGGCGGTAATATTAAACAGAGGACGGAATAAAACCAAAATAGCGGGTGAAAAATATTTTGCCATCTGTATTTTAATAATAATTTAGTTTCGCGCCATAAATGTTTTTGGCTGGCAGAAGTTTTTATCTGGATTAACCCGACATAATTTTTCGCCATCTGATTTATGCCCCAGGCGCGGGGTTTTTTGAATTTCTCTTCTGCCAAAAGAGCGCGGTACATTTTCATCCAGGAC
>MFMW01000019.1:15647-38195 GCA_001783595.1 Candidatus Kuenenbacteria bacterium RIFCSPHIGHO2_02_FULL_39_13 | reverse complement strand
ATTTTAAGCTTGATAAATATAGTATTCGGGGTGTAATTGATCGGGTTGATAAAGTAGGGGATAAAGCGCGCTTAATTGATTACAAAACTGGCAAAGCTAAAATAGAGAAAACTGTTGGAAAAGATCAGCTTTTGATTTATCAGTTGGCGGGCAGAGATGTGTTTGGCTGGGATATTTCCGATTTGACTTATTATTATTTAGACAATAACAGCGCAGTGTCGTTTTTGGGAAGTGAAAAAGATTTGGATAAAATTAAAGAAAAAATATTAAAATTGATTGATGGAATTTTATCGGCTGATTGGCAGGCTGTCGCCAGGCAACATAATTGCCAGTATTGTGATTTTAATTATATCTGTAAATATCGCGCATAGTACAAATTATTGTTCGCGCATATATGCCTTTTATTCCAATCAACAAAATTATTTCTAACAAGTTTAGCAATAATCCGCTGGCAAAGCAAGTGGCCGCTAGTTTAGTGTGCGAGGAATTTGATAAATTAATTGTGAGCATCTGGGGCAAAAAAATTGAAAATAACGCGCAGGCAATGTATTTAAAGGATAAAATATTAACGATAGCGGCATTATCGCCAGTGGTGGCGCAGGAACTGAAAATAAGAGAAGGGGAGCTGATTAATCGTTTGGCGGATAAGTTCGGTCAGGGCGTTGTGGATAGGTTAAGGTTATTAACATAAAAAAAGAATGTTTTTATTTGCATAAACTATAAAAAATTGCTAAAATTAAAGTGAAGGATGACACTGAAAAAATACCTATTTTTAATGACAACTGCGACTTTGGTGTGTTGGGGAGCACTGGCATTGGTCCTCGTATTTGTTAACCCGTATACTGCTGGAATAGTTGGCATGATATTTTTTTATATAGCATTATTTTTGGGGTTGCTGGGAATATTCAGCATTATAGGATTTGTATTCAGATTTCTTTTCAAGCGCAATGAATTTGCATACAATCAGGTTAAAACCGCTTTTAGGCAAGGGATGATGTTTGCGCTCTTATTGACGATGATGTTTATTCTACAAGGAGCAAGGCTTTTGGTTTGGTGGAATATAATTTTGCTTATAATCTTACTGGCAGGAATTGAATATGTATTTATTATCCGTGAGCAGGGAATAAAAAAAAGTGATTAGTAAATTAGTGATTAGGTTTATGAAGGAACAATTAAATAAAATTAAAAATAATATTTTAGCCGAGCTTGAGAGAACAGAGACTCTGCAGCAGCTTGAGGATTTGCATAAAAAATATTTTTCCAGAAAGTCTGGTGATTTTTCAAGGTTGATTCGGGATGTGAAAAATGTCAGCCAGGAAATGAAGCCAGCAGTGGGCAGGTTGATTAATGACGTGAAGAAAGAAGTTGAAGAGTCATTTGACAATATCAAAAAATCACTTAACAACAAAATGGCTGGTACTGGCGAGTCAAATTTTTTTGATCTGACTTTGCCAGGAGTTGATCAAAATATTGGGACTTTACATCCGATTACGCAGGTTAAAAATGATTTGGATGATGCTTTTAAATTTTTGGGCTTTGAAATTTATGAAGGGCCTGAAATAACAAGCGAAGGTTATGAGTTTGATAATTTAAATTTTCCGCTGAATCATCCGGTCAGAGAATCAATGGATACGTATTGGATAAAACAACAAACAACAAAAAAAGGCATGGAAAAATTTTGCTTGCGGCCGCATTTGACCGGGGCGAGCGTCAGATATATGCAAACGCACAAACCGCCATTCAGATTTGTTTATCCAGGCAGGGCATTTAGGAGCGAAGCCACAGACGCCGGCCATGAAAGATGTTTTTATCAATACGAGGCATTGATTGTTAATGAGCGCATCAGCGTTGCCGGCGGAAAAATTTTGGTTAAGACAATTTTAGAACGGGTGTTCGGCCGGGAAGTCAGGATTAGAATGCGCACTGGATTTTTTCCCTTTGTGGAGCCTGGTTTTGAGATTGATATGGAATGTTTAAATTGCCTTGGCAAGGGTTGCAGCGTTTGCAAGCATAAGGGCTGGGTAGAGATGATGCCCGGCGGTCCGCCGCATCCCAATGTCCTCCGCGCTGGCGGACTTGATCCGAAAAAATGGCAGGGATTTTACATTAATATCGGCCTAGATCGGCTGGTAATGATGAAATATGGGATTGATGACATAAGATTGATGCACAGCGGGGATTTGAGGTTTTTAAGACAATTTTAATTCTTTCCGCTTCGTCAGAGTCTCCTGACTGCAGGGGAAGGGACTCTGACGCCATGAATATCAGAGTCCTCTGGTGAGAGATTCTGACAGGGCAGAAAATAAGAATTTGAAAAAAATAATTTTTTATGCCAAACTCAAGCAGCCAATACATTAAATCCCCATATTTCTGGGATTATAAAATTAAAAAAAGTGACCTGGCCAAACCAGAGGTCAAGAAGTTTTGGTTGAAGCGGAAAATTAATATGTGTGACTGGCAGGGCGTTAAGAGAAAAGATTTGGAAAAATATTTACCAGAGCTTGATATCAGAGAAGACTTGAAAAATTTATTGAAAAATTTTTTGGAGTATGAAAAAAAATAAAATATTAAATGCCACACAGACAAAAATACTTAAAGCAATGAGCAAAACCAAATTGGCCAAATTTTATTATTGGACAGGCGGCACGGCCTTGGCTTATAAATATCTGCCCTTGAGATTATCAGAAGATTTGGATTTTTTTTCTTTTGAACTTTTCGCAGACGAAAATTTACTGCTGGAAATAAATAAATCCAAAAAAGAATTGGGCATTAAAAAAATTAATTTTACCAAACATTTAAATCGTCAGCAGTTTATTTTGAGTTTTGATAAAAAAAATCAGTTAAAATTAGAATTTGTATTTTTTCCTTTTAAAAATTTGGGCAAACTGGAAGTTGACAAAAATTTAGGCATTAAAATTGACAGCTTGATTGATATTGCCGCAAATAAAACATTGGCCGCTTATCAACGCAATGAGCCAAAAGATATTTTTGATTTGTATTCTTTATTGACACTTAAGAAAATCAAACTTGCAAACTTGATAAAAAATGTAGAGAGAAAATTTAGCGTTCAAATAAATCAGGCCGACTTGGAAGCCAAAATTTTAAGTAATATTAATTTATTAAAGAATATTGAACCGTTAATTTTGGACCCTAAAAGATTTAATATTAGCAAAGTTAAAAAATTTTTTAGTGATCAATCAGTTAAGTATTTAAAGAATTTTATCTTTTAAATATGTTATTGTCATTAAACTTACTAAAAAAATATGTTGATTTGCCGCCAGAGGTGAGTCCGCAGGCAGTGGCGGAAAAGTTGACTATGGCTACTGTTGAGGTGGAGAAAGTGATTGAACTGGGCAAAGAATTAGATAAAGTAGTTGTTGGCAAAGTAAAAAATTTGGCCAAGCATCCGCAGGCGGATAAGCTTAGTTTGGTTTTGGTTGATATCGGCACAAAAGAAGTTGTCAAAGTCGTGTGTGGCGGGACAAATTTAAAACAAGGAATGCTGGTGGCATTTGCCAAAGTAGGCGCAATGGTCAAGTGGCACGGGGAAGGCGAATTAGTTAAACTTGAAGCAACAAAAATTCGTGGAGAGCAAAGTTTTGGTATGATATGTTCAGCCAATGAAATTGGATTGTTTCAAATGTTTCCACATAAAGAATTTGAGATAATGGATTTGAGTAATTTAAAATTAAAAGTTGGTCAGCCCTTAGCTAAAGCTTTGGGGTTAGACGGCATTGTTTTTGACATTGATAATAAATCTTTGACCAACAGGCCGGATTTGTGGAGCCACTTTGGGATTGCGCGGGAATTGTCCGCCATATATAAGGTACATTTAAAAGGTTATGATTTTGAGTCGCAACCGGATATTGTAGCAAATCAATCCCAAGATTTAAGGGTGGAGATTAAAGATAAGAAATTATGCCCCAGATATTTGGCTTGCCTGATTGAAAATGTGAAAGTAGGCGAGTCCCCACAATGGCTGAAAAAAGAGCTGCCAGCTATCGGGCACAGCGTGATAAATAATATTGTGGATGTGACAAATTATGTAATGGAAGAAGTGGGGCAACCGCTCCACGCTTTTGACCTCGCTTTACTCGGTCAAAAGCTTCAAGATACAAGAAACAATAAACAAGGAACAAGGATTATAGTTAGACGGGCAAAGAAGGGCGAGAAGCTAGTGCTGCTTGATGAGAGCGAGCTGGAATTGGATGATGAGATGTTGATTATTGCTGATTCTAAAAAGCCAATTGCTTTAGCTGGGATTATGGGCGGCAAAGACAGCGGCATTAATGAAAATACTGCCTCAATAATTTTAGAAGCGGCAAATTTTGAGGCAGTGAATAACAGAAAAACAGAGCAAAAATTAAATGCCCGCACTGACGCGTCGCAAAGATTTGAAAAGTCATTGGATGCTAATTTAGCCGCGGTAGGCATGAGAAGGGCAATAAAATTAATTAAAGAATTAATACCGGCGGCAAAAGTAAGCCCGATAGTTGAAGCAGGGAACTGGCAGGAAGAAAAAATTGTGATTAAAGTGAGCCATAATTTTTTAGAGAAAAGAATTGGCAAGCAGTTGGAGAAAAATAATGTGCTGGGTATATTAAATAGGCTGGGATTTGAGATTGATGAGCACAAGGGAATTTATTCTATTACAGTTCCCAGCTGGCGGGCAACTGGCGATGTTTCAATTCCCGAGGATATTGTGGAAGAAGTGGCGAGAATTTACGGTTATGACAATTTTGGTGAAAGAGAAGAATTAGTTGAGTTGACAGCGGCTAAATATCAATATAAATATGATCTGGAAAATAAGGTTAAAAATTATTTGAGCATAGGTTGCGGTATGAGTGAAGTTTTTAATTATCCTTGGCTAGATGAGAAATTGATGGGGAGCTTGGGCTTAAAAGGCGAAATTGAAATTGCCAATCCGCCGGCAGCAGAGTTGGGGTTTTTACAGACTTCCCTAGTGCCGAATTTAATTAAGAATATTAAAGATAATTTGAGATTTTTAGATAACTTTAAGATATTTGAACTGGCAAGAGTTTATACTGCCAAGATGGAAAAATGGGATAAAAAGATGGCAGATAGTTTGCCGTATCAGCCAAAGATGCTCGCTGGAGCGGTAGTGGCTGGCAAGGATACGCAGGTATTTTTAGAGTTAAAGGGAATCTTAGAAAATTTCCAATTTCCAATTTCCAATTTCCAAACAAATCCCAAATCCCAAATCCCAAATTTTATTGATAGTGTTAGATGCCTTGAACTTGTAATTGGCGGTGATGTGATTGGCTGGTTGGGAGAAGTTGATTATAATAAATTAAATTTTTCCGCCCGAGGCGGACCAGCCTTTGGCTGGAAAAATAAGAAGGTGGCGATGTTTGAAATTGATTGGGAAAAATTTTTGCAAATAAAAAGAGCAGAGAAAAAATACCAATCTTTGCCGCAATACCCAGCTATTGAGCGGGACATTAGCATTGAGGTTGGCTGGCAGGTGAAATGGGCGGATATTATTAGGGAGATTTGGAAAATAGGAGAAACACTTATAAATAAGATTGAGTTTTTGTCAGAGTATCCTTTGAATGAAAAAAAATCTTTGGCATTCAGAATAGTCTATCAGACTGACAGGACTTTAACAGATATAGAAGTAGAGCAAATAGAGCAAAAAATTATTAAATTATTAGCAGCGAAATTTCAAGCTAAATTACGACAATAACTATGGCTAAAAAGATTGTAAAAAAAACAGTTGTTAAAAAGACCGTTAAGTCTAAAAGCGGTGAATATAAGGCGGCGCAGATTACTGTTTTAGAAGGTCTAGATCCGGTCAGAAGAAGGCCGGGAATGTATATCGGATCAACAGGGCCATCCGGTCTGCACCATCTGCTTTGGGAAGTGGTGGATAACGGCATTGACGAGGCTATGGCTGGTTTTGCTAATTTAATCGCAATAACTCTTTTACCCGATAGGATGGTGGAGGTTTTTGACAACGGCCGCGGTATTCCGGTGGATATTCACAAACAGGCAAAAGTTTCAGCTTTGGAAGTAGTGATGACCAAACTGCACGCCGGCGGTAAATTTGGGCAAGGCGGTTATAAAGTTTCTGGCGGTTTGCACGGCGTGGGCGTGTCAGTAGTCAACGCGCTTTCAATTTATATGAAAGCCGAAGTATACCGCGAGGGAAAAATTTGGATGCAGGAATATAGTTTGGGCAAACCAAAAAGAAAAGTGAAATCAGCGGGCAAGACAAAACTGAATGGGACAAAAATGATTTTTAAGCCAGACGAGAAAGTCTTTGGAACAATGGGATTTGACTGGCAGACAATAATTGACCATTTGCGCCAGCAAGCTTATTTGACCAAGGGAGTGAAAATAAAAATATTTGACGAGCGCCAAGAAGATGACAAAAAGTCGTATGAATTTTATTTTGAAGGCGGGATTAAATCCTATGTGGCGCATTTGAATCATAATAATGCGCCCAAGCACGAAAATATTTTTTATGTTGAAAAAAGCATTGTGCCGGAAAAAAGCAATAATAATGGCCAGAGTGAAGAAAGCGACAGTCAGCTGCTGGATAAAAATCCGGTACAAGTTGAGGTGGCTCTTCAATATGTGGATGAATACAAAGAATCAGTTTATGCTTTTGCTAATAATATTTTCAATCCCGAAGGGGGCATGCATATAGTTGGTTTTAGAACGGCTTTAACCAGAGTGCTGAATAATTACGCGCGCGTCAAAGGGATTTTGAAAGAAAAAGAGGAGAATTTAAGCGGCGAAGATGTGCGCGAGGGTTTGACAGCCGTGGTATCCGTCAAGGTATCTGAACCGCAATTTGAAGGCCAGACCAAAGCCAAGCTGGGCAATCCAGAAGTAAGGACAGCGGTGGACAATGTTTTCAGCGAAGCCCTGTTGATTTATTTAGAAGAACACCCCAGGGATGCTGAAGCGATTATTGGCAAATGTTTATTGAGCGCGCAAGCGCGCAAAGCAGCCAAGACGGCGCGCGAGGCGATTATTAGAAAAGGGGCGCTTGAGGGCATGACCTTGCCCGGCAAGCTGGCCGATTGCTCTTCAAGAGACCCGAAAAATTCGGAACTGTTTATTTGCGAGGGAGACAGCGCCGGCGGCAGTTCAAAGCAAGGCCGCGACAGGGAAACGCAGGCGATCTTGCCTTTGCGCGGTAAGATTTTAAATGTGGAAAGAGCGCGTTTGGACAAAATGCTGGCCAATAATGAAATTAAATCATTGGTGATTGCCCTGGGCACAAATATCGGCGAGCAGTTTGAGCTGGCCAAGCTCCGTTATGATAAAATTATCATTATGACCGATGCCGATGTTGACGGTTCGCACATTAGAACGCTTTTGCTGACTCTCTTTTACAGATATTTTCCAGAGCTGGTCAGAACTGGGCATATATATATTGCCCATCCGCCCTTGTATAAATTGCAAAAAGGCAGAGAATTTAAATATGTTTATAATGACGAGGAAAAGAAAAAAGCCTTAGCTGGTTTCATGGGCCAGAAACAGGAAAACATAGCAGGCGAAACTGCCATGCCAGCGGCAGCCGCAACGGTGGACGAGACAGGCGTGGGCGAGAAAGTCGCTGGGGTGAATATACAAAGGTATAAAGGACTGGGGGAGATGAATTCTAATGAGCTTTGGGAAACCACCATGGATCCGGCCAGACGATTAATGAGCCAGGTAACAATTGAGCAAGTTGAAAAAGCAGATGAGGTTTTTGAGATGCTCATGGGCGCGGATGTTTTGCCGCGCAAAAGATTTATTCAAACTCACGCCAAGGACGTGAAGAATCTTGACGTGTAAAAAAATTTGTCAAAAAATAATTAGTGTGCTATAGTGGTTATATCAAGACTGCGAGGTCTGTTTTTAAAACCAGTTGATTTATAATTTAGCTAAAATTAGCAAAAAAATGCCAAATAAATTAGTACAATATATTAAAGATTCCAAGATTGAGTTGAAAAAGGTTATTTGGCCAACGAAAAAACAGGCGACCAATGATACTTTATTGGTGATTGGTTTTTCTTTGGGGGTGGCGGCTTTTTTGGGATTGGTGGATTTTGTATTAACCAAATTATTAGAATTAATAGTTTAAAAAGATGCCGCGACAAATATTGCACCAAGGTGAAAAAAATTGGTATGTCTTACACACCTATTCTGGCTATGAAGAGAATGTCAAAAGGAATTTGGAGCAGAGAATTGAATCAATGGACATGGTTGATAAAATTTTTCAAGTGTTGGTGCCAACTGAAAATAAAATAAAGATTAAGGCTGGCAAACGTCAAATTGTGCGGGAAAAAATTTTTCCGGGCTATGTTTTAGTGCAAATGATTGTGGATGACGCCAGTTGGTATGTGGTGCGCAATACCCCCAACGTTACTGGATTTATCGGTTCCGGAACTTTGCCGATTCCACTTTCAGAAGATGAGATTAAGGAGCTGCAGCGCCGCATGGGCGTTAAGGAACCGAAGTATAAAATAAATGTCAATGTAGGCACGCCGGTGAAAATTACTGATGGGCCATTCAAGGAGATGGAAGGCAGGGTGTCTGATGTTGATGAGGCAAGAGGGAAAATCAAAGTGATGGTGCAGATGTTTGGCCGTGAAACGCCGGTGGAATTGGATTTTTTACAAGTTAAAAAAATATAAATTAGTAAGTTACTATTATGCCTAAAGAAATAAAGACAGTTATTAAATTACAAATTAAAGGCGCGGCTGCCAATCCTGCGCCGCCTGTTGGTCCTGCCTTGGGCCAGCATGGCGTGAACATTCAGGATTTTTGCGCTAAATTTAACGAGGCGACCAAAGACAAGGGCGGGGATGTGGTGCCTGTTGAAATTACTGTTTATGCGGACAGGAGTTTTAGTTTTAAGTTGAAAACACCGCCAGCAGCGGAATTATTGAAAAAAGCAGCAGGGATTAGCAAAGGTTCTGGCAAGCCGAATTTGGAAAAAGTGGGTAAAATTTCCAAGGCAAAAATCCGTGAAATTGCACAGACTAAAATGGTAGATTTAAATGCCCATAATCTTGAAGCGGCTTGCCGGATAATTGAAGGGACAGCTCGTCAAATGGGTTTAGTAGTTGAGTAATTAATAGCAATTTATGCATTCAAAAAAATACAAAGAAATGGCTGCTAAAATTGATAAGGCTAAAAGCTATTCAATTGACGAAGCAATAAAATTAGTTAAAGAAACCAGTCAGACAAAATTTGATGCCTCGTTTGAGGTGCATATTCATTTGGGAATTGATACTAAAAAAGGCGAGCAGGCGGTAAGGGGCAGTGTGGCCTTGCCGCACGGCACTGGCAAAAGCAAAAGAATTGCGGTATTTTCCGAGAATGAAAAAGCGGCCAAAGAAGCAGGGGCAGATGTTGTGGGCAATGTAAATTTGATTAAGGATATAAAATCAAGCGGTAAGGTTGATTTTGATCTGGCCATCGCTACCCCGACAATGATGAAAAAATTGGCTGGCGCGGCTAAAATTTTGGGGCCCAAGGGACTAATGCCTTCGCCCAAGGCTGGCACTGTTGTAGATGATAAAGCAATGCCAAAAGCAATTGAGGAGATTAAAAAGGGCAAGGTGAATTTTAAAAACGATGACACCGGCAACATCCATCAAATGATCGGCAAGATTTCATGGGATGATAAAAAGTTGAGTGAAAACTGCGGAGCATTTGTTGAGGCAGTTAAGAAAGCAAAGCCAGCGGCTGCCAAGGGGATTTTTATTAAGGGAGTGTTTTTGACCAGAACCATGGGGCCGGCGGTCAGAGTAAGTAATTAAGTGATATTACGCAAATAGCAGAAAATAACATCAATAATACTGTCATCGCGAGCGACCCCGATGTCAATCGGGGGAGCGTCGCGATCCCGTGACAAATAGCATTAACTACGAGATTGCGACGTCGTCGCTTCGCTCCTCCTCGCAATGACAAGGGGGGGGATTTGGGCAAGGTAAATAATTAACTTAAAAAATATGCCTGAAGAAAGAAAACATTATCGTCCAAGTTGGGATGAGTATTTCATGGCTATTGCTAAAATTGTTGCAGCAAGAGGGACTTGCGATCGTTTATATGCTGGGGCGGTTTTAGTTAAAAATAATAGGATAATTTCCACTGGATACAATGGAGCTGTACCAGGGCTAGAGCATTGTGATAATGTAGGGCATCTTTTAGAAGAAGGTCATTGCGTAAGAACTATTCATGGTGAGCACAATGCGCTATTGCAAGTTGCTATTCAAGGCGGGACAAGCACCATTGGTTCAACAATGTATTCAAAATATAATCCGTGTATTCATTGTTCTAAATATGTGATAGCCTGTGGAGTAAAAAGAGTAGTGATTAGTAAAGTTTATCGTAATAGTAAAGCAGTTGATTATTTACGCGAGGCAGGAGTGCAAGTTGATATTTATAAAGAAAATCCAGAGTGGAATGATGAAATTAATAAAATTTTTAGTGAAGATGTGCCGGCAAGAGTGAATCAAGGGGAAGTTAAGATGGAGGAAGTTAAATAAAAATATGTCAAATCAAAAAATCGTGGCAATTTGTGGTTTAGCTGGGTCTGGCAAAAGTGAAGTGTCAGATCAGTTTATTAAAGCAGGTTATGAGTATTTGCGTTTTGGGCAAATCACCTTAGATGAGGTAAAGAAAAGAGGTTTAGAACCTAACGAAGAGAATGAAAGGCCGATTAGAGAGAGATTTAGAAAGAAACATGGAATGGCAGCTTTTGCTATTTTAAATATGTCAAAAATTGATGAGATTTTAAACCGAGGCGGAAATGTCTTAGCTGATGGGTTGTATAGTTGGTCTGAATACAAGGAATTAAAAGATAAATATGGTGAGCAATTAATCGTGGTGGCCGTGTATGCTGCACCTGAAATTAGGTATACGCGCTTGGCAGACAGGCGATCGCGCTATAAAGATGATCTAAAGATGAAATATAGGTCATTTTCTAGAGACGAAGCCAAATCAAGAGACTATGCTGAAATTGAAAATATTGAAAAGGCAGGACCAATTGCGATGGCAAATTATACAATCATCAATGAAGGCGGTTTGGAGGAGTTGGAAAAGCAGGTGGAGGAGGTACTGGTAAGAATTAATAAAAATTAAGCTAGAAGTGAATACAATGATTAAAAATGTTATTTTTGACTGGTCCGGGGTGATTAATGATAATGTTTATAAAGGGTATTTAACGGTAACCGGCGTTTTGTTGAGGTTTGGGATTGAAAGGATGCCTTTTGAGCAGTATCGACAGGAATTTGAGTTGCCATTTATGAATTTTTATAATAGATATGTTCCTAAATTAACTTTTGACAAGGAGGTTCGTATTTATAATGAGGAGTACGCAAAGACGCCGCCGTCTAAAGCATATCCTGGGATTGTTGAATTAATTAAAAAGTTTAAGTCAAAGAGGATTGCTTTGGGTGTCTTGAGTTCTGATTCAGATGAACATCTATTAGTTGAGATGGAGAGATATAAACTAAATAATGTTTTTAATTACATTATGATTGGGATTCACGACAAGGAAGAGGGGTTAAGACTGATGGTTAAAGAGAACAATTTAGATTGTGGCGGATCATTATTTGTGGGTGATATGCTTCATGAAATTGAAGCTGGTAAAAAGGTTGGTTTTAAAACAGCTGGAGTAACTTGGGGAGTTCATACGGAAAATAAATTAAAAAGTGTTAAGCCTGATTTTATATTTCATAATTTATATGAGCTTGAAAAAGCTGTGATTGGCGAATATGAGGTTTTGGGCATGGATAGGGAGAAGTTAGAGAAAGTGCAAAAGGTTCTAAATTTGTAAATTTAGAAATTGGAAATTTTTTTCTATGTTTTTATTTATAAATACAGCCAGCGCGGAGGAGATAATTTTGGCGCTTGCGGATGGCAAGGGCCAAATTTTAGTTAAGAAAAATATTAAGGCAAAATATAAGCAGTCGGAAAAATTATTATTAAATATTGATAGGATATTAAAAGATATTAAAGATATAAAGGGTATTATTGTGGTAAAAGGGCCGGGAAGTTTTACAGCTTTAAGAATCGGAGTGGCCACAGCCAATACTTTGGCTTGGGCGCTGCACCTTCCAATTGTTGGCGTCAAGCTGGAGGAAAAGACAAAGATGGCAGCAGTCATAGAAAAATCCGTAAAAAAAATAATAAAATATAAAAAATTTAGATTAGTAATGCCGGAATATGGCATGGAGCCGAATATTAGTGAGTAGTGAGTAGTGAGTGGATTATATTTATAAATGGTTTTTCGCAGCTTTTTAAAGGCTGTTTTTTTTACCCCGCACCAAAAATTTTTGGTGCGGGGTTTATCCACAGCCAAAGTGTTGAGGATTGGCTAAGAGTGGTATATAATAAAAGCATAGTGGGGAAAAGTGGAAAAGAGTGGATATTTCCACTGGTTGTGTATAACTTTGTTAAGTATAGATTAATAAATTAGGCTATGGATATTACAAAATCCTAGTTTTTTTGTATCTAATCTTCATAATCTAATAATTTTTTCCGCTAATATTGCCGCATTAATTTTCCACTGAAGGCGGATAAGTACAATTATGTTTTTAGGTGAATATTTACATAGTGTGGATGATAAAAACAGGCTGGCGATTCCAGTTAAGTTTAGGCATGAATTTAAAAGTGGGATGGTTTTAACTCGCGGACTTGATAGTTGTTTATTTTTATTCACTAAAAGCGATTGGGGCATTTTGGTTGATAAGATTAAACAATTGCCATTAAGCCAGGCGCGGGCTAGGAGTTTTTCCAGAATGATGCTTATGGGCGCGATGGAAGTAAAGCTTGATAAACTTGGTCGGGTGCTTGTGCCTGATTATTTAAAAAATTATGCTGGTATTTCCAAAAAGGTGGTGATTGGAGGAGTATTAAACAGATTAGAGATTTGGGACGAAGTAAAGTGGGAGCAATATAAAAAAGAGTCGGAAAAGAATGTGGAACGGACTGCCGAAGGGATGATGGAATTAGGGATATAATTATTTTATGAAATGGGTATTCATAAACCAGTACTGTTAAAAGAGGTCATAGAACTATTAGAGCCCAAAAGCGGCGAGAATTTTATTGATTGTAATTATGGCAGTGGCGGGCACAGCCGGGCAATCTTGGAGCGGATTAAGCCAGCTGGGCATATCTTGGCGATTGATGCTGATCCAGGAGTAAAGGGCGATAAAAATATTAAATTAATTAATGATAATTTTGTAAACCTTAAAGCGATTTATGAACGCAATTTTCCTTATCCAGTTAGCGGCATTTTATTTGACCTTGGTTTTTCGTCAGATCAGTTAGAAAATTCCGGCCGCGGTTTTAGTTTTTTAACTGATGAGCCGCTTGATATGAGGTATAACCCCGAAGGTCAGCGCTTAACTGCCAAAGAAATTTTAAATAAGTATGGCGCCAAGAGTTTAGTCAGGATTTTTAGAGAATTTGGCGAGGTTAAAGAAAAATTGGCAAGAAAAGTGGCGTGGGCGATTGTGGCGCGGCGAGGCAGAAGATTATTTGAAATGACCAGTGATTTACTGGAAGTGATCAGTGAAAATGCTGTCAGACACAAAAGGATACATCCGGCAACGCAATTTTTCCAAGCTTTGAGGATTGAGGTGAATAAAGAGCTGGATAATTTAAGACAAATTTTGCCTCAAGCAGTTGAAATTTTAAAGCCAGCCCTGCCAGACAAGAGTCTGGGCGGGCAAGGCGGCAGATTGGCCGTCATCTCGTTTCATTCGTTGGAAGATAGAATTGTGAAAAATTATTTTCGCGATTGGGCAAGACAGGGGAAAGTGGAGTTATTAACAAAAAAGCCGCTGACCGCCGGAGAGGAAGAATTAAAAAGTAATCCCAGGGCAAGGAGCGCAAAATTGAGAGCGATTAAAAAGTTTAGTGATTAAAATGTGTAAAAAATTTATTAAAAACAGGAGAAGAATTAATTATCAAGCGCTAAAAAAATCCCCGGCTGGTTTTTGGAATATGCGCGCAGGCGCAATTATGGCCATACTTTTGCTGGCAGTTATGGCTGTCTATTATCTGGGGTTAATTAATGATAAAGCAACGGCCGGCTATAAAATATCAGAATTGGAAGCAAAAGCAAATGATCTGGCTGAAACTAACAGGAATTTGGAATTGCAGGTAATTGCGTTGCAGCAGACAACAAGAATTGAGCAGGGAGCGAAAAGCATGGATATGGTTCAAGCGGATAATGTTGGCTATTTAACAGTGCCGGAGGAGAGAGTGGCCGTGAGATAGTTAACCAATATTAAATTAAAATATGGTTAGAGCGAGAAAGAAAATTAATTTTGACAGAGCGGGACTACTGACGGTAGTTTTTTTTGTTATCGGCGCAGCCATCGTCGCCAGACTCTTTTATCTGCAGATTATTAAAGGCAAGTTATGGCAAGCGGCTGCTGATGAACAGCATAAAATTGAACAGGTTCTCTTGCAAAGGAGGGGCGAAATATTTATGATGGATTCCCAAGATGGAAGTTTGGCGCCTGCCGTAATAAACAGGCGCTTAAATTTGGTTTATGCAGTGCCGAGCGAGATTAGCAATCCAAAAATGACTGCTGAAATTTTAGCTGATATTTTAAAAGATAATCAGGCTGAATGTACGGAAATGCTGGCTAAAGACGTTAGCCAAGACTTGATTGCCAAATGCCAAGAGAGAAAAGATTTTAGCCAAGAAGTATATGAAAAAATAAAGAAAAAAGACGACCCCTATGAGCCGTTGGCGCATAATGTCAGCGAGGAGTTGGTTAATAAAATTAAAGACCGTAATTTAGACGGGGTGTATTTTGAGGATGAATGGGCTAGGTTTTATCCCACTGGTGAATCTTTGGCGCAGGTAACAGGATTTTTAGGTTATGCTGGCGATAGCCGTATCGGGCAATATGGAATTGAAGGTTATTTTGAAGATGATTTAGCCGGTGAAGCAGGCAAGCTTTTGGCAGACAAAGATTTATTTGGCCGGCTGATACCGGTGGCCAGTTCAGAACTGGTGCAGGCGCGCGATGGGGCGAATATAGTTTTAACAATTGATAAGGTGATTCAAAATAAGGCTTATGAGATTATTAAAGAGGCGGTTGGGGCTTATCGGGCTGAAAGCGGCAGTATATTGGTGATGGATCCACAGACTGGTGGAATAAGGGCAATGGCTGGCTACCCTAGCTTTGATCCGAATAAATATAATGAAACAGACGATATTAAGGTTTACCAGAATTTAAATATGAGCGAGGCATATGAGCCGGGGTCAGTTTTTAAAATTATTACTATGGCAGCCGGGCTTGAGACTCATGCAGTTGAGCCTGATACAACTTATGATGATAAGGGCTCGGTAGTGATTGGCCAGGAGGTGATTCGCAATGCCAGTGATAAAGTGTATGGTATGGTAAATATGGTCGGGGTGCTGGAAAATTCTATTAATTGCGGGGCAGTCTATGTGGCTTTGAAAACTGGTCATGAAAAATTTAGAGATTACGTAAAAAAATTCGGTTTTGGGCAGGTGACAAATATTGAGCTTGCTGGAGAGTCAACCGGTAACATTAGTTCCCTGGAGGGAAAAGGCGATATTTATACAGCCACGGCTGCTTTTGGCCAGGGAATTACTGTAACGCCGCTACAGCTGGCACAGGCTTTTAGCACAATCGTGAACAATGGCAAGACAGTTAAACCACATATTATTGATTATGCTGAATCAGAAATAGAAGAAAAAATAAATGACAGCCAACAGCTGATTTCTGAAAAGACTGCGCAGGTTTTAAAAGCAATGATGGTGTCAGTAGTGGAGAATGGGCATAGTAAAGGAGCACAAATAGCCGGTTATCACATTGGCGGCAAGACAGGCACGGCGGAAATTGCCGGTCAGGGCGGTTATACTAGTGAGAACAACCATACATTTGCAGGCTTTGGGCCGTTAGAGAATACTAAATTTGTGATTATAGTTAAATTAATCAAGCCCAAGTCAGGCAAATTTGCTGAATCCACTGCTGTGCCGGCTTTTACCAAGATGGCCAGTTTTTTACTGCAGTATTATCAGATAGCGCCAGAATATACGTTGTAGGCCAATTAAAAATAGCTGAATTTTTTTACAAAAAAACTCACCCCTCGCGGGGCTCAAACAGTTTTTGCTCAAAAATTCAGCTATTTTTAATTGGTTTTATTTTTTAGTTTTTATATTTTCCATTTTTCCACATATTGGCCAAGGCCGAATTCGTCTCGTTTGGTTTTTCGGTTAGGAAGTTTTTCTGACCATAAAAGCAGGTCATAAAAATCAATTTGATAACGGGCTTTTATTATGGTCGCTGGCAATTCTTTGTTTTTGATAGCGCGCCGCATAGAACGTTCAGATATGCCAGTTAGTTTAGAGGCTAAAGATGGTGAAACATAAATAGGATTTGACATATTTTGATAAAATTAGTTTAATATAATTGATTGTTGCGTATGCTTTTTTAAGTGATGGTTGCTGATTTATGTTTTAATTATAATGTATTTGAGTAAAGATGGCAAGGATATCCTTGCCATCTTGTTTATTATGTCTAGGATATCCTTGCCATATCGCTCGCGAGAGATATGGCGTGATTTATTGACTTTTGGCTTAAAAAAGGTTAGTGTATATATAATTGAGCTTTTCCGTCTTAATAATTAAAGAGCGGCCAAAATGGCATTAAAATTTAAAAATAATAAAGATTTATTAAAAAAAATTAGCCAGGGCGATCAAGAGAGTTTTAAGATATTTTATAATTTAGAGTTTGAGAAAATTTATCGCTTTGTCAGTTTTAAGATTAATAATGATAGTGAGGCAGAAGAGATTGTGCAAGATATTTTTTTTAAATTTTGGGATTATGTCAGGGATGGCAATAATGTCAATAATGCCCTGGCGTTGCTTTACAAAATGGCCAGGAATAGAGTGGTTGATTATTACAGAAAACATGGAGTGCGGCCCAAGATATTATCGCTTGACGGCGAGCAGGACTTTCAAATAGCCAGCGATAAGATAAGCGATCAGGATATTGAAAATGAGCTTGACATTGGTTTTGAAATCCAATCTATTGAACAAACAATAATTGAACTGCCGGATGATTATCAAGACGTCCTGGTAATGCGTTTTATCAGAGAAATGGAAGTCAAAGAAATTGCTGAAGCGCTGGATAAGAGCCAAGGCGCTGTCAGGATAATGATTTTCAGGGCGTTAAAAACATTAAAAAAACTACTTAATAAAAAGAATGACTAATCTTCAAGAACAATTAAAAAATATCGGCCGGACATTTGACAGCAAGATTCAAGAGAGAATCTGGGAAAATTTAAAGTATCAGATTGGCAATTACGAAAAATCAAGACTGGTTGCTGAAAACATGTCTGGTTTCAGGTTGTCTTTTAAAGCAGCTAAATTAGCTTGGCAGCCTGTGGGAGCGTTTGCGCTGGCAGTAGTTTTGTTTTTGGGAGGCTCTGGCCTGTTGGTTATGGCGGCGCAGAATTCCGCGGCTGGCGATAAATTATTTGTTGTTAAACGCGCCATTGAGAGAAGCCGCAGCATAGTGACAGCTGATAGCGCTTACAAGGTTGAGCTGGCCAGCGCATTTTTAGACAATAGAGTCAATGAGTTCCAGAAAGTTTTAGTGGAAGAAACGCAGCTGGTGGCAGCCGGTGAACAAAAAAATTCTAAAAAAGTGTCCCTGGCGGTTGACGAAGTTAAAAAACAATTAGAGGAAGTAAATGAAAAATTGTCAGAGTTGAAATCGGCCGATGCTAAATACAGTCAGAAGACGGCAGTAACGGCCTTGGTATTAAATGAAAAAATCAACACCTATAAACAGGAATTAAAACAGGCCAAGACGAAAGTGGTTGATCTGGAAGTGAGTAATAAATTAGACGAAGCATTGGCTACGGCGGAAGAAATCAATACGGATGTGCTGACAGTCATTGTGGAAAAACATCAGCAGGGAGAAATTGAGCTGGCTCAAGGTGAATTATCTGGTAAATTAGAAGAGCATCTGGCAGAGATTGAAGAAAAGGTGGCTAAAGCGGAAGAAGCCATAGCGGCTAAGTATAATGTTGACGGTCAAGAATTAAAGGCTAAAGCAGATGAAGCCAAGGAGAAGATCGTCCTGGCTAAAAAGGCGATTGAAGAAAATGAGTTTAGCCTGGTTTTAACTTTGTCTAAAGATTCTAATGATATCTTAAAAATGCTTTATGGCGAAATTGACAAGGTAGTTGAAGTCAAGGCCGACCAGCCAATAACAGAAGAGAATAAAAGCGACGGCGAAGTACAAGGTGAAACAACTACCACTTTGCCCATGCTTATTAAATCAGACACTTTAGAAAATACTACCACATCCGAGGAATTGAATGCCCAGGCCGTTGAGCAGGTTGATGAGCCAGTCAGAGGATTTGAAGTGGGGATACAATAATCAATAAGCAATAATCAATAATCAATAAGCAATAAGCAATAAGCAATAAGCAAAGAAGATATGGGGTATACTGGTGAGAGATTAATTATCGGCAATGAAAAATGTGGGCCGCAAACAGATATTTATCAAGAACATATTGCGCGCTATAAATTTGCCCAGCAGTTCGTTGAAAATAAAACAGTCATGGATATTGCTTGCGGAACTGGATATGGCGCCAAGATATTGGCTGATAAGGCGCAAGAAGTCTGGGGCGGTGATATTAGCGAAGAGGCGATTAAAATTGCTAAAGAAAAATATAGCGGCGAAAATGTTCATTTTCGGGTGATGGATGCGAGCGAACTGCCCTTTGATAATAATAGCTTTGATCTAGTGGTTAGCTTTGAAACCATTGAGCATATTAAAGATTATAAAAGTTATTTATTTGAAATTAAAAGAGTATTAAAGCAGGGGGGCAGATTGATTTTATCAACGCCGGATAAAAGGATAACAAGAAGATTAGGCATAGAAAATAAGTTTCATCTTAAAGAATTTAATAAAAAAGAATTGGCTGATATTTTAAAAAATGATTTTAAGCTGGAATTTTTTGGCCAAAGACCAGTGGCGAAGATGAGTCTGAAGCAAAAAATTTTACAGCAGATGTATTTTATTTATAAAAGATTTGGCGGATTGGGGCGTTTGGCATCAAAAGAGAGGAGAGAAAAGATTGGCAGAGAAATAGAGGGATTAGAGAAAGATTTTGAAGTGAGGGAGGAGAAAAATGAACAAGGATATTTGTATATGATAATTCTTGCTGACAGGAACAATTAAAATGTTTTTGTCAGGAGGGATTATTAAGATTCCTATCCTATTTTAAAGGTCGATCCCTCACCTTTTAGTCACTATAATTTAAGATGATTATAGACTTAGTATCATGCGAAGAGTGTTTACAGTAATCATAAAATAAGAGATATATTTGAGCCTCTTGGGCTTGGTGACTAAAAGGTGAGGGACTGATGGGAATAAAATTTATTTTAAGATAAGACAGATTTTATTTATATATATTTATTTGACGAAACTATGTGTTAGCCCGTGCGAATCACAAAGCTCGAGCCGTTAAGTTAATATTAATTATATAAATCACTTATCTTAAAAAATTAAAGATATATTATGAAAAAAGGTTTTATAATGTTCATGGCTTTAGCCATGTTATTGTCATACTCTTTCGTCGTGGCGCCGGTAGTTAAATCTGCCAGCGACGGTGATTTGATCAAGGGCTCCGGCTCGGCGGTCTATTACCTTAACGGCGGCAAGAGATATGTTTTCCCTAACCAGAAAACATATATGACATGGTATCCAGACTTTAGCGGAGTGGTTGTAGTTTCTGACAGCGAGCTGTCAAGCTACCCGCTTGGCGGTAATGTAACTTATCGCGCTGGTACCAAGATGGTCAAAATTGACACCGTACCTACTGTTTACGCGGTAGAACCGGGCGGAGTGCTGCGCTCAATTGTGAGCGAGGCCAATGCCGCGGCTTTGTATGGCGCCAATTGGAACAAGAAAATTGACGATGTGCCAGATTCTTTCTGGGTAAATTACACTGTGGGCGATGATTTAACAGCTGGTAATTATCCCACTGGCACGATTGTCAAAGAAACAGGTTCAGCCACCACTTATTATGTTGATGGCACAACCAGAAGACCAGTTGCCACTGGCGCGGCATTTGACGCCAATAACTTTAATTGGTCATATTTGGTAACTGCTACAAGTCTAGCCGCTTATAGCGATGGCGCATCAATCACCGGTGCTGAAACAGCCTTAACAACCGTGGCCGGCACAGGCGGTGGAGTTGTTGGCGGCAACGTAACAGTAGCTATTGCTTCTGATACGCCAGCTTCTACCACATATATGATAAATCAGGCCAGAGCTGAATTTTTGTATGTCAATGTGGTCAATGGCGGCAGTACTGATGTGACTATTGACTCTATGACTATTGAAAGAGGCGGTTTGGCTCTTGACGCTGATCTGGCTTCGGTCACTGCTTATGAAGACAGCGTTACTGGCACTCAAATCGGTTTGAATAAAACCCTTAACTCTGATCATCGCGCCACTATTGGCGATGATGTCGTGGTTAAGGCCGGTACTACCAAGAAGATTATTCTTGCCGGCAACATTGCCAGCGGCGCCAGTTCAGGTAATACGCCAAAACTAGGTCTTTATTCAATGGCCTTAAAGAATGACGCTACTTTAAGCGGCACTTTGCCAATTTGGGGCAACACGATGAGCTTAAATACTTCAGTGACTATTGCCACTGTTAAAGTTGGTCCTGGCCCAAGCAATCCTACTACTGATTCCGCGCCAAAAGTTGGCGAGACCAATGTGGAAATTGCTGAATTCAGGATTCAAAACGGTTCGGCCACTGAAGAAGTTCAGCTGGAAAAATTAATTGTCAAACAAGCAGGCACCATAGCTGACAGCGATGTCACTTCTTACATCTTAGTTGATTCAGCTGACGGCACAGTTTTAGCCACTGCTCCGCAGGTTGATAAATATGTTCAATTTGTTTTCAGCACGCCTTTCAAAATCGGCAAATCCAAAACCAAAGATTTAATGGTTAAAGCTTTGGTCGTAGACAGCGGTTCTTCAAGAACTATTCAGCTTGATATTTACAGAAATACTGATGTCGTGGTTAAGACATTGACTTATAATACTTACCGCACGCCGGCTTTTTATTCTGAAAGTGCTTTGACTACCGCTGTGACTTCACAGCCTTATGTCAATAACACCATAAATCAGACTATTGGCAATGGCACTTTAAAGATTGAACCAGACGCAACTTTTGTAGCCAAAAATATTGCTGAAGGTCAAAATGGCGTGCAATTAGGCCAATGGCTTGTTACTGTTAAAGGTGAAGGCGTTGACATTACCAATATTGAAGGATTATTGACCGTTGCAGGCACAGGCACAGGCAAGATGGCTGACATTACCGGCGCTGTTTTCTACAATAAAGAGACAGGCGTTGGTTTAACCGGTTCGGCCGATGCTATAGGCGGGGAATTTCTAACTGGTGGTGTTAGTTCCACTGATACGATTTCTTTGCCAGTTGGTGTTTATAAGCTTGGCTTGAAAGCTAACTTGAATTCAGATTTTGCCAACAATGATACCATCGTGGCTTCCATTGATCCTGATACTGATGTCACAGCTACTGGTCAGGTAACTGGTAATACCATTACCGCTACCCCGGCCAGTTATCAGAATTCCGCCACCCTGACTATTAAAGCGGCTAGCGTCTCGGTCAGCGCTTCTACTCAACCAGCGGCTGCTACGATTATTCGCGGCACTAATGGCGTAGTATTCGCTAATATCCAGTTTGATGCTTCAGCTTCTGGTGATGATATTTCTATCAGCCAATTAAAGACTGTTATTCACACCACGGCCAGCGGCAATAGTCCATCAGAAATTTCCGGTTTGAAGATTTATGACGGTACCAAGGAATTGACTTTGACCAATGATCCTGATCCGACTTCAACCACAGCTGGCGCTTCAGTTACCACTACCTGGACTTTCAGCCCAGTAGTTAAAATTACCAAGGGCACTGTCAAGACATTGAAGATTACAGCTAATGTCGCTTCTACGCCATCAGCTAATGAGACTTTTGCCATTGGTTTGCAATCTGGCTGTACTGTAACTTCTAAAGATAGTAATGGTGAAGATGCTACCGAAACTTATACTTACAGCGATGGCCAAACAATGACTATCCAGACTGCCGGCGGTATGACCCTAACCAGAAGTGATGAGCTGGAAGATAGTTTTGTAGCAGGCAGTACCAGCGGTCTTGTTATAGGCAAGTTCAAAGCCAAAGCATTGTATGAGGATGCCAAGATTGAGCAAGTATATGTTGACTTCGCCAGCTATAATAGCGGTGGCACTGATGAATTGACTTCCTTGTATTTGTATGATGGCGCGGCTCAAATTGCTGTAGCCACCATTACTTCGTCCAATGCCGCTGCCTTGTTGTTTAATATGGAAAGCGCTCCATATACTATTCCGGTTAACACTGAAAAAGAGTTGACGCTTAAGGCTGATACCGGTTTAGTTGATGAGAGCGGCGCTTCTACCAGCGCTAACCCGCTGGAAGGATTTACGCCGACTATTAACA
>MFMW01000019.1:14884-15640 GCA_001783595.1 Candidatus Kuenenbacteria bacterium RIFCSPHIGHO2_02_FULL_39_13 | reverse complement strand
CATGACTGTTAAAGGCGCTTCTGGTCAGACTGTTACCCCGACATCCGCTACCTTGACATTCCCCAGCTATGCTGCAGTCAAATCCAAGCCGACAGTTACTGTTGCCGCTACTGGTGATTCTGTGACTGGCAATTCAAATTATGATTTGATTGACGTGACTGTGGCCGCGGATTCAAAGGGCCCCGTTGGTTTGTACAAGATGACATTTAGCGTGGCCACAACCACTGTCAAGACATCCAGCTTCCAGGTGTATGAAGGCACTACCCTAGTAGCCACTGAAAACACTACGGCGGCGACTGGTATTTTAAAGAGCTTCTTGCACGATGGTTCTGGCGGAGAATTGCTTGAAGTCTACTTTAACAATGGCGGCGCGCTTGGCGGTAGAATGAGAGAAATCGCTGCTGGTTCTTCAAAGACTTATACTTTGAAAGCCACGGTTACTAATTACACAAGCAATGTGTCTAATGGTATCAGCACTTCTGTGACAGGCGATGACGCGCTGGCTGCTACTACCTATACCTTGAACGCGGCGGCTGTTGATGCTGTTGACGATGATGACTTCATCTGGTCAGATTTGTCATACGGCAACACTTCTACCACGGCTACTACCACGGTAGAATGGATGAACGGTTACTTGGTTGGCGGACTATTGACAACAACTTCATCTGCTAAATCTATTTAATCTTAATTAAATAGAATAAGTTTGATAGAAGTTAGCTGAAATTGCAAACCCCTCACCTTTGAAAAAAGGTGAGG
>MFMW01000019.1:13842-14853 GCA_001783595.1 Candidatus Kuenenbacteria bacterium RIFCSPHIGHO2_02_FULL_39_13 | reverse complement strand
TATGAATTATGAATAAAAAATTAATAATTATAATTATTGTTTTTATTGTTATTATTGGTGGAGGAGCAGGAGCTTGGTTTTATTTTTCTAAAGCTCCGGATAATGGATCAGGACAAAAAGTGATAATGGAAATCAACCCCGAAGAGCTGGTAATCTTTGAAGTCAAACTTGACAATTTGTCTGATTATCAAAAAGACCAGGCATTTAAGAGATTTACCAATGCCAAAAATACCATTAGCCAGAATAAAGAGGATGGGCTGGCTAATGAAGATAACGCTAATTTTTATGCCTGGCTGGAAATTGCTTCTGTGCAGAAATTAATCGGTGATTATGACCGGGCGATTAAAATTTGGACTTGGTTTACTGAAATTTATTCGGGTAACAGTATTTCGCCTGCTAATTTAGGGGATTTGTACAAATCATTTGTCGTTGATAAAGAAAAGTCAGAAAAGTATTATAAAATTGCTTTGGAGCGGGAAAAGCATGATTTTCAGATTTATTATGGATTTTATGAGCTCTATCGTTATGTGTTTGATGATGCGGATAAGGCAATCGCTGTTTTACAAGATGGAATGGCAAACAATCCGGACAGGAAAGATTATCTGACGGAATTAATTAATTATTTGATAAGTTTAGATCGGCGCGATCAAGCCTCTGCGGTGATTGAAAATTGGATTGCTCAACATCCGGAGGATTTTAGTTTAAAAGCCAGATTGCAATAACACTGACAGTTCAACCATTTTATATTCTCCTCCCCTTTCTAAGGGGAGGTGTCCACTCACCTTTTGGGAAAAGGTGAGGGACAGAGGGGTATGAACATTGATAAATTTTACCACCCTGCCCCGATTTACATCGGGGCATCCCTCCTTAGAAAGGAGGGGGAGATTAAATTTATGACAAGTTATAAAACAACTAATATTCTTGATAAAATATTGCAGTGGGTTTTGATGGCGGTAATGGTGACGCCCATTGTTTTTTATCATTATTTTTATTATCCTTTTGTAACTGCCA
>MFMW01000019.1:8792-13815 GCA_001783595.1 Candidatus Kuenenbacteria bacterium RIFCSPHIGHO2_02_FULL_39_13 | reverse complement strand
TTGCCGGGCTTATTGTTTTTGGAATTTACGCGCTTTTGGCTAAAAAAATCAAGTATTATGCCTCCCCAATCTGGTGGATGTTTTTAGGTTTGGTGGCGGTGTCTTTGGCCACGGCATTTTTTGGCGTTAATTTTACCAGAAGTTTTTGGAGCAATATTGAACGGGCTGATGGCGCGCTGTTTTTAATCTATTTATTTGTTTATTTTTCCCTGCTTATTTTTACCTTTAAGAGCGCTAAGGAATGGCGCTGGCTATTCAGAATAAATCTGGCCACAAGCCTGCTGGTGATTGCTTATGGTTTGATGCAGGATTTTGGTTTGTTTCAAGCAATCAGCACCACTGGCACAAGAATGTCATCAACTTTGGGCAATCCGGCGTATTTGGGAAGTTATGCCCTGATTAATGTATTTTTGGCCTTTTATTTATTAACCAAAGATAAAACTATTGGCTGGCGGATTTTTTATGGCATTAGTTTAGCTTTAAATTTTTGGGTAATATTTTTAACCCAAACGCGCGGCGCAGTGGTCGGCCTTGTTTTTGGTTTGATAGTTTTGGCCGGCTTGACTGTTTTTAGAAGCAAAAACACCGGGATTAAAAAGATCAGCGCGGCAGCTTTAGCATTAATCATAATATTGTCTAGCTTGGCTTATGGCATGAGAAATACGAGTTTGATTCAAAATAATGGAACTTTGCAAAGAGTAACCACAATTTCACTTAAGAACTATACTGTCCAAACTCGTTTAGCAGCTTGGCGTTCATCATACCAGGCGTTTAAAGAAAGGCCAATCTTGGGCTGGGGGCCGGAAAATTACGGCTACGCTTTTTCTAAATACTTTCCGCCGGAGATATATGTGGACAATGGCTCGCGCATCTGGTTTGACAAAGCGCACAGCGTATTTTTTGAATATTTGGTTACCCAGGGAATTTTGGGCGTGCTGGCATATTTCGGGCTTCTTGGCTTGGTTTTATTTTATCTGTTCAAAAGCAAGAGATTGAGCATTTTGACAAGTAATATTTTTATCAGTCTAATAATCGGCTACACACTGGCCAATATGTTTGTTTTTGATACTTTGGCGACTTACATTTTATTCGTGGCAGTTTTAGGATTTACGAATAATATTGCTTTAGCTAGAGAAAAGAGAGAAAAAGAAATAAATTTTGGCTATGGCAAGCTGGCAATATTGGGCATATTTGTTTTATTATTTATTTATTGGGGGTATGTCATAAATGTTAAGGCGATTAGGGAAAACAAGAAAATTTTTACTGCAGTTGCTTATGCCAGTGAGGAGGGATATGTCAAGCAGGCTTATGACAGTTTTTTAAAGGCGCTGGATAATAATAAAAATTTTACCCGTTTTGAAATTGCCCGGGAATTCGCGATTTTTGTGCGCAACCAGGCAAAAAGTTTGCCGGATTATGAAGCGGCGCCAATGTTTGACAAGGCGATTGCGGAGATGGAAAAAAGCATTGAACAAGATCCTGCGGAAATCAGGCATTATTACAACCTGTCACAGCTTTATTTGAATTCATATAAATATGATATTGCCAGATTGGACAGATTAATTGATCTGGGGCCAAAAATGATTGAGTTGGCGCCAAGAAGAGCGCATACTTATTATCAAATAGGCGAGGCGTATGTTTTAAAAAAGGATTATGACAAGGCGCTGGAAAATTTTCAACAAGCAGTGGCTTTAAATCCTGGGGTGATTGATACTTATGTTAATGTTTACGCAGTGGCGCTGTTAAAAGGCGATAAGCAGCTTGAACAAACAACGCGGCAAAAAATGGAACTGGTTGAGCAAGATTTTTTTGAGCTGGAAAGTACTTTAGTGCGTTATTTACCGCTTTATAAAAAAGCTGGCCGGGAAGATTTATTAGTGGCGGCCCTAGATAAATTGATTAAAATTAATCCTGAAAAGGTTGAATATACTTCAAGTTTAGCCATATTTTACGCGGAAAAGGGAGAAAATAAGCAAGCGGAGGAACTGATTAAGACATTATTAGGCCGGAATGCCGAGTTGGATAAGCAGGTTGATGATTTTATTAAGAAGATCTATAGCGGGGAGTTTAAAAAATAAGAGATTTTGCGTATTTACATTTATTTTCATTTATTGTAAGCTATAAGCATAAGATTAATGCCTAAATTATGTTGAAAAAAATCATTAGCACCCTACTTTACGCGACGATTTTTCTTTTGCCAGTTTTTTTCCTGCCAGTAACTGTTTTTCCCTTGGCATGGAATAAACACGTTTTATTGTTAGTTTTAAGTTTTTTAGCCTTGATTTTATGGCTGATAAATGTTATTAAATCTGGTGAATTAAAATTAAATTGGACAAAGTTATCCAGCGCAGTTTTGATTTTGTTGGCTGTCTTGGCTGCTTCAACCATATTTTCAGGCGCCAGGGCGTATAGTTTTTGGTCGGCGATATCGGCTGAATCCAGTCTAAATTTTATTTTATACATTATTATCTTTTTTTTGGTTAGTAATGTTTTTGATCAAGACAAGGATATTATTAAAGCTTTGATATTTTTATTAATTAGCAGCGCGCTGGTTAATTTATTATTTTTAATCCAATTATTTTTCGGTTCAGTTTTGCCTTGGGATTTTGCTCAAGCCGCTGGTTTTAATTTAATTGGTTCTGTCTGGGCAATGGCCGTTTATTTGGGCGGAGTTATTGCCTGGCTGATTTTTTTATTGGGCAATTCAAAAATATTTAAAAATAAATTTTATCAATTATCAGGCTATCTGGCTTTGATTTTATTTTTAATCAGTTTGATAATTATTGACTTTAAGCCTATTTGGCTAGCAGTTGCTTTAAGCATGATCATTGTTATCTGGCTGAAATTAAAAGAACATTCGCCTGAAAAAGACGTGGAATTTGACGGGGTAAAAAGAATAGACTTAAAACTGGTTTATTTACCAGCAGTAATTTTTATTTTAGCCGCTATTTTAATAGTAATTAAACTGCCTTTGGCAGAACGGTTTCACTTGCCAAATTTAATTACTTTAAATAATCAAAGCACGCACGGCATCGCTCTTAATACTTTTAAAGAGTCATTTAAAAATTTTATTGTTGGCTCCGGGCCGGCCACTTTTGAATATCAATATGTTTTGCATCAGCCAGAAAGTATTGCGCAAGGCCCTTTTTGGCAGACTAGATTTAGCCAGGGGAAATACGCTTTAGGCACTTTTTTGGTTGAATTTGGCGTTTTGGGGTTAATTGGATTTTTATTAATAATAATATCTTTTTTATATAGCGCTTTCAGAACGGTCATTCTAGCGCGAGAAGAGAATGATCAAGCTGACCATACTTATATCCAGTCGGCTGTTTTAATAGCTGGCTTTTATTTTTTGTTAGCTTGGTTTTTGTATTCAGTTGATTTTACCTTGCTCTTTGCCAGTTTTTTAATTTTGGGCTTGTGGGTAGCTGCCGCTAGTAATAAGAGAAAAGAAATTATATTTACCAAATCTCCGCAGCAGGCGTTTTTTATTATGCTGCTGGGCATTGTAATTATTGCCTGTTCGGTTATTGGTTTGTTTTATTCAGGCAAAAAATATGTTGGAGCGGTTGATTATAGCCAGGCTATCAAAATGGTAATGCAAAAGGATTTTAATGTTGATTCTGCCATTAATTTGTTAACCAAAGCTTCTGACATTGATACTGCCAATGATTTATATTTAAGGGAATTATCAGAGGTCTATCTAATAAAAATTAGCCAAATTCAATCCAGCCAATTATTAACTCCAGAGCAAAAACAGTCGGAAACGCAACTGGCGGTTAGTCAGCTTGAGATGGTATTAAAAAAAATGATTGAAGTTAATCCGAAAAATAGCCAAAATTGGGAGCAGGCAGCCAGAGTTTACTCTAATCTAACCGTGCTAGATGCTAACGCCTATCAATTGGCCATCGGAAATTATCTTCAAGCCAAAGAATTAAACCCCAAAAATCCGTCTATTTTGTTTAATTTAGCCAATATTAATTTTAATTTGGCTAAAAGCGCTCGTGGCCAATCTCAACAAACAGATATTAAAGAAGAGGACAAAAATAAACTCCAAACATTTTATGAACAAAATCTGAACAGCGCTTTGGAAAATTTGGACGTTGCTGTTAAGTTAAAAAATAATTATACGATCGCTTATTATTTAAGGGCAGTGATTTATGAGTTTTCAGAACAATATGATTTGGCTTTGGCAAATTACAGAGCAGTTCTGCAACTGGAGCCTGGGAATGAGGAGGTGATTGAAAAGGTGAAAGAGATACAGGGTATGGGCGCTGAAGAGGAGTAATTTGAATTTCCGTGTTCACTTACTTATCCACAGAAAAGTTGAATCATTCTCTTTTAGATAATTTTGTGTTATAATTGAACTGTGGATAATTAAACCCTTGATTCCATGCTCAATATCAGGGAAATTTTTACGCATTTAGTTAAACTTTTATTTCTTAAACCATTAATTGATTGAAAGAAGTGTTTTTTGCACTTCTTTTTAATTTTTAAAAAAAATTAAAGGTCGATTTGTTTAATAATTAATAAGTAATAAATAAGTATTTATTTTTTAAATTATTAAAGGTTGAAACAAATAAATAAGTACTTAAATTAAATCAAAGTTAGAAAAATTATGAAAAAAAATATTAATAAAAATATCGCGGTTATCGTGGTTGCCCTGGCAGTAATTGTCGGAGGAGCTGTTGTAGCCGCTAATGCCACTACCACAGTTGGTAACAATGTTTCTGTGGGCGGCACTTTGGGTGTAACTGGCAATGCGACTTTTACCACTTATGCTTCATCTACTACCTCCTTAAATACCCAGGGGACTTCGCACATCGGTGGCAATTCTGTTATTGAAGGTACCAGCACTTTAACCGGCGCTTTGGCCGCTAACGGCGGAATCACAGTTGATACTACTAATTTTACAGTTAGCGGTACCACTGGTGACATTGTTACTGCTGGTTATGCTTCATCTACTACCTCCTTAAATACCCAGGGGACTTCGCACATCGGTGGCAATTCTGTTATTGAAGGT
>MFMW01000019.1:8627-8710 GCA_001783595.1 Candidatus Kuenenbacteria bacterium RIFCSPHIGHO2_02_FULL_39_13 | reverse complement strand
GTGATATGGTTACTGCTGGTTATGCTTCATCTACTACCTCCTTAAATACCCAGGGTACTTCGCACATCGGTGGTAATTCTGTT
>MFMW01000019.1:0-8469 GCA_001783595.1 Candidatus Kuenenbacteria bacterium RIFCSPHIGHO2_02_FULL_39_13 | reverse complement strand
TGGAGGCAATGCTGGCATTGAAGGCACTTTAACTATGGGCACAGCCGCCACTGGTCTTACCTTTACCGGCGGATACACTACGACTGCCATTCAATTAGGAACTTCTGGCACTAAATTAACTTTAGCAGCATATGATGATCATGTAATTGACATTAATGTAACTAGTGCTTCAACAGATGCAAGCAATAGTGTGCGTCCTATTCATATGATACACACTATGACCGGCGTTGGCGGAGTAGGCGGAAGAGCAGAATTTGAGCTAACTACCGCTGTTCAATTAGGCGGTTGGGCTAATGCTTTGAAAGGTTATTTTAATATTGGCACTGGTGGTGGGGTGACTGGTTTGGGTTCCGCTGTTTTAGCTGAAATGCAATTACCAGCCACAGCATTGACTACCGGCAGTTACGGAGTGGCCGAGTATGAATTAGTGACGCAAACAGGCGGTACAACTGGCGGCAATCCGGTGGCTATGCAATGGTTCCAGGTTTCAGGTGATCAAACTGCCACAGATGATTGGGAAGATAATGGTTATTTTATGATAATCAAAGGTTTAACTGATAATGCTGGTAATATATTTGACACCAACACTACTCCTTCAACAGATGCGACCTTAAGAATTCTGATTGGGACTACGCCTTATTATATATTGTTGTCAAATTCACCGACATCATAAACCAAGATTTAATTTATTTCTTTTCTTTTATTTTTTGAAAAGCTTAAGGTGCCCCGATGACCATCGGGGCACCGAGAATGGGTTATTGATTTGTCAGGTAGAGTGCTAACCTATTTATATTTTCCCCTTTCTTTAGAATTAAATAATATTCAGGCAAAAGGTCGCTGGGGAAAATCATTCAAATAATTTTAATAGAATTATGAGAAAATTAAAATACATTTTACTTATTGTGGCTTTGAGCGTATTTATGCTGCCGGGTTATGTAATGGCGGCTAATGATGTAACTGTGGAGGACGATACCACCATTTCTTTAACAAGCCCGTCTATGAACCTGACATTGGAAAGCAGCAGCACCTATAGCTCAATGACAGTTGAGACTGGTTCTGTGGCATTTACCGTGTCTGCTGGCGGTAGTATTACTTTGACTTCCGGCGATCGCTATACTCTTAGCAATGACCAGTCTGCCGAGGTATTATGTTCATCAGGCAGCTCTCAAGTGATATTCAGTGTAGCTAGCGGCTTGGGCGATAAGACCATCACTTTTACGCCTAATGCCACTTTGTGCGATGCTGTTAACAAACCCACCTCTAATCCAGGTAGCGGCACAACCGCTAGTCCTGGCGGCGGCGGTACACCTCCGCCTGCTACACCAGCCGCAGAAACTCCAGCTGATGAAAGCACAGGCACAGGAGAAATAACTTCCAATATTGGCGCTGGAGCAGCTGGCAATCTGGGTGCGGTAACAACTAAGGGCATAAACGCGCTGATGGGCAATGGCGCTACTGGCAGTTTTACCTTAAGCACAGCAACTGGCGGCGCGGCTGGCAGCCATAGTATCCAAGTTCAGAATATTACCGGCAATCAGGCCACAATTACTGTTTCTTCAGAAGCGCTGGTTTTTACCTTAATGGCAGGCAAATCAAAAAATGTGGATATTGACGGTGATGGTTATCGTGATATGAAAATAACGCTTAATAGAATAGTTGACAGCAAAGCTGACGTAACTGCTAAAGAGATAAAAGTGGTTAAAATTGACGGCACAGCGCCTGGCAGTCTAGTTAAGATTAAGAGCAAAACCGCTGTCTACTATTTAGGCGAAGACAGCCAGCGCTATGTATTCCCTAATGAAAAAGTGTATTATTCTTGGTATAATGATTTTAGCGGAGTAAAAACCATTACTGACGAGGATATGGCTAAACTGCCCATTGGCGGGCTGGTAACTTATCGGCCGGGCACAAGAATGGTAATTTTTGCGACCACGGTTGACGTTTACGCCGTCACTCAAGGCGGAGTGCTGCGCAAACTAAAAGACGAAGCCATGGCCGCTGAATTATACGGGGTGAACTGGAATAAGCACATTGATGACGTGAATGACGCTTTTTATTCAAGCTATGCTTTTAGCAGCGATTTAACTAGCAGCGCGGAATATAATCAGGAAACGGAAAAGACATTTAGTCCGACAATTACTGCGGATAAGAGTATATAATAGCTTGCTGAATTTTAGCTGGTAAAAATTTATAAACCCTGTCCTGATGCTCTGCATTGGGACAGGGTTGTGTTATAATAAAATAGAAGCATTTTGAAGCGAGTTGAAGCGAGGGATTAGCAAATTTTCGCACGAGGACTGTTTGAGTGAGCGAAGCGAGCGAGTTCCGCAGAAGAAAATTTGCTAATCCGAGCGAAAAATAATTAGCATAACTGGTATAAAATATAATAAGAAGAATGAAATTAGATAAAAAATTATTGGCCATATTATTATTCGCCTTCATTTTATGGGTTTGGAATATTAGCGCTGTTGATTTAGTGAGTGATGACGCGCTTTATTCATTTCGCGCTTTGGGCTGGCATGATTATCTGGCAACAGATGGGCAAACAACGCCGTTTCAGTGGTTTGGTCATATTCCTTGGTGGGCGAATTTGAGCTTTCACGACGCGCCGCCCTTGGTTTTTGGGGTGCAAAAAGTATTTTTCAGTATTTTTGGAGATAATCCAGTCGGAGCAAGACTGCCGTTTGTGTTTTCTTTTTTAAGCTCGCTATATTTTGTTTTTTTGATTGGCAAAGAATTACATTCAAAAAAGGCTGGTTATCTAGCCTGTTTTTTAATGGCTATTATGTCATTGGCCGCTTATGGCGCTGGCAGCGGTTTATTAGAAGGGGTAGAGGTTTTATTTATCGCGCTGGCCGTATATTCTTGGGTTAAATTTATTAAGACGGATAATAATAAATATTTATATTTATTATTTATTTTTTTTAGTCTGGCTTTAATGTCCAAATACACGGCTGTTTTTTTGCCAGTGGCTTTTTTGGCGCACTTATTATTTTTTAGAAGAGAAGTGTTTAAAAGGAAAGAATTATATTTAGCTTGCTTGATTTTTATATTAATTTTATCACCGGTGATTATTTATAATATCGGCCTGTATCAGACAAGAGGGCATTTTGACGCGGCTTTAGCATCGTTTTTAGGCCAGGAAACGGATGATTTTTTTAGTTTGAGAAACCGCGAGATAAGCCCGAATTTTTTTCATGGCTTAAAATCAATTTTTAATAATTTATTGCAAGTAATGTCGCTGCCAGCGTGGTTATTATTTTTAACTGCGATTATTTATAATATATATAAAATAATAAGAGGCGAGCGTGAAAAATATTTTGTTTTTTTAGCCGGTTTGGCAAGCGCTTTTATTTTACTGGCTTTGGCCGGAGCAGGCTCTAGATTTTTGATTATTTTGATGCCATTTATCGTCCTGTTGATTGGAGTTTTATTAGCCGAAGCCAGTTTTAAAATTAATCAGAAAATATTATTTATCCCCACACCTTCCAGAACACCATGCGGTCTTGCCGCAGGAATGAATGGCGGCTTCAAATCCTTCCTGCGGGGTTTAATACCCAGTAGGAAGGTGTGGGGATTTATTTTAATGGCCATAATATTTTCATGGGAGCTGGCTTACAATATTAATTCTAATTTTTTAACCAGACCGCTGACTAGAAATTTTTTATTGTACAGCCAAGAAAATTTGGGAGCTAAAAAATTTGGTTTTAATAAGCTGGATAAATATTTGAGAGATGAAGTTTTTATCAACGATCTGGATTTGCAAAGGCCCAAAAGATTAAAAGACATTGACATTAGGGCGATTGATTATGCTGATCATTACGGTTTAATATATTTTTTTGACGACTCACTCAACTGGTTTGCGCACAATTGGTATTTTAGAAAGTATATAAATTATTACGGGCTGCCGCTGGCGCCTTTATCAGAGCAGGCAAAAACTTTGGGAGTGGCTGATCCCATTAAATATTTTTCAGAGCTGGGAATAAAAAATTATTATTTTATTTATGGGGTAGATGAATCTCTGGTTGACCCGAAAAAATTAAATTCTGAACATCGCCAGACGTCTACTAAGCTGGCTCAAATGCTTGATGGACAAGGGGTGAAGTATCAGGAAATAAAAAACCACCTGGGTCAAGCGGCTTTTAGGGTGTATCAGTTTTCGCTAAAATAGTCGTATAAACCTGCCCATTTGTCATTGCGAGGAGTCCCCCGATGACCATCGGGGGACGACGTCGCAATCTCGAATAATACTGTCATTGCGAGGAGGAGCGAAGCGACGACGTCGCAATCCAGTGTTGAATAGCATTAACAACGGGATTGCGACGCTCACTCCGTTCGCTCGCAATGACAAGTATTTGATGATGTTTTTGCTGGGGTTCTATTGATAAATTTTTTCAGTTTCTTCAACCATTCTGGAAAAGTCAAATTTTTTAGCAGTTTCAGGATTGTTATTGCTGAATTTTTCTAGCAGCGGCTTATTTTGCAGTAAATTAATAATATTTTCAGCCAAAGCATTAAAATCTTTGGCCGCTACAAGCAAGCCGTTTTTATTGTGTTCAACAATTTCTGGGTTGCCGCCGACATTAGTGGCAATGATCGGCCGGCCGGCGGCGCGAGCTTCTATCAGGGTATAGACCAAACCTTCTTTGATTGACGGCAAAACAAAAATATCAAAGGCTTTTAAATATTGCGCCGCCCCGTCAATTATGCCGAGCAAATAGACAGAGTCATTTAATTTATAATTTTCAATTAATTCAGTTAATGTTCTTCTTTCCGGCCCATCGCCGATAATGATAAATTTAATATTATTGTCTTTAATTTCTCTAGCTGCTTCAATCAGATAAATCAGACCTTTGGTCTGGTAAAAATTAGCAATACATCCAATCATTGCTCCATTGCTCCATTGCTCCATTGTTAAATTGGGATTGTACAATCTTTTATAAAGTCTTTGGCGGGCATCTTCCTTGGAGTAAAATCTTAGGTTTTTTAAGTCAAGGCCGTTGTGAATCACCACGATTTTTTTAGGCCGGCTGATTTTATATTTGAGCAGGGATTTTTTATCATATTCCGAGACGCAAATAAGATTATTTTTAAATTTAGCTGACAGCCATTCAGCCAGCCAGTAAAATATTTTTTTAGGCAGTGTTAGCGGCTCATTGAGCACTAGGCCATGGACAGTATAAATCACTTTTTTGATTTTACAGCATTTAGCGGCCAAAGCGCCGAGTGAGCCAGCTTTGCTGGAATTGAGATGGACAATGTCAGGTTTGGTTTGCTTTAAAAGTTTTACAATGTTCCAAAAAGCTAACCAGTCGCGGTAGAAATTAACTGATCGCTGCAGGTTTTCTAAATAATAAACAGGAATATTCAGCTTGGTTAGCCTTTTGATTAATTCCCCGTTCTGCTTGCCGCCCAGAGCAACCAGGATGTCATATTTATTACGAAGACTGGTAGCTAGATCAAAAATATATGTTTGCGCCCCGCCCCATTCAGCCAGGGTAGCCAGATAGAGGATTTTTTGCTTTTTGGACATAGTTTTGCTAAACTTATTATAAGTTCAGTATAGCTAATTTATCAAATAATTCAACTATATGACTATTTTAATCACTGGCGGCGCTGGTTTTATTGGCAGCGCGCTGGCTAAAAAGTTAGTAGCAATGGGCTATGAGATTATTATTGTTGATAATTTCAACAGTTATTACAATCCAAAATTAAAAAAAGACCGCCTTAAATATTTGCTGAATAATTATAAATACAAGCTGTATTCTATTGATATCCGCGATTATGAAGGTTTGAAAAGAATATTTACTGAAAATGATATAGATATTATTGTCCATTTAGCAGCACAGGCCGGAGTAAGATATTCTTTAACGCATCCGTTTGCCTATCATGAAACAAATATTGGCGGGACTTTGAATATGCTAGAGCTGGCCAAGGATTTTAAAGTTCCCCGTTTTATTTATGCGTCTTCCTCATCAGTTTATGGCGGTAATACTAAAACACCTTTTTCAGAGAAAGATCCTGTAGATAATCCTTTATCACTTTACGCGGCAACTAAAAAAGCCACAGAGTTGCTGGCTGTAACTTACAGAAATTTGTATGGTATGAAGGTGATAGGATTGCGTTACTTTACTGTTTATGGGCCATGGGGCCGTCCTGATATGGCTATGTTTTTATTTACTGATGCGATTGTCAAAGGCGAGCCGATAAATGTGCATAATCAAGGCAAGATGACAAGGAATTTTAGTTATATTGATGATATTGTTGACGGCACGGTAAAAGCAATAGAGCGAGATTTTGACCAAGAGATAATTAATTTGGCAGCTAATAGGGTGGTGGAGTTGGAATATTATATTGAGCTGATTGAAAAGAATCTTGGGAAAAAAGCAATTAAAAATTATTTGCCAATGCAAAAAGGCGAAGTTCAGGAAACATTGGCTGACCTGGAAAAGGCTAAGAAATTTTTAGATTATGAGCCGCAATGGTCAGTAGAAGACGGGGTTAAGAGTTTTATCGCGTGGTATAAGTGGTATTATAAAATAGGTTGACTAATAATTTTAAATATTATAATCTTATAATATAGTTAAAATCCCAGTGGATTTATTTTTGTAATAGCTAAATTAAATGGCCTCATTTAGCCGCAAAAGATTAAATTTAACAATATTTTTTATAATCATGCTGGCGCTTTTTTCAGCGCTGGCTGATTGGCATGCCAGTCCTTTGCAAGAAGCAGGGGCTGGTTTAAACGTGCCTGACTGGCTGCCCGGCAGAAGTTTTTGGAATAAATTTGATTATCATTTGGGGCTTGACCTTAAAGGCGGCACGCACTTAATATATGACGCCGATACCTCGCAAATCCAGTCTGATGACAGGGAGAGCGCGGTAGAAGGCGTGCGTGATGTCATTGAAAGGCGAGTTAATGCCTTTGGGGTGAGCGAGCCAGTGGTGCAGACGAATAAGAGTGGGCTGGCTGATTATCGGATAATTGTTGAATTAGCCGGAGTAAAAGATGTTAATCAGGCAATTGCCATGATTGGCGAAACGCCGCTTTTGGAATTTAAAGAGCAAAATCCGGAGTATGGCGGTCAACAAGAATTAACCGTGGAACAGCAAAAGGAATTGGATGATTATAATCAGCAGGCTTTGAAAAAAGCTGAAGAAATCAATCAACGGGCATTGGCTGGTGAAAATTTTGAGAATTTAGCCAGAGAATTTTCTGAAGATCTAGGCAGCCGCGACAAAGGCGGCGATTTGGGCTGGGCAGCAGAAGGGACTTTTGTGCCGCAATTTGACAATGCTTTATTTGAAAATTTATCAGTCGGTCAAATTACAACAGCACCAGTCAAGACTGATTTTGGCTATCATATTATTAAAAAAATTGATCAGAGGCAGATAAAATCTGATCAGCCAGAGGCAACAGTTGAAGCCACTGATTTGTCAGGGGAAAAAGTGGCTGATGTTAACATTGACCTTAATAATAATATTGAGGTATTATCAAGCCATATCTTAATCAAAACGAAAACTGCCAATGATATTTTGCCGTTGGCTGATGAATGGAAAAACACGGAACTGTCGGGGAAAGATTTGAAAAAAGCTTATGTAAATTATGATAATAATACCGGAGATCCTGAAGTAAGCCTTGAGTTTAATGATCAGGGAGCCAAGCTTTTTGAAGAGATTACCGGTAGAAATGTGGCTAAGCCGGTAGCGATTTTTTTAGATGGCACACCCATATCCGTGCCCAATGTCAATGAAAAAATCACTGGCGGCCAGGCAGTCATCACCGGCAGGTTTAATTTGCAGGAAGCCAAGACTTTGGTGCAAAGATTAAACGCCGGGGCATTGCCAGTGCCCATTAGCCTTATCTCGCAGCAAACAGTCGGACCGTCATTGGGCCAGAGATCAATCAGCGACAGTTTAATTGCTGGTTTATATGGTCTTTTGGCCGTGGCAATTTTTATGATTTTATATTACCGCTTACCAGGATTTTTATCTGTCATAGCACTGGCTATCTACACCTTGGTGGTGCTGGTGATTTTTAAGGTAATGCCAGTTACTTTAACCTTGGCTGGTATGGCCGGATTTATATTCTCCGTCGGCATTGCGGTTGACGCCAATGTGCTTATTTTTGAAAGATTTAAAGAAGAGTTAAGAGCCGGCCGCGCTTATGCTCATGCTGTTGAAGAAGGATTTAAACGAGCTTGGACTTCAATCAGGGATTCTAATTTTTCCTCGCTCTTAACCTGTCTAGTTTTATATTGGTTTGGCAGTTCGGTCATCAAGGGCTTTGCCATGACACTAGGCATTGGCATTATTATTTCAATGTTCAGCGCGATTATTATTACCAGAAGTTTTATGCGGCTTTTAAAAGTGGAAAGGATGGCCAAGATGGGCTGGTTGCTGGGCGTTAAACAAAAAAAGAGTTAATTTAGTTTTATGATGAGCATAATTCAAAAACGTAATATATTT